>JAFZAB010000061.1 GCA_017548425.1 Victivallales bacterium
CCATGCATTGCCGCGCAGCGTCGGCGTCAGAATCCCATAGCCACGTTCTTGAAAACGCGGCAGATACCAGTCGCGAATATCCTTCCGTGTATAGAGCTGATCGCCCAAACTGCCATGGCCATGGATGCAGACGAGCCATTTCGTGCCATTGTTCGGCGGCGGCAGCACCATCGCCCAATCATCCATGCCATCGACTCCGCTCTTGTAGCGGACTCGCTTCAATTCCGCTGGAAATCCATTTCCCGCCGCTTCAATTTGTATGCTCTTTAAATCCATAATTTTCTATCCTTTTTAACGTTTCCTCTTTGCCATAAATGGAAACGACCGTACTATTCACGATGCAACCGAAACTAACAGACCATTAACTTCGAGCTTCCTCACGACAACTTTTGCACTTGCGCGAAGCGTGACGAACCGCCGAGCTGCCGGAGCCGTTTACATCTTTTACAAACAACGTCTTGTTTCATTATGGAATCCTTATGATGTTGTCGGCCCGGCGGCGAGGCAATCAGTGAAAATCTGTGTGATCCGTGTGATCTGTGGTTTGATAAAAATTCGTGTGCGTTCGTGTTAATTCGTGGTTCCTTTTTCACGATTTTTCACGGCTGGCGGCTTGTCAATTCAGAAATCACTTGTATAGTATATTCACTTTCGCAAACAATGCGGGTGTAGCATAGTGGTAATGCTCCAGCCTTCCAAGCTGGTGAGGAGGGTTCGATTCCCTTCACCCGCTCCATCTTATGAGCCGTGATTTCCATCACGGCTCTTTTTTATTCCGCCACAGGCGGCAATTCAACCGTCATTTCGCAGATGGACCAGAACCGTTGCCGCGGCTTCGTCAGCACAAGCTTCACATACCGTGTGTAGGTTCCATTCATTGGAATCTTGTATTGCCGCGAACTGCATTCCATCGACATAAGTTTCGTCCAGTCCTTTCCGTCGTTTGACACCATCACATCCAACGCGCCTGGGAAGTCTTCGCCTTCGTCTCCCGCATCGATGTCAATGGCTTGCAACGGCTTGGCGATTCCCATGTCAATCTGGAACCATTCGCCGCCAGCCTGCCGTTTGCCGATTGACCAACGTGAATTGCGTTTGCCGTCGATGGCGAGTTTCATCGAACCATCGCCATGGGATGCCGTCAAAGCGGCTACGCGATTGTCCTTCAGATTTTTAAGGATGGTCTGTTCAGCCGCCGACGCGCTTTCCTTCAATTCATTGTTTTCCAAATACGTACGGACAAGCTTCAACGCCTCCGGATGCGCCAGTTGGCCGATGCCGCTGATGATGGACACTTTTTCCGCCACGCCCGTCGCCAATTCCATCGCCTCCTTGTACATGGCGATCGTTTCATCAATCTTTCGATTGCTTGGAAGCGCAAGCAGTTGCGCATAACCGCGCAACGCCAACACACGCAACGTAAGATTGTTGTTTTCGTTGCGACTGGCTTGACGCAAAGCCGTAAGCGGTTCAGCCGTCGGCCATTCCGTCAACGCGAGAATCGCCGCGCGTTTCATGGCGTCTTCCTGACTGTCCAACGCCTTCACGATGTCAGGCAATGTCGCCGGCAAGCCTAATTTGCCCATGACGCTGATAAGCGAAATCTTGACCGACGTATCGCCCTGCGCCATCGCATCAAGCAGGATTTTCGCCGTCGCGTCGCCGTCTTTCATTTGATGGCCCAGCGTCATCGCCAAACTTGCCAACCGATTGCGATCAGCGGACTTCTGCGCTTTGCAAAGCAAATCGATGACCATTGGATAATCCGTTTCAACAGCAATCATCGACAGCGCCGCTATCGCTTCGCGACGAATCGCGTCATCTTTATCGACCACGCAGTTCAACAGCAACGGGAAGGACGGACGATAATGGCGCTGCCCCAACACACCGACCAATACGGCCCGAACAGCCGCGGGACGTTTTTCATCCGCAGCCATGACAATCATCGCCGCGTCAATGGCGCCAACAGGTTCTGATTTCATCCGCGTCAACACACGGCGCGACGACTGGCAGCCGTGTTCCGTTGTCGTCGCCAACGTCGCCAACGGAATCACGCATTTTTCCGTCCCGCAAGTTTCCAACGCATTCACCGCTGAAAGCCGCAGCTGTTCATGCTCTTTTTCCGCCGCCATCACGTTCAAAAGAACATCTTCGTAGCGTTTGTCCGCCGTACGACCAACCATCTGGAAAACGACAACCGCCCGATTCTTCGGGAACGTCTTCCATTCCACCGCGACTTTTGTCAACGCGTTTGGTATATGCTTGCTTTCCAGCAACTTCGGCATGACATTCATGACGGTTTCATCGCCTTTGCGCAATGCTTCAACGATATCCGTGATGGATTCGTCGCCGCGAATTTCGCAACGGACGACGAACGCACAGGCCTTTTGATGCGGCAATGCGTCTTCCGCCGCTAGAATCGCATCGCTTGCAGCCGCACAGTCCTGCGGCTGAAGATGATACAAGCAATTCACCATCCCTGCCAACACATCGCGTCGTGACTCTTGCGCGGCTTTTGGCAGGAAATCCGTCAATGCATCCAATGCTTCCTTCGTGCCGATTCTGCCCAACGCAATCGCCGCCGCGGAAGCACAGTCTTTTTCATTCAACGCTTGTTTGAGAACAGGGCATGCTTCTACAACATGCTTTTTCCCAAGCACTTCGCAAATCATCGGATGACGTTCCGCCGGAATCTGCGGATATGCCGCCACCAGCAGTTTATCCGCCTCCGCATCGCGAATCCGCTGGAAGACATACAACGCCATGTCCGCGACACGCGGATCGGCTGATTGCGCTTTGATCAATTCCGGAACAGCCTCCACGCCAGCCGTCCACGACAGTTTACGCAACCGTTCACACGCTTCATCGACACTCTCCGCGACGCACACGCATATACAGGCAAAAATGAATATGGTAAGTATTTTTTTCATGTTGTGAAAACTATTTTTTCGATGATTCCTTTCTTGTCGCGAAACGTATGAGAAACGCCAAGTTGATGAAATTATCAGACCATGAACTTCAAGCTTCCGCATGACGTTGTTTTCGCTTGCGTGAAGCGTGACGAACCGCCGAGCAGACGGAGCTAACGGATCATGAACTTCAAGCTTCCGCATGACGTGGTTTTCGCTTGCGCGAAGCGTGACGAACCTCCGAGCAGACGG
>JAFZAB010000062.1 GCA_017548425.1 Victivallales bacterium
CAACACGGAGATGCTCTCCAAACAGTACGGCTTCTCCTACACGCCCAACCACTTGCAGAACGGCGATTTCGCAGGCAAGCTTGATCCATGGACGGCCAGCGGCGATGTCCGCGCCGACAAAGTCAACGGCTTCGCAGCCACGAGCCAGAACCGTTGGGGCGGCAGTAGCGTCGGCGACACGTTGGCCGTCTTCAAGAAGGCCAACGCCGAAACGAGCACGCTGACACAGACCGTCAAGAATCTCATCCCCGGTAAGATGTACTGCCTGCAGTTCTCCACGGGCGACTACAATGACATCGTCGCCAAACGCCATAACCCGCGCATGTACGGCATTGAAGCCAACTTGGGCGACGGCGCCGTCATCGACGCCGCCCAGTCATGGGTCCATATCGACAAACGCGAGAAAGGCCGCTACGCCCATAACAACAACGTGGCGCGCATCAATCTCCATCACATCGTTTTCAAGGCGACGAAGCCCGAGACGACGCTCGTCTTCTCCAACGCCGCCGCCCTGCCTGGCGAGGAATTGGTTCTGAACTACGTCATGCTCAATCCCTTCCTCTCGGAAGAATAACCATCCAGCCGACGCATTCAACGATTCGTGCACACCCGTCACGGAAAAACTATTTCCGTGACGGGTCAATGCCTAGCGATTTCAACCATTTCATGGTCATTTTCGACTGCTGCGCAGGAGTGTAGCGTTTGCGCTTCAAACCGTTCTCCTCCCATTTTATTATATCCGCAGGGGCGAGAAGCTGATGTTTGGAATATTCCTGCAACCCCATGTTCTTGTAAAATTGGACATGCAACAGGGAATGGGACCATTTGTCCAAAAACGACGCCTGAAAAATGCAATGTCCCAGCCAAGTTCCACTGGGAGCCCTGTTCAAAATATAATAGGCGATTTTTGGATCGCTCATTGTATGGTCACGCTTCCTGAAGCCAAAAACGTATAAGTGATTCAAAACACCGTCGATGAACGAAAAATGAACTGTCAGCGGCTTGTCGGGGAATTCCATCCGGCCTTTGAAAATCCGTTTTTGCCGTTCGTATGCATTCGTTTCCATCAATCGGATTTCTGCCACATGCCGTCCAGTCGGCAACCGTAGCCAGAGGCATTCCCCTGTGCAGATCTTCAAATAGGACTCACGGGAAAGACGCGTGTATTCCTCATCCTTGAAATCCAGACGGTCAAGCCAATGCAGAAGAGTCTGGTAGTAAACACGCAATTCACCGGACGGATCCGTATGTTCTATCTTCATGACCAGATCATCCTTCACAAGCAATCTAAAGACATGCCCAGAAGGTTTGTCGAATGTGACTTCCACAATCCGATCATATTCCCTCTCCTCCTCCCGCGGCTTGCATTCCCTCGTCTCGAACACACATGCCACAGGAGGTCCTTCAGGCGGTTCCGTAAATGTTCCTCCCGAGGACTTTTGGGTATCCGATAATTCCTCCATGCTTTGAATGCCCGTCAGAACAGGCTCTAAAATAATCGGCATGGTGCAGTCAAACGGTATCGACTCCTCGCCCGCCGCCCACAAGGATAGAAATGAAACGCATAAAATGATTTGGATTTTGCTGATATTCATGATGATCACCAAGGTTGTTTTATCTTTCAATCGATCCTGCTTTTTGCAGGCTGATTATTCAAAAGCAAAATCCATGCCAAGCCATTTTCAGGCATGACTATCTGACTTCAACAGACTTCACCTGACATTTTTTGTACACCCACCTGACATTTTTTGTATGTTTACCGCCAAAAATGACAAAAAGGATGCCCTCCTTCGCATCCGGTCACGTAGGAGGGCTTCCCTCCAATTCCATAGGCCATAAGCCTTAAGCCATAAGCCCCTTACAGCCGCTCAGCGGCTGTAAGGTTGTGTCCATGCCTTTTCGTTTGGCGCGGCGCCGGGCGCGTCGTGACGGACATGCGACGGCGCATCGGAATCAATGATGGCGCGAACATACAGATCGTCATCCGCCAGCGTGTATTCCGCCTCCGGACCGTCCGTCGTTTGGAAGATCCGGCCGATATCGTCTGAATACATGCGCAAATCACGGTTGAAATTCGGACGCGCATTCTCCTGCACACAGTCAAAATGGCGCAACGTCCAGTCGGCGTTGAAGCCGCGTTTCGTGCCGATAAATGTGATTTTGTATTTCACGCCGTTCTTCTCGGCGGCCTTCACATGTAGCTTGCCGTCTGTGAATTCCACCGTGTCCAATTCTACGCCGTTCGACGCATAGTAGTCGCCGCGGTTCATAGCCTCGATGACACGATCCGCCGTGAACTCGCCTGGGCAGTGGACTGTCACCCATCCGTTGCCGCAGCCGCAGTTATCATGGATACGTTCATCATAGAAATGCGAATCGTCCGTTGCTGTTCCGAACATCAGCGGCAAGCCTTTCGCACAACGGAAGGCGTTGACGACATCCCAGAACTTGTCAGTCGTCGGCATCCCGTCGGCGGGTACGTATTCAAAACCGCCGTTGCAGACTTCAAAATGGCGGACGATCGGCAGATCGGCCACTTGATGCGGACTGACGTCCCAGTAGCGCCATTGCGGATGGTTCAGCATGAACAGCGTCGGATGCGGCCATCCTTCTATCGCCTTTTGGTAGGCTTCAATATAACGGTCGATCATTTCCTCAACCGTGCCCGACGGCGGCAGTGGGATGTCCTTTTCCAAATTCAAAATGTTGAAATGCACGTCGAAACGGCCTTCAGGCAGTTGGGTGCCTCCCGTAAACTCTTCTCCGCCAATCACAAGAAACTTGCCAGGCTCTTCAAACATCGGCTTCACTTCGTCGTAAGTCTTAAGACGCACCATCGGGCGGTAGGACACGTCGCGCCGTTCCACGCATTTCGGATATTCGTTTTGATAGGCCTTGAAACGCTCCCATGTCACCATGGGCGGCCAATGGCCTTCGTCGCTACGGACAGGAAGCCAGAAGTTCTTGTCAACAGGAAAGATATTGTGGTCCGAAAAGCATACGAAATCATAGCCAAGCCCTTTGTAGGCCCCGACCATCTGTTCGGGAAAGCCACGTCCGTCCGACCAATATGTATGTGTATGCAATGACCCGCGTTTCCAATTGCCCTGTAATTTCATGTTGTTTGCCTGTTGTTATGGTTTTGTCAAATGAAAAAATGCCTTTTGAATACTGTAATTCATTTTGCTGATTTTCATAAATGGATTTTTACATTTTATGCGGGATATTATCATAAAAAACGCAGTAAGCCTCAAACAACATCAATATATCCTTATGAAACATATCCTATCCACTCTTTTACTGATTTCCTGCCTGCTCATGGCCGATGAACTTGTCGGCCTGAAACGCGTCCAGGAAGCCGTGCAGTCGCCGAAACAAGACATCCGCCTCCGCGTCATCAGCGATGGCGAGCTGACGCAGGAAGCCGTCAACCGCCTCGTCATCAACGAATTAAAGCCTGGCGACGCCGTCATAGCGGAAGCGGACTGCCAATATATATGGTTCTCCATGTCCTGTTTCGACGGTGAAACGTTGCTGTTCGTCCCAACGGGTCAATTTGAATTCATCGTTCCCGATCAAGCCATCGCCTATCCGAAAAACGCTTTTTCGCAAGATATTGCCATTTCGGCACGTATCGCTTCAGCACAAGATTTGCAGACCGCTCGCAACGTCGCATGCAATCCATACGATTTCCGCTACCGCGCGGAATGCAGCGCTCCAAACGAAAAAATGCCGTCAGATTCACCAGTCATCGCCAACGGCGAACTACGCGCTTTCCCGCACGCCTACGCCAACCGCGTCACTCGCAACGAAGCCATCTTCCATCCGCGAAACGCCATCGACGGCATCCTCACGACTGGCTCAGGCCATTCCGCATTTCCCTATCAATCATGGGGTTATGGACAACATGACGATTCCGAATTCATCGTCTATTTCGGCCATCCCGTCATCATCGAAAACGTCTCGCTCGTCCTCCGCGCGGACTATTCAGGCAAGCAGAAAGAGCATGACACCTACTGGCAATCCGCCGATATTGTCTTTTCGGACGGTTCGCATGAAACGGTCCATCCCGTAAAAGGCGGCCAGCCACAGACTTTCACCATCAAACCGCGCAAGACGGAAAGCATCCGCCTGCGCAATCTCGTCCGCGCCATGAGCGATCAATCCGAAAACTGGGCGGCGCTCGTCGAATTGCAGGCATGGGGCCATGAAGCGGACGTTCAAGAGAATCCAGTCGCCATCAGACATGGATTCCGTCTTGACCCGATGACGGAACTACCTCTGATCAAGACGGATGCGCTTCATGCCGCGGACATTGCCGCCGTCATGCGAAACGTTCTTTCATACACGAAAACAAACGTCCATGCAGACGGCAATTCGTGGGAGGACGGCGTCTTCCACATCGGCAACATGGACGCCTTCCTCACGACAGGCGAATGGCCCTATTACCTCTATTCACGCTATGTCGCCGAAAAGTACCGCTACCTTGTCAACAACGGCAACATGACAACGAACGGCGATTTCTACTGCCTCGGACAATCCTACATCACGCTTGCACAACTTGCGCCACATGCGGATAAGTTGCGCAACATCATCGCCTGTACGGATTTCAATCTCAAACGAAATGCCGTTGACTACCATTGGGTCGATGCGATTTTCATGTCCAACATCGTCTATACGCAATTAGCGCGGCTTACAGGCCGTATGGAATACATCGACTGTGAATTCAATTCCTACAAGACATGGCGTGAAAAGCTCTTTGATGAAGATTCGGGACTGTGGTATCGCGATTTACGATTCGTCAACAAACGTACCAAGCAGAACCGCAAGATTTTCTGGTCGCGCGGCGACGCCTGGGCGTTCGCCGCCTTGGCCCGTCAACTCGTTTATCTTCCGCATGATACGGACGCCTTCCGCCAATATGAAAAAGACTTCAAAATCATGGCGAAGGCCTTGAAATCATGCCAACGCGACGACGGCACGTGGAATTCCAATCTTGATGATCCGCAACATGCGGGCGGCATGGAAACCACAGGCACTTGCGGCTTCCTCTACGGCTTCGCCATCGGCGTCCAATACGGCTATTTGGACAAGACAGAATATCTGCCCGTCGCGTTGAAAGCCTACAACGCCCTCACAACCGTCTGCCAGCTCGCTTCAGGCCGCATCGGCTATATGCAGCTCGGTTCCGATTCGCCAAGCAACTACCGCGACGAAGCCTTCACGAAAAACCGCACAAACCGTTTCGGCAACGGACTTTTCCTGCTAGCCGCCTCCGCCCTCATGCGGATGTGCGACGACTACCAGCCGCCGCTTCTGACCGTCCCGCTGGACTTCCAGTCGCAAGAACCTTCCTTCATGCGGCCCGACAGCGGTTTCTATCGCGGCAAAATCACCGTCACGTCTCCAACTCCTTTCCAGCCAGGCAACACGCCCGACAAGCTTTGCGACGGCAAATGGTCTGAAGCCATGGGGGAACGCTGGTCAACGGACGCATGGCCAGCCATCATCAATTTTGATTTCGGAAAAGAACTCAACCTGAAAAAGATCGCCGTCATTCCGTTGCAAGCCCGCAACTACGCTTATACAATAGAGTTATCCAATGACGGCATCGCGTGGCGAACGGTCATCGACCATACGAAGCCGCATCGCAACGCCATCATCAGCAACTTCGATTTGCCGCCGCAAACGGCGCGCTACGCGCGCCTTACCGTAAAGAAGGCGCACGGCTGCTACAATGGGCCGTGGATCAGCTTGAAGGAAATTTGCTTTTACACAAAGCCATAGGCTTTGCGCGGCTTATGGCTAAAAGCTTATGGCTTAGTGATGTATGCATTTCCATAAGCCATAAGCCATAAGCCTTTGGCGCTCGTTTCGCGAAGCGAAGCGAGCTATACTACTTGAACAAGGCCGTGCAATTTCACCTGCGAAATTGTTACTTCCAGCACGCCTGATTCGCCTTCCAGAATCTCGCCGCAGCAATCATCGTCATTCTCATGGTCATGGCCACAATTGCATTTCTCGCCATGCTCATGGTGATGGCCGCAGTCACAATGTTCATCATGCTCATGTTCATGCTCTGCTTCGCCGTCGAAATCCACGGGCGTCCATGTCCATGTCATGGCGGCTTCGTCTTCGAAATGCCATTTGACAAGTTCAGGCTTCCAGCCCATGCGTAGCGTCAGTTTTACAGGACCGAGCGGCGGAATCTCCTCTACCATGCCCTGCCCGGGCCGCGTCGGATTTCCAGATGTGCGGTTGATAAAATGGAACAGCAGGCCGTTGTCGCCGCAGCGCGCCACGAAATCAAGCCCGACTGGCGCGTCAACGACCACAGGCTGCTCCGTGAACAAACGATCCATCAATTCTCTCATGAACTTGCGCGTTTCCGGATAGCGGTTGACTTGATAATCGAGGCAGATGTCCGCCGGCATGAAAGCGACCGTCCCGTAGCCATGCCGTTTGAAAACCGCCGCAGGATACGCCGTCAGCTTCTCATTGCGCAACGGACTGTTGCCAAGCTTGCCGAACGGACGGCCCGCCTTGCCAGTTGTCATAAGTCCCCATGTTCCACTATATAACGGGAAGGTCTCCTTCTTGCCGACGGGCAGATAATAGGTCGCTTTCTCTGCCGTCTCCATCGTCTGGATGCCAAGATAATCGTAGCCGAAGCGCTCCGCCATGCCGACGCCTGCCAGCAACAGGCAACCGCCATCCTTTACATACGATTTCAGCAGTTTCACCATCTTGTCAGACATGCGCGTCTGCTCGGGAACGACCACCACGGGGAACTGCTCCAGCATCTCCTCCAGCATGTATTCGTCCAGAATATCAACGCCGTAATGGCAGTCCGACAGAATCCACGTCGCCCCCTGCACGGGCGCGATGTCATAACCGTACATGATGCTGCTTGACGTACATTGCGAATAATAATGCACTTCCGAATGCAGCACGGCCACCAGCGGGAACGTCTGCGTATTCTGGCAGAGCTTGCGGCGCTGTTTCACGAATTTCGAGACTTCGCCTAACCGTTCCATGCGCCATGGCACGAGCTGCCCTGAACGCAGACCGCAAGTCTCGTAGATCTGCACATTTCCGCCTGTCGAAAGCAACATGGCCGCTTCCTGCTCCAGCATTTCCACAGGCTTCATGATCCACGGCGACGTCGGATTGCCCATGTCCAGCGACTTGCTGAACGACCACAGCATGATGTCCCATGGCTTGTCGCGATTGCACAGCCAACGCGCTTCGCAACGGCTACCGTCCAAGCCCCAAATCCAGCTGTTGTCGCCGCTGATCCAATCCGTCGGAACGGACGGATCGCCTGGATTCCGCAACGTCTGCATCCAATTTGAACAGACCTTCACGTCCGGCTTGTGCGCATGGACGGCTTCCGTGTATTTCGTCACGTATTCCATGAAACTTTCCCGCTGGAAGTTCATCCAAGCCGTCCAGTTCGCATCCTTTTCGGAGACAGGCGGTTCCGCGATTCCCGTGCGCTTTTTGAACTCCGCCGTGCATTTTTTGCAATAGCATGGCTCGACCGCCCACAGATCACCGTCGATCCAGAATCCATCGACCTCATAGCGATCGATCAGTTCAATCAACTGCGGGATCAACAATTTTTCCAGATAGGGACTACGCGGACACATCTTTTCAGACTTGCGATCCGAACCAGGCGCGGGAACAACCGTCCATTCAGGATGCTTTTTCGCCGCTGCCATGTCCCAAATGCCGGAATAATGACAATGGAGCGGCAGTTTCAACTGTTTTGTCGCTTCGCGCCATTGCGCCATCGCGTCTTTGACAACGCCCGGAGATACCGTTCCATCAGGAACTTGCGTAAACCAACTCGTCATGCCCGGATGGCCCTTGCAATCCGTCTGCACAAAATCCGGTTTCATGATTTTCAGCATCGGAACGAGTTCCGCCGGACTGCAATGCGTGCCCAGTTCCGTATCATTGGCGTTCGCATGCAAATCATAATGCATGCCGAAATAATATTTCTTCCCATACCAGTTTCCACGACCGATTTGCATGATATCTCCTTTTTTCCTAGAATTTCACCCGCGTGCTGCTGCCATCAGACGCTTTGCGCAGCGTCGCGCATTTTCAATGACTTCCGCTTCGCCTTCGATGAAACCGTCCCGCATCAGGATCCTTCCGTCACAAATGACGGTTTTCACGCAACTTGTATCGGCGGAATAGACAAGATTGGAGACAAGATTGTGCGATGGCGTCAACTGCGGAGAATTGGCATCCAACAGCACGATGTCCGCCAGACGACCTTTCTCAATCACGCCCGCATTCAGGCCAGACGCCTCCGCACCAGCCTGCGTCGCAATCTTGTAGATTTCATCGACTTGCGCGCCAATCGGCGAATTATTCGCCAACTTCGAAACCAATGACGCGACTTTCATTTCATCGAACATCGACAAATTGTTGTTGGACGACGTGCCGTCCGTTCCAAGCGTGACGGACACGCCTTTGTCAAGCATTTTCCGCAACGGCAGCAAGCCGGACATCAGCTTCAGATTGCTGACAGGATTGAATACGCAATGCACGCCGCGCGCCGCCAGAATCTCCATGTCATGATCCCTCACATGAACCGAATGCGCCGCAAACGTCCGCTCCGACAACACACCAAGCGTATCCAGATACTCCACAGGCGTCATGCCGCCATGTTGCTCTTTGCATTGGTTGAACTCGAACATCGTCTCGGATACATGGATATGCAGTTGAATTCCATACTTTTCCGACATTTCCGCACATTCGCGCAACGTCTTTTCATTACAAGTATAAATGGCATGCGGTGCAATGGACAATTGGATGCGTTTCGACAACGTGTCGCGGCGATTCCACAATTCCTTGCCTTCCTGTATGAACATGTCACGATTCGGCGCCGCATCGTTGAGGAACATGCCGATGGTCGCCCGCAGGCCCGATTCCTCCACGGCGCGAACGGTTCCCGACAGCAGAAAATACATATCGTTGAAATAGACCGTGCCCGAATGGATCATCTCCATGCAGGCCAGACGCGTCCCCCAGTAGATGTCCTCCTCCTGCAACTTGGCCTCCGCTGGCCAGATATGGTTGTTCAGCCAATCCATCAGCTCCATGTCGTCCGCATAACCGCGCAACAACGTCATGGGGGAATGCGTATGGCAGTTGTAGAAAGCGGGTACGGCGATGGAATAACTGCCGTCGATGACCGTGTCAAAACAGGCGTCGTCCAAAGGCCCGATGTCTGTGATGAGATTGCCTTCGATGGCAATGTCCGTCCGCTTTCCGTTCAGTTCAACTTGTTTGATAAGAATACTCACAAGCCCGCTCCTTTCAATTCGTTAGAAATCAAACCGCCATCTTCGACAGCCTGCCAATAATATGCCTCGACGGACAGCGGAATGCGATGCACACCCGCCGCCATATTACCATTTTTCAGTTCCAAAACAGCGGCGTTGGACAGCGCCATTGTCGCGTCGATATAGCGCAACCGTGTCGGTTCGTCCAATAGGAAATTGACGGCTGTTCCGCCGCACAGCCGCCGTTCCATGGGCAGTTCGTCACCCCATTCATCCTCTATGCCGATGGCGGCGACCAACTGGTCGCCGTCACGCAAAACTTCCGCCGCGCCATTGCCGTGCAACGCATGGCGGACGCCTGTCGCCGTCACGACGCACCATGCCTCCTGCACAACCGCCTGAATCGCCTTGCGGTCATTTTTATCGATTAGTGCTACATATTCCGCGACAGAAACTTCCGCCCTATCAATAGCTATCACGTTCGCGCCTTTTTCATGACAGTAATAGGCAACGCCGCGACCGACTTTTCCATAACCGAAAATAACGACGTTCTTTCCTTTCCAATCACGATAGCCCAACTTCTCCATGCCGCGCATGAAGCCGTCCCCCGTGCCCAGGCATGTCTCAATCGTCTTCACACGGCTGTCATCCACAAGAATCACAGGTAATTGCGACTTTTCATAATGATAATAACCTGAACGTGTCAATTCCACGACGCCTAATTTCGGCGTCAATCTCGCATGGGCGCCGCCGCAGTCGAGAATACAATCGTAATCGCCTGCCGTCGCGTTTTTCACAACGGGAACGCCCCATGCTTCCAACAGCGGCAACAATGCGGCGTCATATGGAATCACGTCCGACACGGCGACCGTCAATTCCGCCCCGCCCGCGAGCAATGGCAGGAATTTCACCAACGTGTTCGTGAACAACGGCGTTCCATCCAGCAAACGCATGCCCTGCAACGGTTTGCGCTCCTGCCAGTCATGGATTTGACGGCGTAGCGCAGGATATTCCGCAACGTCATAACGTTGCGAAATATGATCGGTAATGAATTGGATGGCTTTGTTTTTCACGGTGACAAATGGGAGGAATTGGACTGATATGATTTCATGTTGATTAATATATCCTTTCTTTTCAAAATATGTACTGTTACCACCCATGTTTTTACGCATGAGAAACAGGCTAAAAGATTGAAAATCATCATCCACATCATATATTTATTGAAGTAGTCTATTCATAAAATAGACAACGATGAATAACAAAATACTTTGCGCTGAAACATTAGGAACAACCCATGAACGCACAGGACAACAGGAAACTCAAAATCCTTGTCATCAATCCAGGCTCAACCTCCACGAAGGTAAGCCTTTATGAAAATGAGAAATCGCTCTTTGAAAAGAGCCTTTTCCACGATGCACCGCTTCTCCTGCAGTTCCCCCACGTGAACGATCAGATGCCGTTCCGTTATCAAGTCATCATGGACATGCTGAAAGATTACGGCGTCGCGGCATCGGATATCGACGTGTTCGTTGGCCGTGGCGGCAGCGCCTATTCGCAGCCAGGCGGCGTAACAGCCGTTGACAAGCGTCTTTATGACGATACAGTGGCGGCCGTCGGCGGCAGCGAGCATCCCGCGAAACTGGGCGTCATGCTGGCATGGAAGTTCGCGCAGGAATTCGGACGGAAAGCCTACACGCTGAATCCTACAAACGTCGATGAATACGGCGATTACGCCCGTCTGACAGGCATTAAGGGCGTCTATCGCACCTCCCATTCGCACGTCCTCAACCAAAAAGCCGTCGCGGAATTCCACGCGGAGAAGATGGGCAAACGCTATGAAGACTGCAATTTCATCGTCGCCCATATCGATGGCGGCATTACCGTCAGCGCGCATGACCACGGCCGCATGGTCGATGGCAACATGGGGGCGGACGGCGAAGGCACGTTCACGCCGACGCGTATCGGCAGCGTTCCCGTGCTGTCGCTGTTGGATTACATCGACAAACATTCCGTAAAAGAAGCGCGACTGATGTGCTCCCGCGCAGGCGGTTTCGTCAGCCTCTTCGGAACGGCGGATTCGGATGTCATCCACAAAAAAGTCGAAGAAGGCGACCGCAAGGCTTCTTTGGTCTGGAATACGATGATCTACCAAATCTGCAAGCAGATCGGCGAAATGAGCGCCGTCCTCTGCGGAAAGGTCGATGGCATCCTGCTGACAGGCGGTCTGATGCGTTTCCAGGACATCATCGACGGCATCCAGACGCGCTGCGGATGGATCGCCCCTATCAGCTTGTATCCCGGTGAGATGGAACAAGATGCGTTGGCGTTGTCTGTCCTCAAGGCCTTGCGCGGCGAAGCACCGATTCTAACCTACGCCGGCAAGCCCGTTTGGGATGGTTTTGAAGGCGTCGATCTATAATTTTTCAACGAAAGGAATTTTACCATGGGAATGATTGATTCAGTGAAAGTGAAGGCGTGCCAATG
>JAFZAB010000063.1 GCA_017548425.1 Victivallales bacterium
CGCAGATTTTCTCCGCATAGCCGACGCCGCCTTCGTGGGTGTCGAAAAGGAATAGGGCACTCGTCCAACGCTGCGCTTCATCCGTCGCGAGCGAAATATCGGTATCAACGTCTTGTTCATCCGCCATGCAAAGCGATGGTGCGACGCGTCTTAAGATATAACCAAGACCGTAGAGCGCGGCGCCAAGCCACCGTTTATCATGCTTGTCCATGAGCGCGATCCAGTCTTTCGGCGGGCGGAGCGTCAGCCCCGTCGTGTCGTATTCAAACGGCGGCAGCGTGATGGGTCCGTAGCCGATGTTTTCATACGTCCGTTCACGGATTTTCTTGTAGAGTTTCGGCTGCTTGTTGACATGGATGGCGCCGAATTTCAGTTCGGCATTCGGAAATTCGCATTCCTCATAGACTTCCGTCAATTCGACGCGATTCTCCCATGACGCTTCCGTGAAATAATCGACATGGACTTTTTCGACGATGCAGAGCTTCTTGTCCAGATCGAGATCCATGGACATGTAGCGTTCGCCAAGATGTTGATAAATGGCGTCTTTGTAAAGAGTTCCGCGTGCTCCAATGGGATCGATCTCGCCGATGACGACATCGTCGCAGACAATCTGGATGTTATAATCGGTCATGCCGCGCAGATTGACGCCGCGCGACGGATAGTCGGTCAGCCCATAGCGGAAACCGCCGTTCCATGGCTTCAGCGTGCCTTGTTCGATGAGCAGTTTGATGGCCATCTGCGCGGCGGGGGACTGCCATGTCGGTTCATCCATGCTGACAGGATATTCCTGCGCGGAGCAGGGAATGTGCTGCAGGACGATGTACGGATTGTCCGCGTTGAGCCACGCCAGTTCGACGGGAGCCTGTGTGATAAAGTCCGTGTGGTTGACGAGATACTGGTCAATCGGCGTGTCTTTTGCGACATAGACGATGACGGCACCGCCGCCTTTTCGGCCAACGCGGCCTGCCTGCTGCCAGAAAGAGGCCATCGTGCCCGGATGGCCGGAAAGAATGCAGAGATCGAGATTGCCGATATCGATGCCAAGCTCCAACGCGTTCGTCGTGATGATCGTGTTGATGACGCCGTTGAAGAGATCGTGTTCGAGCTTGCGTCGTTCGGACGGAAGCAGGCCGCCGCGGTATGGTTTGACGCGATCCGCCAGAGAGGCGTATTTGCCGTCCGTCACGGAACGATAAAGCCGTTCGACCTCCTGACGTCCACGGCAGAAGCAGATTGTGCGGATGCCGAGCTCCGTCGCTTTGCGGATGAGCGGGATGGAGACGGACGCGGGGCCTTTTCGGTAGTTCGCACCGTCCTCCGCCGTGAACAATGGCGGATTGACGCAGAACAGCTTGCGTTCGGGGCGCGGCGCCCCGTCTTTTTGAATAATATGGAAATCACGTCCGAACAACGCTTTCATGTGTTCGGCGGGATTGCCGACCGTTGCGGAACAGGCGATGAACGTCGGCTTCACATGATACAAGTCGCAGACGCGGAGCAGGCGGCGGAAAACATTCGCGACGTGGGATCCGAAACTGCCGCGGTAGCTGTGCACTTCGTCGATGACGATGTAGCGTAGGCGTGACAGAAACGCCTTCCAAAGCCGCTGGTGGTTTGGCAGGAAGCCCGCATGGAGCATGTCCGGATTCGTGATGACGAAATCAGCGTTCTTCTGGAGGATTTTCCGTTGGTCCGGCGGCGTATCGCCATCGAACGTCCCGAATTTCCGTTCGGCATCGACCGCCTGGAGGAGTTTTCCTAGCGTTCCTTCCTGATCGCGAGAGAGCGCTTTCGTCGGATACAGGAGGAGGGTGCTGAACGGCGTCGTGGCGTTGGCGTATTCATTCAGAATCGGCAGGAGGAAGGAAAGCGTCTTGCCGGAAGCCGTGCGGGACACGAGGCCTGTGTCGATGTTGTGGGAGATAGAATCGAAGGCCTCCGCCTGATGGGAATACAGTTGCGTAAGCTTCTGCTCCGAAAGGACTTTCTGCAACTTCGGATTCAGTGTGGAAGGCAATGGCGAAAAATCGCCGTTTTCCGGGGGGAGGACGATTTCCGCCGTGATGTTGCGAGCGAATATGTTTTCCAGATAATCAATAAGATTCTTCATGAGTTAACCCAAGTGGGTTGAATATATAGAAAAATGCGGCATCTTATAGGAGTTACGGTGTCTGACGATATGTCATGTCCATAAAATAATGCGTTGCGGAACGGTTGCCATGTTGGAATGGAAGAAAATCAGACGTTTTATATATAAGGTAGTAAAGAAAGCGCGGCGACGGCTGAACGGCTTTGGCCGTCCACGGCGTTTCTGGCGGTTGCGGGCGGCGCATCTGCGTTTGGGAAAGCGCGGGGAGGACATTGCATGCCATGTTTTGGAGGAACTTGGACTGGATGTTCTGGAGCGGAATGTCCGCAATCGTCATGGTGAAATTGACATCATTGCGCGGGATGGAATGACGCTATGCTTTATTGAAGTCAAAACACGGCATAAAAATGCAATCAGCCGACCGGCAGATGCCGTTGATGAAACGCGAAAGCATCGTCTTTCACGGGCGGCAGGACTGTACATGCGATACCTTTGGAACGGTTTGCAAATGAAGTATCGATTTGACATTATGGAAATTGTTTATGAAAAGAATCGTTTGCAGAATGTCCACTACATTCGCCATGCCTTCCGTGACCGACGATTTATGCGGCATGAAGTGAATAGATAGGGAAAATCTCTTTACGAACAAAAC
>JAFZAB010000064.1 GCA_017548425.1 Victivallales bacterium
GCAGTCGCTGCTGACGAGCATGTCCATGGAGAAGCGGTATTTTAGATTGAGCTTGAGAAAATCGTCGTAAGCGCCTTTGTTCCATTTGTCTGTGTTGGCGGGCTGTGAGACCCAGCAGGTCTTCAGCTTGCCGAGTTTCGGAACTGTGACGGGATAGACTTGCAGAATGGCGACGGCGGTGACGGCCTGACCAGCAGCAGTCTTGATGCGGATGACGCTTTTGTAAGTTCCTGGAACAGCGTCTTCCGGAACCCAGACGGACAGCCAGAGGGCTTGATTCTTGTACGGCTCGACATCGAACGTCTGCTTCGGCAGCAACACATCCGGATAGAGGCCTGCCACGCCAAAACCATTGGGCTTCGGCGTCGGATGCGCCACAGGAATGTAGCCGACGACGGACAGTTCCGGCTTGATGGCGTTGCCTTTCGCGTCTTCAAAATCCGTGGCGCTGTAAGTGACGTTTTCAAGCTTGGTTGCGCCGCAAGTGACGAGCAGCTGGAGGCTTTCCGCTTCGCCGCGGGCGGCATCCATTTTCAGAAGATCCGTGCCGTATTCGACGGCTGGCAATTGGTCAATGCGAAGATTCAGCGTCGTCGGGATGGGCATCAGATGGAAGGGGCGGTCTGCAAATTTTGCAAAGAACTCAATCCGTTTGAGTTCCGCAGGATATTGGGCAAGCCAGCCGTTCTGGCAGACAGCGAGTTTTTCCGCGAGCGAGGCGTTGCTCTTCAGAATGGCGAGCTGTTTCTGTGCATCGTCGAGAAGCGGTTTGCGGATGGGAAGATCCGCCGCGGCGTTCAAGGCGTCGATGGCGGTCAGATATTTCGGTATCGTCCTTTCGACGAGAGTGACGACGTATTCTTCGCTGTACGGCTGGTCCGTCAAGCGAAGGTTGGAGAGATCGACGACGAAATCAGCCGCGGGCTTTTCAAGGAAGAGGTCGAAATGCACCATTTCCTTGAGATTCAAGTCATTGGCGAGATTGGATAGATTGATGGCGACGACGGTCTGCTGGCCGTTGGCTTTGACGTTCAGGTCCAATTGCTTGATGTGCTTCTGCTTGTCGTCCAGCCGCAGTTTGATGACGGAATTCTGCGTACCCTGATAGTAGAGGTCGAACGCGAGAAAACGGTGGTTGGACCAATCGATGACTGGATTGGCGTCATCTGGAAAATCGCGGACGACGGCAGGCCATAAGTCCATGCCTTCCTTCCATTTGGGGTAGGTGAGACGGATGGCGTTCTTTTCCAGAAGGACTTCGCCTTTGACGTTGCGGAGTTTCCAGTAGGACGGGACGGTTTGTGAATCGAATTTGCCGAAGTTGACGTCTTCCGCGGCGGCGCCGATGCAGCAGACCAGCATGGCCGTGCAGCCAAGTAACCAGTGTTTCATGTGTTTTCTCCTTTTATATAAATAATGGTAAAATGGTCTCCTGCTAATGTACGCCAGCATGGCGGCGTGTCAAGTCATTTGAAGACTGGCAGGCGGCCAATTTTTCTTGTGAAAAATCTCTCAATCCAACTTGACTATACTCCCAAAGGAGTATAATGAGCTCCATTGTCCTCCTGCGACTCTGCTGGAGCCTGCATGATTTCATATGAAACGGTCATGTGGGGGGAGCCACTATGTTGTCATTCGTGAAATTTTTTTCATGGATGAAAGTTTTTTTCCTCTTGTTTTTTGACGGAGATGATTTAGATTTTATTTCATTACAGTCATGGAATGTTGCCTTTTCCAAGTGACAAAGCATTGGGTAAATGCTTTAAGATATTGGAAAGGAATGAAATAGATTAATCGAAGCCATAAGACAGGAGTGGTGAACGTGCGAGAATATTTGCTGATGATCATCGGCGCGGTGTTGGTGAACAACTTCGTGCTGAGCCGAATTTTGGGCATCTGCCCGTTTTTGGGCGTGTCGAAGCGTCTTGAAACGGCGCTCGGCATGGGCGGAGCGGTCATTTTCGTCATGACGCTGGCTGGTCTGGTGACGTCCCTCTGCAACAAGTTCCTTCTCGTGCCGTTGCATTTGGAATACATGCGGACGATTCTCTTCATCCTTGTGATTGCGGCACTTGTGCAGATCGTCGAAGTGCTTCTGCAACGCTTCAGCGTGACATTGTACAAGGCGTTGGGCATTTATCTGCCATTGATTACGACGAATTGCGCCGTGCTCGGCTCCGCAATCATCTGTGCGACGGAAGACGCCTTCAAAGGCGCGATTCTCAAATCGACGGTGTTCTGTTGCGCGTCTGCGGTTGGTTTCGCGTTGGCGTTGGTTTTGTTTGCGAGCGTGCGCGAACGGCTGGAACTGTCGCGCATACCGCGCAGTTTCCAAGGGCCGTCGATCGCATTGGTGACGGCGGGTATTTTGGCGTTGGCGTTCTCCGGCTTCGCGGGGCTCGGTTCGTGATGATTTTTCAGATTGGATGATGAGGCTTCGGCAAGATTAATTATAAGGTATAGAAAATGATAGATATCGTGATGCTGACAGTCGTCGGCGTGTTGATGGCGTTGGCCATCGGCCTGGTGGCGAAGTTCTTTGGCGCGAAAACGGATCCGCTGGCGGAAAAGCTTGGCGAACTGATGCCTGGCGCGAATTGCGGCGGTTGCGGATTCGCGGGCTGCGCGGACTACGCGAATGCGATGGCCACTGGCAAGGCAAAGCCCGGAAGCTGTCCATCCATGTCGGCTGAGACGTTCAAGCAGGTTTGCGAACTGCTCGGCGTGCAGGCGGAAATGAGCGATCCGAAAGTCGCCGTCGTCTGTTGCAGTGGCGACGACCATCATGCGATGCGTGTCGCGTTGTACAACGGTGTCAACGACTGTCTGAACGCCATGATGGTCGCAGGTGGCGCAAAAGGTTGCACATATGGTTGTTTGGGGCTTGGATCCTGTGCGCGGGCGTGTCCGTTTGGAGCGATTGAAATTCTGTCCACGCATGTGGCGAAGATTCATATGAACCTCTGCAAAGGCTGCGGAAAATGCGTTTCCGTCTGCCCGCGGCATGTGATCAAACTGGTTCCGCGTTCTGCCGCGGCTGTCCACGTCTATTGCAATTCGCCGGAGAAGGCACCCGTCAAGAAAAAGGTCTGTTCAGGCGGTTGCATTGGTTGCCGCAAGTGCGTGAAGGCGGCTGCAGAAGGGCAGATGATCATCAACGGCTTCCTTGCGGCGGTCAATTACGACAATCCGCCGCCGGAGAGCGTGGTGGAAGTCTGTCCTGCGAAATGTCTGCGGAAGGCGGAATAGGAGGCGGTGCATCATGGCGAAGAAACATATCCGATTCTACGGCGGCGTCCATCCTTCCGAAGGGAAGGTTTCGAATAGCGAGGCGATTGTCAACGCTCCGTTGCAGGAGCTTTACACGGTTCCGCTTCAACAGCATATCGGCGCTCCTACGAAACCAGTCGTCCAGAAAGGCGACAAAGTGTTGCGTGGGCAGTTGCTGGCGGAAGCGGGCGGCTTCGTTTCCGCTCCAATTCACTGTCCGACCAGTGGAACGGTGAAAGATCTCACGATGTGTCTGAGCGCGAACGGCTCGAAGACGCCTGCGATGGTCATTGAAAGCGACGGTGAAGACAAGGCGGCGGAGCCGCTGCCGCCGTTTGAAAATTGGGAGGAGGCAGATCCAGCCGCGCTGAAGGCGCGCGTCGGGGAGGCAGGCATCGTGGGAATGGGCGGCGCGATGTTTCCGACAATCGTGAAATTCTCTCCGCCTCAAGGGGTTACGATTGACACGCTGATTCTCAACGGCGTCGAATGCGAGCCCTGCTTGACAGCGGACCATCGTCTCATGCTGGAGACGCCGGAGGTCATCATCAAAGGCGCGCGGATCATTGGACGTATTCTCGGCGTGAAGAAGATCGTGATCGCCATCGAAATGAACAAGCCTGACGCGATTGACACATTGACCAAAGCCGCGAAAGGGACAGATGTGAACGTCATGCCGCTGATTGTCCGCTATCCGCAAGGCGCGGAAAAACAGTTGGTTTACGCCGTCACGGGGCGCACAGTTCCGAGCGGCGGTCTTCCGGCCGCCGTCGGTTGCGTCGTGTCGAATGTCGCCACGACGGCGGCAATTTGCGAGGCGGTTTGCCTCGGAAAACCGTTGTATGAACGCGTTACGACAGTGACGGGAACACCGCTTGTGAAGCCCGGCAACTTCCGTTTCCGCTTCGGCACGCTGTTCCGCACGGCGTTGGAGCTTTGCGGCGGCGTGAGCGAAAATCCCGCGAAGATCATCTCCGGCGGCCCGATGATGGGCATGGCGGTGTATTCGCTGGAGATTCCGATTGTGAAAGGAACGTCCGGTATCACGCTGATGAGCCGTGACGAAGTCGTGCAATACACGCCGAGCGCATGCATGCGTTGCGGTCGTTGCAATGACGTCTGCCCGATGACGATGATGCCAGGCATCCTGAGCGCCCAGATCGAGCATCAGAAGTTCGAACTGGCTGAAAAATGGCATGTTCTGGATTGCATCGAATGCGGAAGCTGCGCATATGTCTGCCCGGCGGGACGGCCGCTTGTGCAGCATATCCGCCGCGCGAAGGCCGTCGTCACCGCCAAGAAGAAGGCGGCCGCAGCCGCCGCGAAGAAGTGAATGAACAATTAACAATTAATAATTAACAATTAACAGTTTACAATTAATGGCTAGCCATTAACCTTTTTTTCATTAAACATTAATCATTAAACATTAATCATTAAACATTAATCATTAAACATTAATCATTAAACATTAATCATTAATATGTCAGAGCAAACTATCAAAATGCCGGACACGAGCCAGCTGGTGGTAAGCAGTTCGCCGCATTACCACGACCGCGACACGGTTCGGAAGATCATGTTCAAAGTCATCGGCGCCTTGACGCCTGCCGCGTTGGCGTCCGTGTATTATTTCGGATGGCGTGCGTTCATGGTCATCGTGCTGTGCATGGTTGCCTGCGCGGCGTTCGAGGCGTTGTTCACGCGGATGATGAAGCGCGAACTCGCGATCAACGACGGCAGCGCGTTGCTGACAGGCATGTTGCTCGGCATGAACCTTCCCGTGACGGTGCCGATTTGGATGTGTCTCGTCGGCAGTTTTGCCGCCATTGGGCTTGGCAAGATGGTGTATGGTGGTTTGGGCGGCAATCCGTTCAATCCCGCGTTGGTGGGACGTGTCGCTCTACTGGTCGGTTGCCCCGCCGCTATGACGACGTGGGTGAAGCCTGTGGGCTGCGGTTTCGCGAAATGGGTCGATGCGACGACTGGCGCGACGCCGTTGGCGTTGATCGCGCATTGCGACGCAACGACCACTGCGACGCGCAAGGCTGTGGAAGCCGTTGCGTCCGCCGGCTATCCGAGCATCATGGATTTGTTTGTCGGCAACTGCGGCGGAAGCTTGGGCGAGACATGTGCCGTCGCGTTGATCATCGGCGGAATCTTCTTGATTTTCCAGAACATCATCCGCTGGCAAGTTCCTGTCTTCTATATCGGAACGGTTGCGGCGTTCACGGGAATCGCGTATGCGTTCCATCCGTGCGCGCATTTCAATCCGATTCTGCACATTCTGAGCGGCGGCCTCATGCTGGGCGCGTTCTACATGGCGACGGATATGGTGACGACGCCGCTGAACCGCAAAGGCTCTGTGGTGTTCGCCGTCGGCTGCGGTATTTTGACGTGCGTCATCCGCCTGTGGGGCAGCTATCCGGAGGGCGTGAGCTTCTCGATTCTGATCATGAACGCGTTGACGCCGCTGATCGACAAGTTCACGGCGGGCCGTCCGTTTGGCAAGTAATTGGTGGTAAACTAGATAAGGTAATATTGCAATGAAAGACATATTGCGGTTATGCGTGAGTTTGGGACTGGTCTGCCTAGTCGGAGCAGGTGCCTTGGCATACGTGAACAATGTGACAGACGGGCCGCGAAAGGCGGCCGCCAAAGCGACGTTGACGGATGGATTGAAACTCGTTCTGCCTCTGGAAACGGCGACCATCGCGTCGAACGACGAAGAGGGCGCTCCTGAAAATGAAAAGGTCGTCGTCATCGACGGCGTGAAATTGTATCGCGCATATGACGCGGCTGGAAATGAAATCGCCGTCGCGGCGGAAGCGGAAGGAAAAGGCTTCGGCGGCATGGTCAAGACGTTGACAGGCATCGGCAAAGACGGTCGTATCATCCATGTGATTGTGACTAGCCACAGCGAGACGCCTGGACTTGGCACGCAGGCGACGGATCGCAAGATGAAGAAGTCCATCTGGGGCGGCGGCAAGGCATTGGCGGAAGGCGAATTGCCACCGAATCCGTATTTGGACGGCAAATACAACGGCAAGGATGCGAAGCCGTTCAGTGCCATTGATGGCGTCAGCGGCGCGACCTACAGCAGCACGGCGGTCCACAACGCCGTGAACAAGGCCTGCCGCGCATACGGGAAATACAAAGCGAATTAACAATTAACAATTAATAATTAACAATTTATGGTTAGTTACTAACCACTAACCACTAACCACTAACCACGGAAATAAATATGTCATTCATGAAAGAATTGGTGAAAGGGATTTGGAAGGAGAATCCCGTATTGGTGCTGATGCTGGGCATGTGCCCTACATTGGCCGTTTCCAGTAGCGCTAAAAACGCATTGGGTATGGGCATCGCGACAACGTGCGTTCTGGTCGGTAGCAATCTGGCCATCTCGTTGGTGCGCAAGGCGATACCGTCCAAAGTGCGCATTCCTTGCTATATCGTCATCATTGCCGTGTTTGTGACGATTGTGGAGATGTTGATGAACGCCTACGCTCCGGCGGAATTGAACAAGACGTTGGGCATCTACATTCCGCTAATCGTTGTGAACTGTATTGTTTTGGGCCGCGCGGAGGCGTTTGCGTCGAAAAACGGCGCATTCGCGTCGTTGATGGACGGCATCGGCATGGGGTTGGGCTTCACGCTGGCGTTGATGGCGTTGGGCGGCGTGCGTGAATTTCTGTCAGGCGGAACATTCTTCGAATACGAAGTGGTTCCGGGCTGGCCGTCATTCCTGCTGTTCAAATTCCCTGCAGGCGCGTTCATCGTGTTGGCGGTCTTCCTGGCCATCATGAACCATCATAAGATTCGCAAAGCGGAACGCGAAGGCACGATCTATATGCCGCCTGAACTAAACTGCGCGCGCTGCCATATCTGCGCGGATAAGGGTGATAAATAGTTTTCTCGATTTCTAGAAGGCTAGAATTCTAGATATTACTGTAGCATGAGCGCGTCTATGTAGTTGTCTTCAAATGACGGAATGTCGTTTAGCGGAATTTCGCGTGGAAGGTCGCTGAGGCGGATGAATTCGTCTATCATGGATGGGGCGGCGGCGAGGCGCGACGCGCCCGCCAAAGACGTATTACCGACAATTTTGAATGGCACATCCGGCAGCATGCCGATGGCGACGGCGCTCTTCAAATCCATGTATTTCGCGAAGCCGCCAGCTAGATGGAGTTTCCGCAAGTCGTTGAATGACATGTGTTGCGATTCCAATAGCGATTGGATTCCCGCGAACACGGCGGCTTTCGCCTTCAGAAGCTGTTCCAGATCTTTTTCAGAAAGCGTCACGTTCGGGGCGATTTCGGCGGCTGTGATGCCATCGATGTCGCGGATGCGGTCGGCGAGTTCGTCTTTTTCCAACCGTCCGAAACTCGATAGCCATCCTTCCTGATTGCCGATAGCCAGAAAATCGAGCATGGCGGAGCCGCAAAGACCGTTGGGCGACTGATTTCCAATGGTCGTATATTTCCAGTTTGGCAGGATGTGATCAATGGCTCCCGGAACGGCGCGACGGCCGCAGGCGATGCCTGCGCCTTCGAAGGCGGGGCCCGCGGCTGCCGCCGTGCAGACGAGTTCGCCTGTCGCTGTGCGAAGGATGATTTCACAGTTCGTGCCGATATCCACAAGTGCTTCGCCTGGTTGCAGTTCCGTTTCATAAAGCCCCGCCGTCAAATCGCCGCCGACGTAGGCGCTGATGGACGGCATGGCATGGACAGGCGTGTTTGGCGGCAATGCGGAAATGCCTAATTCTGAAGCAGTTTTGACTGGAAAGACGCGCAATGGCGGTGTAAAGGGCGAAACGCCGATGGATGTGCAGTCGATGCCCCACAATAGGCAGGTCATCGTCGTGTTTCCCGCGAGACCGAGCACTTGGATGTCCGGGTTGTCCGGCCATAGTTCGAACAATGAATCAATGGTCTTTGCGGCGGCTTTCTGCAATTGCGCAAGTCCTTCGGGCGAGCCGCTATGGGTGATTCGGGAGATGACGTTGTCGCCATATTGGCCCTGCATGTTGAAGGCGGAGGCCGTTCGTGTGACGAGGCCGTTTTCGATACGGACGGCGACGACGGTCGTTGTCCCTAGATCGACGGCGGCGACGGGACGGTCATTGACTGGCAGGGGGGCGGCTTGCCATTCATTGGCGATGTTTCCACCTTGCGCGAGCACGGCAGAATCCGGAATATCGATGAGGCCTGTGGCGCTCAACAGCGTTGTCTGGCAGGCGTTGGCCTGGACAGGCATGCCGAGGCGGACGTCAACGATTTTTCCCGCGACGTTGAACGTGCCTTGCAGAAGCGTGACGCGGCAGGAGGAGCAGATGCCGCGGCCACCGCAGCGGAGATTCCAGCAGTCATGGTCACGAGGCGGTTCGGCGATGAGCGGTTGATTGGTCTTGGAGATTTGCTTGCGCATGATAATGAAAGAGACGAAAGAGACGAAAGGGACAGATTGGCTGTTGCAAAAATCCGATTGTATTTGCTTTAAGCTTTAAGCTTTTAGCGCTGCCGTTAGGCAGCTTAGATGGGATCGGGGATGCCGATGCCTTGTGCGATGGTGAGCAGTTGGGCATGCGTCAACGCCATGGCGAGAGCGTCCGTGGAGTCGAACGCCATCTTGTCCGTTTGGATGTTAAGCATTTGCGAGACGAGCAGGGCGACTTGCGGTTTGGAGGCGTTGCCGAAGCCGCAGATGGCTTGTTTGATTTTGCGCGGCGCATATTCGTGGACGGGAATCTTCTTCTCCGCAAGTGTCGCAATGACAACGCCGCGGGCGGCGCCGAGCACAACGGCCGTGCGGACGTTGCGGCAGAAGAAGCCGCCTTCCATGGCGGCGATGTCCGGTTTGTAGAGTTCGACGAGTTCGCGGACACCGCCCGCAAGACGCCGCAGGCATTCCGAAACGGCCGCTTTTGAATCTGTCTTGATGACGCCGCAATCGACGGCCGCCTGCTTGTTGTGGGCGCGAGCGTCGATGATGCCCCAACCTGTACAACGGAGGGCGACGTCCAGCCCGATAATGCGCAATTGCGGCACATCGACTTTTTCCGGAGCGTCAATGACACTTTCGGTCTTCGTGGTCAGCGTTCGTTTACGGGCCAGTATTTTTTCAAGTTCTGCGAGATTTTTAACGCGCATGGTTTTAGGGACAAAAGGGACGAAAGGGACTAAAGGGACAGTTTGATTAAAGAGTAAGTTTTCCATCCGTCGGTGGGCCTGGAATGGATGGTTTCACTTTCAAATTGGTTTCCTGACGGATTTCAACGAGCCCCGCATGAGCGCCTTTCGGCTTGCCGACGAATTTGGCGCGTGTGCAGGAGACGGAGACGTTGCCCGCATTGCGCGCCTTGCTGTGGTAGGCGGCGACGGCGGCGGCCTTTTCACGCAACTCGCGCGTCGGTTCGCCTGCGTCGTCGGAAACGGCCTTCAGGAGAACGTGGCTTCCAGACATTCCGCAGATGTGAAACCAAAAATCCTCTGGAGCGGCAACGCGCAAGGAGAGCAAGTCGTTGTCTTCGGCGGTTTTGCCAGCCCACGCCTCCCATCCGTCGCCGAGATCGTATTTCCAGAATGAGACAGTGGGAGGAACGTATTTCATTGCAGGAGGCTGGCGGCGAGCACATTGATGCCGAGGGCAAGAGCATCCTTCGAATGGATGCCGCAGCAGTAGGGGCATTGGGCTAGTTCCCAACCGCAGGCGAGGCCGCGCGGGGAGAAGATGACGCCGAGATGACCGTCGATGGACAGACCATAGAGTTCAGGCTGGATGCGGGTCTTGGTCTGTAGCTTCTCCGCGAGAGCGGGCAACGGCTGCACATCCTTTATGTTGTTCGGATAAGCGAAGATAGGATGATTGGCCGGAATCCGTTCCAGTTTGGCACCGTCCATCGCGCGGGTGATTTCACGACGGAACGCCTTGGCGAATGTGTCGCGGCCGCAGCAGCTTTCCGCGAAGACGACACCGCCTTGGAGGATGTATTTGGCGAGCGCTTCGCGTTCGGCATCCGTCAACTGAAAGTCCTGATGTCCAGTCATATAGACGAACGGCAGATCGAAGAGATGCGGAGAGGTCAAAGCGACTTCATCCCGTTCGAAGAGGACGGGGACTTTGGTTTGTTCATGGAAGTTGTTGAGCAGCATGGACAAACCGGCTTCGCGGCATTTCCACAGACCGGAATATTTGACTTGCGCGATGCGGAATTTGTCATTGGATGTTTTGTCGGCATCCGCGAATTCGAGAGCCTGCGATAGGGGGAGGGCGGTGGAACGTTCGGACGAAATATAGGCCAACAAGTTGGCACCGAGCTGTTTGGAGGTTTCGATGGAATAGCCGAGGCAACGGTGGCGGAGGGTGTCCGGTTGGTCGTCCCATCCGCAGGAGACGTCCCAACGGAAGACGAAAACGGCGGTGCGGCAGCCGACATCGACGCCGATGATGTCCGCACGGTCATCCTTCGCGCCGGCCTTCAATGCGTAAGGACGGTATTTGATGGACTTTATGTCAAAATACGATTTGAAGAGCGGATGGTCGTTGGAGAGTCTGTATGGCGGACGTTCAGGAATGAGATCGCGAATTTCATGGAGGGCTGATTCCGCGAAGGCGCGGCGGCCGCAGCAGGATTCGAGGATGAGTGTGCCGCCGTTGAAGAGATATTGGCGGAGGTTTTGCTTTTGTTGTGGCGTGAACGTAAAGGCATCATGGCCAGTGCGATAAAGAATCGGAACGGTCTTCGGATCGGACGGAATCTGGTTGTCCGGCAGAACCATGTCCGAGAAGTTGACGTTCAGATTTTTCGCCATCCATTTCAACAGATTCTGCGCATCCGTTGGATTGGTCGCCCAGTCGTTACGGTCTTGCGTGCTGACTTTTGCGATAAGCACGGGAGGGCGCGGCGGATTCTTCTTTTCCGTGCGGCGCAATGGGACGACGGGAAGCGGAAGCGGCGGAAGCCCTTCCGCGGACGAATGTTGCGCAGGCGGCGCGGGCGGCGGGGCCGCCACGCAGGTATAGGATTTTTCCTCCTTGGAGACATCGCTGTCCAGACCGAGATCGCCCAATAGCGGATCGGCGGCGTGGATGAGACCGACGGCGGAAAGAATGGCGCAGATTATGAGTTTGTGTTTCATCATGCTTCTCCTGCGTTAAGAGCTTATGGGAGGCCGATAGATTGGAGGTTATGAGATAGAATCGTCCTTTTATATAGAAGTATAGACGCGAAATCGGTAAAATCAATTGTTTTTCTTTGATAAAATGCATGAAAAACGAATTGGAAAAATGGCAACTGGCAAAAAATGCGTCATCTTATATGTGGGAGTATCATGGAAGGATTCGTTTTTAGACAGAATGACAACATAGAGAACATTGATGGCAGAAGAAGAAAACAAACAGGAACAACCGCAGATGACGGAAGCGGTTGAAACAACGAAAACGGCTGAAAAGACGGATGAGACGAAGACGAGCGGATGGCGCTACGCAGGCATTTGGCTGGCGATCTGTCTTGGAACAGCCTTGGCGTTGGTGGTTCTCGGACAATTCAAACCATTGCTGACGCCTCTCATGCCGTTGGCTTTGACAATGGGCGGAATTTCCTGCATTGGAATGAGTTCCATCAGTGTCTGGGGATTGATTTTCACGATTCCGATGGGATTCCTCTGCTCCCATTGGCTGAAAGGCGGCGTCTGGTGGCGTCTGCTTCCGGCGATTATGTTTTTGCAAGGGATTCTGGCGAGCCTGAATCTTGCGTTCATGGACGATGGAACGGATGCATCCGTCTTTAAATCAGGCGCTAAGGAAATGTCGGAAGCGGAGATTTCGCGATTGGCGGAAGTCGCCTCCGCCCGCTGGGCGGAAGGCGGTTTGGCGGCGGGAATCTGCCTATGCCTGCTCATCATCCATATCTGCATCTGCGGCCCGAAAAAGACATGGAATGCCGTTCGCGACCAGTGGAATTCGATGCGGGCTTGGCTGAAAAAGATGCGTGACGCGAGCAAGGCGGAAGAGGAAGCCAAAAAAGCAGAAAGCTCAAAGCCGAAGGCTTAGTGGTTAGTGGTTAGTGGTTAGTGGTTAGTGGTTAATAACTTATAAATTGTTAATTGTTAATTGTTAATTGTTAATTAAATAAAGGATGTTTGAGAAACTGCAACAATTGAGAGACGAACTGGCCAAAGTGCTTGTCGGGCAGTCGGATATGATGGACGGCCTGCTGTGCGGTTTACTGGCTGGCGGCCATGTGCTGCTGGAAGGACTGCCTGGATTGGGCAAGACGTTGGCTGTGAAGACGTTGGCGCAGGCCATCGGCGGCAGTTTTTCACGAATCCAGTTCACGCCGGATTTGCTGCCGGGCGATATCACGGGCGTGCAGACGTATCGTCCTGAAACGAATCAATACGAAGTCCGTCTTGGCCCGTTGAACGCGAATCTTGTCTTGGCGGATGAAATCAATCGTGCTCCCGCGAAAGTGCAGAGCGCACTTTTGGAGGCGATGCAGGAACGGCAGGTCAGCATCGGCGGTAAAACAATACCATTGCCGGAGCCGTTTTTCGTCGTGGCGACGCAAAATCCCATCGAGCAAAGCGGGACGTATCCGCTGCCGGAGGCTCAGAAAGACCGTTTCCTGCTGTGCGTCCGTCTGAAATATCCAAGCCGTGACGAAGAGGCCGCCATTCTGGACCGCATGGGCGAATCCAATCCGGATTTGCATGTGGCGGAAGTCGTAACTCTCGACGATATAAGGCAATGGCGCATGGCGTTGGACAAAATCCATGTGGATGCGCGGATAAAAGGCTACATTCTGTATTTGACGGCCGCGACGCGACCTGAAAACGGTATAGCAAAGGAATTGATTGATGTCGGAGCGTCTCCGCGTGCAAGTCTTGGGCTGCTGATCTGTTCAAAGGCGAGAGCCGCGTTGGACAATCGCGATTATGTCCTGCCGGAGGATGTGCGGCGGTGTTCCGTCGATGTTTTGGCGCATCGCATCATGCCAAGTTTTGAGGCGGAAGCGCGGAAACTGAAATCC
>JAFZAB010000065.1 GCA_017548425.1 Victivallales bacterium
GCTTAAAACCTTTTTTGACGTCGTCCGTGAGATTTTTGAAATCAATCTGCCAGATAGACTGTGCGGAAAGAATCGCGGCGGAACAGATGAAGAGAATGGTGTGTTTCAAATATTGATTCATGGCAGTGATTTTTTGATTTGAAAAATTGTTGCAAAAATGGAAGGCCTGACTTGTCAATAATCCAGCCAGTCGCAGAGCCTTCCGAACGCCGCGCGAAGCTCCTGCATGGTCGGCCCCGCTTCGCGGATGCTGACTTCGCTCTGGATGCATTTCAGCCGCGGTGCATCCTTCAGCGTGTTCATGATGCGGTTCCAATCAACCGTCCCTTGACCGACCAACTTGTGTTCATCGACGATGCCGTTGTTGTCGTGGAAATGGCAGTTCACGATCCATGGCCGTAACTTGCCGACCATGTTCTCCTCCCAGACGACAGGAATCTTCGCGTCGTTCCAAATGCTTGGCACGCACGTCTTTCCAGGGAATTCCTGTCCATGTTCCGTCAGATTCGCATGCCCCGCGTCATAGCAGATGCCCAGCCACGGCGAATTGAAATGCTCGACGGCTTTCAAGAGATACGCCGACTGGTTCAGCGGCGTCCACTGATTCTCCAGACACATCACGACGCCATAGCGTTCCGCATCCGGAAGCAGTTCGTACAGAGAGCGTAGCAACATCTGGTAATAGTCTTCCAACGTCAAATCCTGCCCGAAAATCGAATTGAACGTATTGCCCGTATGATACGCCATGGAATGGACGCCAAGCTCATGGCAGACGCGAATCGCCATCTTCTGCCGCAGCACAACTTGTTCATGCTGACCCTCCAACGGCATGCCCGGATCCTTCCACGCGCCCCATGGCGCATGGGCGTCAACGAAATCCAAACCAAATTCCGCCAACGCCTTCTTGTACTTTGAGACCAATTCAGGCGTCACGATGCAATCTTCTATCGTCTTGTTGCTGAGCACTAAATGCCGAATTCCAGCCTCCGCCAATTGTTTCAACGTCTCTTTCTGTTGCGTTTCATCCGCTTTCGCCCATGGCCATGAATACGTTACGGGAATCATTTTTCCTCCTTTACACAAAAAAACCTCCGTTCGTTCTTACGGAGGCTTTGGATTTCATTGGCTGCCCGACCAGGACTCGAACCTAGACAAACTGAACCAGAATCAGTTGTGCTACCATTACACCATCGGGCATTCGTCTGAAAACGTATTTAAAATATCATCCAGTCCAGACTTGTCAAATCAGAGCGTCGTTTTTTCCGCTCTTTTTGGGGTGTCACAGCCTCTTCATGAGTTGAAAGTCCCACTTTTCCTTTTACTTTATCATATAATAGGATTTTCAGACGCCATTCAGATTCCCGCTTCAACCGATACAAGAGGACAAGACATGAACAAGCTTCTCATGGCATTTCTGCTCGCCGCCGCCCTGCTCTCCGCGCAGGAATGGACGTTCAACAACACCGCCGCAGGATGGACGACGCCCTACCGCGCCACCCACACGCTCTCGCCGGACGGCATCGTCATCAACGTCACGGGCCCGAATTTCCGCTTCATGATCGAGACGTGCGATTTCGAACCGAAAGACACGGAATACATGGAAATCACCTACACGGCCAACAAGTTCCCCAGCAATACAGGCGGACAGTTGTTCTTTGGAACGAAGGCTGTGCGGAAATTGAACGAAGCCGCCAAATTCTACGTCCGTCTTCTGGCCGACGGCGAAGAGCATACGACATGTATTCCACTTAACGTCGGGACAGCAGGTGACTTATGGAAAAACGCGGAGCGTATCACATGCCTCCGTCTCGATCCCATCAACCAGTTTCCGGGCGTTCTGACCGTCCGTTCCATCCGTCTCATCAACGCGAAGGAATACGCCGCTATCAAAAAGAAGCAGTATGCTTCTCTCGGTGTACCATTCTCCATTCCCGTCACGCTTCCGAAAGCAGGCGCAACTGTTTCAAAACCACGTCGTTATGACGAATACGCGCCGCATTATACCTCCCCGATGGCCGCGCCAAAAGGAAATTTCGATTCACCCGGCGTCCATTTCATCCGTCAGGAATTCAATTGCCAAGCCATTCCGGCCAAAGCACTTCTGCAATGCATGTGCGATGACGCCGTCCGCAACGCCTATCTCAACGGTCGTAAAATCGACGCCCCGTGGAGTAATGAATGGGCGACACCGACCGTCCTGCAGTTACAGCCAACTGACTTCCGCGTCGGCAAAAACGTCATCGCTTTCGAATATAACAATGACAGCAGCGTCGGCGGCATCATGGCGGATTTACAACTGCTCGCTAACGACGGAACGTTCCAAATCGTCACGATGGACAAGGCGAAAGGCGTCTCGGCAATTGCTCCAGATGATTGGTTCCAAGTCGATTACAATTGCGAATGGCAGCTCGTCGATACCCGCCCAGGCCCGCCGCATTCGCCATGGTCTGCCTGCAATCCCGTCTATCACAGCATCCGCAAAAATCGTGGCAACGCCGTCATCAATGTCGTAAAACTCGACGGCGCAACGGCGGACATCACCATCAAAGGCGAACCGCCGATGGCGGATGACGACAAAGTTTTCGTCCGTCTCTACACGAAAACAGGCGACATCATCGACTTTAAAAGCGGCACTGTCAAAGACTTGCAGGGGAAACGCCATGAAGACGGCTCAGTTGCCTTCCATTTCGCGGACTTTTCGCTTCCGAAATACGGCAGCGCCGTCGAAGGCAGTTGGGAATTTGGCGTCTATGACCGCTCTGTTGAAGGCGTCATGAAGCAACCGTTCCATCTTCCGGATCGTGTCATGCCAGGCGAACAAGCCGTCATGACAATTGCCAAAACGCCGCAGGGCCCCGTGCCCATGCTCAACGGCAAGCCGTTCTATTTCAACGTTCTGACATTCCATCATTTCAACGTTCCAAACGGCATCGAAGGACCGAAATCGCCATTCAACGTCGTTACCGTCCGCGCGGGCGGCTACGGCGATTCAGGCCGTTGGTGGGTTGGTCCAGACCAATATGACTTTTCGGTCGTCGATGCGAATCTGTCCATGCTGGCGGAGCGTTTTCCGGATTCCATGCTCGGTCTCCACATCTGGTGCCATCCCGGCCCGTGGTATGAAAAGACATATCCCGAACGCGTTTCCCATCAGGAAGATGGCAAATCCGTCGCCTACTACATGGCGACCGTTTCCTTCTCCAATCCCGACTATCAGGCAGACGCGCGACGCGCCGTCGCCGCTCTCATTGAGCATTGCGAAAAGTATTTCGGACCACGTACCGTCCTCTATGATTTGATGGGCGGCGCGACCTGCGAATGGCAGGGCTGGAACTCCCACACGCCCCACTTCGCGGACTACAATCCACATGCGCTGAATGACTTCCAGACCTACGCTAAAAAGCACGGCACCACCGTCGCTGCGATTCCTTCCCCCGAAGCCCGAACCCGTTCGGACGGCGGCCTCTTCCGCAATCCCGTCACCGACCGCGATGCCATTCTCTACGACCGTTTCTACAGCGATACGATCGCCGACTGCATCGAAGGCATCGCCAAAGATGCCAAGCAGGCTTGCGGCAACAAAAAACTCATCGGCTGCTACTACGGCTACCATCAGGAATATGGAAATCTCGACTACTGCGTCAATTGCGGTGGGCACAACGCCACTTGGCGGCTCGTCAAATCGCCATACATGGACTTCTTCCTCTCGCCGCAGAGTTATGCCATTCGCGGCCTCGGTGCCCCCAACGCGGACATGAAACCGTACGGCACGTTCTTCAACAACAACAAATTCTCTATCCTTGAGGACGATACCCGCACATGTCTTCTGCCGAAGACTGGTTATGAGCAGACGCTTAATATGCCGTTGACGCTCAACGTCTTGAAGCGTAACATCGGCATGTCGTTAGCCCGCCGGATGCCATTGTGGCAACTGCCGCTCGTCGGCGGCAACGAACTCAACAATCCACAGATTCGCGATCTTTTCACACGCGCCGTCCGAACCGGCCAAATTCTGATGGAAATTGGCACGGAACCGATAACGAAAATCGCCGCCGTCATCGACGAACGCGCCCTCCAATTGCTTGCATCCAGCCGCGCCAAGCAAGTCGTCTGCCCGGAAAAAGATTGCTTCCGCTATTCGCAGGACAGCGGGCAATTGCTTGACAGCTACCGCGGCATCCAGCCGTTGACTGGCGATCTTCTCTATTATCAGCGCTACCAACTCGCCAGAATCGGCGCCCCCGTCGATGTCATTCTGCTAGAAGATGTTGTAAGCAATGCAGATAAATACAAAATCGTCATTTTCCTCAACTCCTTCGTGGACACGCCTGCCCTCCATGCCGCGTTCGATGCTCTACGGAAACGGAACGTTAAAATCGTCATTGCCTACGGCGCAGGATTCATTGACGACAAAGGCCTTTCCGTCAATTCCATGAATGCCTTGACAGGCCTTCATTTCAAGCAAATCGACGACGGTTCACTGAAAGTCTTCTTTGACGGTAAGCGCGCCACGGGTGACAACTATCCCGTCAACCCGCGTTTCACCATAACAGACGAAGATGCCGTTGTTTACGGCAAGTATCTGGATACAGGCGAAGTCGCCGTTGCTGAAAAAGGCAATATCGTTTTCCATGGCGGCGCACGGCTGGACACCGCCTTCCTCCGCGAACTCGCCCGTAAGGAAGGCGTTCATATCTACATGGATACGGATGAAAACCTCCATGCCAGCGGCAACATCATCAGCATCCACGCCAGATCGAAGGGCGTCAAGACGATCCGTCTTCCGCGCCGTTGCGATGTCATTGAAATCTATTCCGGCAGAACTGTCGCCCGCGACACGGATGTCATCAAAATTCCCATGGAAGCCTTCGACACGCAGGTCTTTTTGATAGGCGAAAAATTGGTCAAAAATCGTAACATTTTCCAATAACCATATCTATATACATCCCTCTAACCACCAAAAGAAAAGAAAGTATGAAAACACTCTCCCTCAACGGCTCATGGCAAGTCAGACAGCTTGACGCCAATCTCACCCTCCCCGCGACCGTCCCCGGCTGCGTCCATCTCGACCTCCTCAACGCAGGCAAAATCCCGCCCATCGACTGGCGTGACAACGAAGAGAAAACCCTCTGGGTCTCCCAGAAGGATTGGCAGTATTCCCATGAATTCCAAGTGGATGCGGATCTTCTCGCGGATGCGGATCAAATCATCCTCCGTTGCGAAGGCTTGGACACCATCGCAACCGTCGCCGTCAACGGCCAGGCCGTCATCAAGGCGGACAACATGTTCCGCACATGGGAAGCGGACGTCAAATCCGTGCTGAAAATTGGCGTCAACAGCATCGTCGTCACGTTCACGAACTGCGTCCAGAAATGCGAAGAAGGTCATGCAAAGAAGGCGCTTCCCTGCTGGAACTGCTTCTCGCCGCTCTATCGTGGAAAAAGTTGGCTCCGCAAGATGCCATGCTCCTTCGGTTGGGACTGGGGCCCCATGGCCGCCACATGCGGCATCTTCCGCGACATCAAGTTGTTAGCCGTCAAGACCGCGCGAATCGACAGCGTTTTGATTGAACAAAAACACAATGCCAACGGCTCCGTCGATCTCGTCATGAAACCGCAGTTGCTGACGGCGACCGCCGCCAACGGCCTCAAGCTGGACATTTCCGCCGCTCCATTAGACGAACCGCAAAACGCCGTGTCTGTCAAGGCGGAAGCGAGTGGGGACAAGCCGATTACGCTTTCCATCGCCAAACCGAAACTCTGGTGGCCGAACGGCCTTGGCCCGCAGGACCGTTATCTCGTCACCGCTAAACTGTTGGACGCCAACGGCAATCTTCTCGATGAATGGTCCGTCAAAATTGGCCTCCGTAAACTCGAACTCGACCGTCATGCGGATGAATGGGGCGAATCCTTCCAGTTCACCGTCAACGGCAAGCCGTTCTTCGCAAAAGGCGCCAACTGGGTTCCCGCCGACTATCTCATCCCGCGTCTGACGAAGGCCGATTACGACCGTCTCGTCGGCGATGCCGCTAACGCCAATATGAACTTCCTCCGCGCATGGGGCGGCGGCTTCTATGAACAGGACGATTTCTTCGATGCCTGCGACCGTTTCGGCGTGCTCATCTGGCAGGATTTCATCTTCGCCTGCTCCACCTATCCGACATTTGATAAAGCCTTCATGGCCAACATCGAAGCGGAATTCATCGACAATCTGAAACGCATCCGCCACCATCCCGCACTCGCCCTGCTCTGCGGTAACAACGAACTCGAACAAGGCCTCGTTTCGGATACATGGAACCAACATTCCATGTCGTGGGAAGACTATTCACGACTCTTCGACGAACTCCTGCCGAAGGTCTGCGCGGAATACGCTCCGCAGACGCCCTACTGGCCGTGCAGCCCGCACACACCGCACGGCGACCGCCGCAATTTCAACGATCCGACCTGCGGCGACGCCCACTGCTGGGACGTTTGGTTCGGCGGGCAGCCGTTCGAATACCAGCGGACATGGAAACACCGCTTCATGAGCGAATTCGGCTTCCAGTCGTTCCCCGAACTCAAGACGGTTGAAGCATTTACGGAACCGCAAGACCGCAATCTCACAAGCTACATCATGGACTACCATCAGCGTAGCGGCAACACGGGCAACCGCAAGATTTTCGCCTATCTGTTGGATTGGTATAAACTTCCGTCCGGCCTTGAGGAAACGCTCTGGTTGACACAGATTTCGCAGGCCATGGCCATCCAGTACGCCTGCGAACACGCCCGCCGCACGCAGCCGCGCATGATGGGCGTCATCTACTGGCAAATCAACGACATCTGGCCGTGCGCGTCATGGTCGTCCATCGACTCCTTCGGCCGCTGGAAAGCCCTCCACTATCTTGCCAAACGCTTCTTCGCGCCGAATCTGCTGTCGCTTCTTGAAATCGACGGCGGCAAGCAAATTGAAATCCATGTCTCCAACACGACGTTCCAAGATGATGATTTCACCGTCAAATGGCATATTTGCGACTTGCAGGGCAAAGACTTGCAAAACGGCGAACTGCCCTGCCACGCCGTCGCGCAAACAGACCAAAACGTCTTGACAGTCGATTGCCAAAAAGCCATCGAACAAGCCGGCCTGCGCAATCTCATCTTCTACGCAACACTCGAAAAGGAAGGCGTTTCCGTCTCTTCCAACTACTACACGTTCGACAAGCCGAAGCATCTCGATCTCTTCCAGCCGACGTTCTCTTGGAAAATCACGCCCAACGCCGACGGCACGTTCGCGATTCGCTTGAAATCGTCGCAACCTGCTCTCTTCACGCGGCTTGAACTTTCCGAAACGGACGCCCGCTTCTCTGACAACTTCTTCTTCATGCCCGCCAAGACGGACGTCCACGTGACGCTCATCCCCAAGAAACCGCTTACATTGGAGGAAGTCCATCGCCAAATCCGCGTCCATTCGCTCTACGACAGTTACGCGCATTAAAATCCGCTTTCGTGTCCATTCGTGTTATTCGTGGTTCCATATTAAGGAGATACAACAATGCAAATCAATCTTGATTTCACAGGACAAGTCGCCATCTGCACAGGCGGTGCGTCGGGCATGGGTCTGCTTTCTGGCCAGAAACTCGCGGCTTCTGGCGCGAAAGTCGTGCTTGTCGATATCAACGAAGAAGGCGTCATGAAGGCCGCCGAAGAAATCCGCCAGCATGGCTACGAAGCCACAGGCGTCGTCGCGGACATCCGTTTCTACGACCAAGTGGAAGCCGCCGCCAAACTCGCCATCGAAAAATACGGGCAGATCGACATTCTCATCAACGCCTGCGGCGGCGCCTCCGCCCGCATCTGGAAATGCCACGACGCCTTCCGCGACCGCGATCCGGAAATCATTTCGTGGGGCATCGACGTCAATCTGAAAGGCGCCCTCTACTTCATCCGCGCATGCATCGGCAACATGCTCGACCACAACCACGGTGTCATCATCAACTTCGGCTCCGTCTCCGGCGAAGAAGGCTCCGCAGGCTGCATCGACTACGCCGCCGCCAAAAGCGCCATGCACGGCGTGACGAAATCCATCGCCTCGCTCGGCGCCAAACACAACGTCCGCTCCTGCTGCATCATGCCCGGCCCCGTTCTCACGCGAGCCGCCATGGCCAACATGAAGACCGCCATCGGCCGTGCCGCCGAACCGTGGGAAATCGTCGATTTCATTCTCTATCTCTGCGACGACACGCATGGCGGCTTCATCACCGGCTCCTCTCATCTGCTCGACGGCGGCCGCCTGCTCGCGCAGTTCTGACAATCGATTACATTTGAAAAAAAATGAAATCATTTAAATTATTAATTGTAAATAGTGAACATCAGTTTATTGCCTAAAAGCCGCGAAGCGGCAAAACGCCCGCAGGGCGAGATTTTCGTAACCGCCGGCAAGTGCCCGTAGGATACACAGCCGGCGGGAGGCCGCGCAGAACATGGCGCCCGTCAGGGTGCGACAATGGAAATGAATCCCCGCAAAACGGGAAGGATTTAACCACCCACATGAAAAACTATATTTTATCTTTATTGACGGTAGCATGTATGAATATCTTTGCAGACGTCATCTGGAACAAAGCCAACAACTTTGAAGGATGGGAAAAAACAACAAATTGCACAGTCTCCCAAACCGACGACGGCTTATTGTTCACCTTTACAGCCAACGGCCCGAACATCGCCAACCGAAACGTCGATATTGATCCAAAACAATACAACACACTGACCTACACCTACCGGGCGACAGGCCCCATCAAACACCACGGCTATGTGTTTTACGCCAAGGATGGACAAAACTTCTCAGACTACCGTCTATGGAAGCTTCCCGTCCCCAAGGCCGACGGCGAATGGCACACCGTCACCGTGACGGGAGACGTTCTCTCCAAACCGTGGACATGGTTCAACGGCGGCAACATCAAGTCGCTGCGTTTTGATCCAACCTACACGGGCGAAGGGACGACATACGAACTTCGCGAACTCAAGTTCTCCTACCAAGAGAGCGCAGCGATGACTTTCGACAATCTCGTTCTCGCGCAACTGTCGGACCCGCAGATCGGCTTCAAAGACTACGATGCCGAACTCGCCCGTTTCCGGCAGGAAATCGACAAAATCAACAATAGCGACTGCCAAGCCGTTGTCATCTGCGGCGATATGATGCACATCACGAACCGCGAGACACTTACGGTCTTCAAAAAAGAATTGTCTCGTCTGAAGGTTCCTGTCTATATCGTACCCGGCAACCATGACGTCGCCCAAAAAGATTCGCGTCCCATATTCGAAGAGTTCTTCGGTCCATCCTTCTACGCCGCCGACATGCCGTCAGGTGGCTACCGCCTGATCGTTCTGGATTCGGAACTCTGGCAGCATCCGAAGGAATCCGAAACGGCGAAAATGGATGCTTTCCTTCAGAAGGAACTGGACGCCGCGAAAACGGCCGACAAGAAGATCATCCTCGCCATGCATGCACCGATTTTCATCGAATCGCCTGATGAAAAGGAAGAATATTTCAATCTGCCGAAGCCACGCCGCAAGTGGCTGTTGGACAAACTGAAACAATATCCCGTCGTTGCCTTCCTGACAGGCCACACCCACAAAACGTTCACCTACCAGTGGAACGGCATCCTCTTCTCCAGCGCGGAGACGACAAGCGTCTCCTTCGACAAAGTCACCTACGGCTTCCGCCGATTCGTCTTCGACCACGACATGATCCGCTACAATACGGTTCCGATAAAATAGCATCCTTTTCAAACCATCATGTCATTCTCCGCAAGAATCAAACAACATCCCATCAAGGCAACCGTTGCCGCCATCGGCATCGTATTGCTTCTTGCCGGAGTTGTGGTTGCCATCGATTTCAAACGCAATCTGGACAATGTCGTGGTCTGGGAGGATTTGCACCAATTCAATTTCCTGCTCGGCAATTATCTATTGGAACACAAGAACATCCCATTGAGCGATGACGTGTCCAATCCAACGGATATTTCAACTCTTGCCATTGATTGCTGGAAAGACTGGCCGTACGGCAAAACGGAAAAAGCCTGCCTCGACCGTTGGGACACACCCATGATGTTCTTTGCAATCCGTTTGAAGGAAGAGACTTACCACAAGGGAATATCGGCTGGCAAAGACCGTCTCTTCAATACCGACGACGATATCATTGACTCCGAATACGATGATTCAGGCAACATCTTCCACCCACACAACCGCCTTCGGCAAAAAGATATCGATGTACCATAAAGTTTGCTTGCATCATTTTAACATAAAAGGAGATGACCATGAAACCAATCAACCTTCTGATTTCAACGGCCTTCCTATTATTTCAATTGTTCTGTCTTGTTTCCTGCAAAAGCATTATGGAAGAGACTGTCGTCTCCGAATGCGAAATGTGTTCCCAAGCGGGCAAGGAAAAACGTAAAGCTTTTATTGAAAAAATGAGCAAAATTCAAAGCGACAACGATGACGATGACGACGATGCTCCCGAAGCTCTAAAGACTGGTTTCAGCGACATAGAACAATACCATCGTCATCTGCGCAACACCATCCGCCAGATGACCAAATTGGAGGCGCTGTGTCAATGTAATCCATACGAATATGACACGCTGGACGCCTTCGAGAAACTTCCTTTTAATAACACCTTGCTTTATAAGAACTTGCAACGTCTGAACAAGATGGCGAAAGGAACTTGGGCCTTGCGCTCCCTCTTTGTTTATCACTGCCAACAATTTGGAGATATGGAAAGCTTTTCCCCATGCATCGATAAAGATTTGGCGGAAATCATCCCCAAAGACCTTTCGCATGACAAGTCATTCAAACAATTTCTTTTCAATAATGCGGATAACACTTTGTCCACAATCGCTGTTTTCGACAATCTTGCCGACTGCCGAAAAGTAGTTGTTGTCATTCCGCATTACAAAAACAGACCGCGTATATTCTATTCACGGCTGTCTGTCACGCATTCCAAACAAGAACGCAAGTGGCTGTCCGAATGCACGATGGACAAGAATATCATCAACATGTTAAGCGATCGGATATGTGAATTTGAACGACAGCACACGCCATTCGGCCCCGCGATGTTCACCGACTTCCACTTGCTCTTGAATGGCAATGACTTGGCAAGATACCGTTCAGATTCTTTTTCAAGTGATGACGATGATGACGATAACGACGATAACAAACTCATACCCAATATCGCCAAGAGGCTCCCCTGCTGGCATGTGAAGGCCGCCACGTATGACACGCTTTCCCGTGAGCATCTTCCCGTAATGATGTGGCTTGGCTCATGCTATGACTTCGTCATCGACCTTCATGGACAAAAGGTTGATTACGTCAGAAGAATGAAATAACTCCGTTCAGTTCTCAATCTGCCGCGATAAAGGCAAGGATTCCCCATGAAACACTTGCAGACAATTTTTTCAATCATCCTATTTATCATCTGCTTATTTCTGATGCTCTTATGCATAAAAGAGAAGCAGAAGCAGGATTCCTTGCGCAATGAAATCAGCCAACTGTCATCAAAAGTTCAAGAAGAAACTGCTACCCCAAAACCACATAAAACAGTCGTCCATGACGCAAAATCTGTTCATGAAAAAGAAGCCAAACGTCAACAACGCCACATCAAGGCTGAAAGCAAAAGACAGCATGAAGAAATAACCGACCGCTTTTTTCCGTCAAAAATCAATGACCGCACCTTGGAGGAGCTGCTTGAAGAAGACCAGGCAGCATATAATGAGTTCATGGCTTTCCTGAATACCATCCTGCAACATCATGCAAAGAACCGTGAGGAAAAACTCCGTCTGCTTGCGGACCTCAATCCCGACTATCTTTCCGAAGAGGAATACAAATCCCTTTATGACAAACTACAAAGAAGCATACAGGATGACGAATGCGTTTTGGCTTTCAAGAAAACGTCATTGGATACGCAAGAACGCCTTTCCCAAGAAGCCGAATTCGACAGCAGTATCATCACAAAATATTGCGCACATGCAGTCGGCATCGAGGACGTCTTCCTCGCCAATGACTTAAGTAATTTCGATTCCGTATTTTGTCCTCCATTTTTCATGTTGGTTTTCCCCTCAATCCAAGGCAAAGTAAAATGAAAAACCATATATTGAACATCATCTTAACAGTATCAGCATTCGCTTTGCTATTCTATTTGCTTTCGCTGCAACATACTACACACAAGCTGAAGGCGTACATGAAAGGATTGGAGAAGGCCAGTCAACCATCCATGCCTGAAAAAGAAGAAGATGACGAGAATGATAAACCTGCAAGCAAAAAGGATGCCTCCCATCCCTCTGCTTCATCATCCAATCAGCGGGAATCACCAGACGTAAACGAAGTCAAAAGAATTCTGGAGCAATCCAAACACGATTTGGCGACTCAGAAAGCATTTGTGGGAAAATATGGCACGGCAATGCAAAGTGTTTATATCTATACCTCAAAAGACTGCGCTTTTTATTGGCGGCAGATAAAATTCCAGACAGACATGGCGCGTCAAAGATGCCAGCAACTCGAAAGAATCATTTCCAGCCTGGACCTGTCCAACATGCCCAAGGAGACAAGGGACGCAATCAACCAATATCTGTCCCTCCGTGAACAGTGGAACGACATCATGTATCGTCAAGATGTTTCGACCGAAGATAAATTTGAAACCTACAAGAAACTCCGCGAACTTTATGATATCATCTGCCAGCCTGTCCAAGACGCGTGTTCGCAGACGTATGGCAGTCGCCGTGAAGCCTTCAAGCAAATGCATGCCAAATTCAAGGATCTGCTCAATTACCACCAACCTGTTGTCGGGGAGCATAGTTTTAATTATAAAGACAAATTATATAACATCGCCATACCTGAAGGCTATTCTCTACAATAGATATCCCGCCAGCAGAGCTCCACCAAATCCTGAAAGTGAAAATGAAACCGCGTCCGTTTGAGCCATAGCATATCCATGATGGCCACGATGGCCTTGTCAGACAGTTTCGGATAGGCCTTCATGAAAGGGCGTAACTGTTCGAGAATATCCATGTCATGGTCATTATCATCTTTGTAAAAGAAGCAGAAAAGTTCCATTGGATCCTGCGGATGAATGGCCTTGACCGGATAATCGCCGCCTGTGCACAGACTTTGCGCGATTTTTCCATGTTCCTCCGTCCGCCACAGACAGATGTATTCCGCCGTATCGGACGATGGACGTTGTTCCATGATGTTTTTGATTTCTTTTGAAATGTCGCGACGACGCACCCACGACGGCTCCCAGATATGGCGATTATGCCGACGGCAAACCGCAATCCGCCATTTCAACCGATCAACCATATCCAGAATAACGACGGTCAACAGCGCGATCAACGGCCCCCAGAACACCTTGAATATGTTTCCCATGACGACAGGAAACACGACGCTCCAGAAGACGCAGGCAGCCAGAAAGATACGCCCGCAGTGAAATGGCTTCTTCTTGCCAAGGGCGTACAACCAATTTTCCCGCTCCGGCGTGTCCCGCCATTCAGGAAGCGTGACTGGTTGAATCATCGACTCCATGCGTAAGTTCCTATCAATCTGCATTCATGACTGCCTGAGACTTTTCATGCAGTTTCAGCCTCAATCTCTTGATAATATACCATACTGAAAACACTCTACAAATTGCCTAACAGTTATCATCCCGTCGCGAAGTGACACCGCGCGGGGCGCGGAATCATGCTTAACCGCTGGCAAGCGCCCGGAGCGGCGCGCAGCCTGCGGTTGGATGCACCCTCCTACCATAGCGCGCGGGGCGCGCCACCATTCCACTATTCGTCGTCATTCATAAAATACCGTTCATCGATTTCGCACCCATGCTCTGCTAGAAGAGTCCGAAGTTCCTCTTCAAGACTGACTTGACTATGATGCGACTTCTGGTTTGCGATGTATTGGATGACCGTATCCTTCTCTTCCGGGCCGTATGTGAAGGCGGCATACCTTCGCCCCCAGCCTTGGAAACTCGGGAAAAGTGTGTTGTTCTTCAGCCATTTTCCAGTCGATGTCTTCAATTCCCGTACGAAGTCGGACAACGCCAACTTGGCTGACAACTCCATGAACAGATGGAGATGGTCAGGCATGCCGCCTATGCGGTAGAGGATGCACTCCTTTTGCTTCATGAGCCCCCAGATGTATTGATAAAGCACCTTTTCGTGTTCAACAAAGATGGCCGGAATGTTGAATTTCGTCCTAAATACGATGTGATAGAATAATCGTGTGTAACTCATTCTTACTCCTTTACTATACAATTATGATGGTGGCGCGTCCCGCGCGCTATGACAGAGTGACCTCTCCACCGCAGGCTGCGCGCCGCTACGGGCGCTTGCCAGCGGTTAAGCATGGTTACGCGCTACGCGCGGTGTCGCTTCGCGACGATGTGCTGTCCTACGGACAGGTTTGTGGCGCGCCCCGCACGGTATCGATTCACCACGCTTGATTACAACATCTCCCCCCCAACCTTATTCATCAACACAACATAGCACGGCAATGGCGAATGTCAATTAATAGTTGTATAAATATTTATTTTAGCATATTATATATGTCATAATGACTTTATATGATTTATTATGACTTTTGACACAATAAAAAATTTATCAAAATACATTATTTTCATATTTTGTCACACAAAAACGGCCTGCGGATGATTTCCGCAGGCCGTCGATGATGCTCAAATTGGAGTTCTAATACAAACTCCTTCAGTTACTTGCCAATCTTCTCCTTCAGAATTGCCTGCATCCATTTCGCGTCCTTCTCAATGTAGCCGACGTTGTCGATGCGAAGCGTCACTGGCTTGTCGTATCCCGCGAACCAGATGGAGAAGCGGACCGTCGTCAGATCCTCCTGCGGAAGTTCTTTTCCTGTCAAGACTTGCAAGAATCCAGGAGCCATGACATGCTGCCATTGCCATGGAGCCGCGGGATTCTCGAAACCGTACATGACATGATAGCGGGCCATCGTGCGGTCCGTTCTGTAGAAACCGCTGTGGACGTTTGCCTTCGGATCGCTCAACGTATAATCCGCGAACAGCGTCAGCACATCGGCGCGCTCTTTCGGCAGTTCAATGTCCAAAATGGCGCGTGAACGCCCTTTGGCGTCCTTCGACTGTGGCGGCACGACGATTTCCAGAACCTTCTTGCCTGCTCCGGGGGCCGTCGGATCGTCGATGATGCGGTATTCGGGCTTGCTGTCGAACTTTCCTTCGAATTTCACCGTGCAGCCAGACATGCCGTTCTCGAAATCCGCCAGAACATGGACGGTCTTCTTATCGACGACCATTCCGCGTCCAGCCGACAGCAGTTTCTTCGGCAATTGTCCTGCCTTCGGTTCGTATTCTGTTGGTTTGAAGGCATTTGCAGCAAGAACGGCCATTGCCACGCCGCCCGCGTTCACAGGCTTGATCGTGAAGCTGGCAATCGGTTCATCCGGCTGCGTGTTGTGCCAGTCAAACGCATAGAATGAATAGTTGTGGCCTTCAGAATCATTGCCGCGCTGGATGAAACGCGAGCAGTAGCCACTGGCCTGGCTGTTCCAGTTGTTGAATTCCAGACGATAGCGAATCGGCTTGACGACCGTCTTTCCGTTTGCGTAAGTCACGATGAAATCCGCCACTTTCGGCATCGACCGCGAATGGTAGTAGTCGTAGTCCTGCGGCTTGTCCGGCAGTCCGCCCGTCAGCAACAGCGATATGCCGCCGATCTTGCCGTCGACGGGAACCGATATGGCTTCTTTGGCGTAGATATCATCGCCGCCGCTGAACGTCATGGCCGCGAGACCACCGTCGGACGTCATCGCCACTTGGTAATGTTCGTACGAATTCTTCAAAGCGTCCGCAACTGCCTTGGCGTCAGCAGCTTTGAAAATCGGGAAATTGTAGTCGTCGCCAATGCGGGCGTTGCAGGACGATTCGATTGGAATCGCCGCCATCGCCATGCCGGGCCTCTGCATGAAGACGGCGCCGCCCATCCGCTTGCGCATTTCAAACGCGGGATCCCATGCCAGAGCCGTAATCGGTGTGTCGCCGTTGGCATGCCATGCGTATTCCGCCGTGATGGCCGTGCCGGCCGCCGCATGCGGATTGACCTGCGTCTCGTTCGTGAAATACTGCCGGAGCCAGCCCCAATACGTCAGAATCGCGCCAATGCCGTCCAGTTCCTTTGCCATGAGCGGCATCGTCATCGTGTTCGTCAGGCGATGGCAGAAACTGACGCCGACGCGATAGCCGAAGCCCTGTTTGCGAAATTCGTCAAATTGCTCCGCACGAGGCTTTTCCGCATAGTCCCAAATGCTCATGACGACATCTCGCGGAACGGCTTTCATCAACGCCTCGCTCATCTCCACGTTGCCGTTGCGGGCCGCGATCAGCTGGTCGTGATACATAATCGGCTGCACGCCAAGCGATTTCACAAGGCTGATGTTGTGATCGACTTCATCCAGAAGCTGCTGGAGGGTATGGCCGTCTTTGCAGGTATTGCATTTCTGCCATTTGCAGAGGACAAATTCGTCCATGCAGATATGGAAATGCTTCGGCTTGAGCAACTTGACCGTCTCGCGGATGGCCAGATCCGTCAACTGCCGCCCCAATGGTTTGGCGAAGCAAATCGTGTTGTTCCACATGGAGTTGTGCGCCCCTGGATAGCTTGGGATGGCAGTGATGTCCGTCAGATATTTCGGATGGGCACGCAGCCACTGCTCATGGCTGATGACCTGCAAATGTGGAATGATTTCGATGAAATTCGCCTCCGCCCGCGCCTTGATTTTCTCGATGGATTCGCGCGTCAACTTCTCCTTCTGCTCCGTGAATGGATCGTTCTCAAACGGGATATTGGCGCTGAAACTCGTCTCCATCACATTCAGTTTCAACGCTCCAAACGCATCAATCAACTTGCAGTACGCATCCACTTCAGAGTTCTTCATCGCGCGGATGTCCAGAAACGCGCCACGGTATTCCAAATCCGGCCAGTCTTCAATATGACAGAACGGAATGAACGTCTTGATGTTGTTCGTCATCAAGTTGATAAACGTCTGCGTACCATAGAACAAGCCCTGCAATGACCGCGCTTTGATGGATACGCCATCTGCCGTCACATCCAACGTGTAGCCTTGCTCCGATTCGGGCACGCCTTTTTTCGTCAATTCCAACGTAACATGCGCTTTTTCATCGGCTTTCGCCGCAGCCGCATGCCACAGGCCGAAACGATGCGACAACGCCTTGCCGATCAGTTCCACATCCGCCTCCGCGCCTTTCGGAGCCGCCACCAGCAATTGCTTCGGCATGGCGAACGTTCCTTCCGTACGCGTAAGTTTCTGAACTGACGGCACTAATACAGGGAAGCCATCCGCCTCCACAAAATTGTTGATTTCAATCGCGGCGGCCGACAACGCCATCAACGACAATCCAGTCAATAATCCACGCATGCTCATAAGCATCTCCTATATGTTAGTTATTATTGTCTTACAGACCGTTATTCATAAAATAATTATGAATTATGCATTATGAATTATGCATTATAATAAACCGTTCCATTTCGGCAATCTCGCTTTCAAGCGTCTCATGTCCCATCTGGTAATGCAGATTCAGCGTTTTGTTTGGCGTCGCAAGACTGTTGTAGGCGGCCATGACACCGTCCGCCTTACACACCATATCAATCAGTCCCGCTTCGCAGATGACAGGAATCTTATCGATTCTCGTTGCGAAACTTGTGCTATCGAAATACGGCATCGTGCGGCGCATGGATTCAGGCACTGACTTGCCGGCGTAGTAGTTGAACGGCCAGCCGCCGCCCGCCATATCCGCTCCAGCGGGAATCCACACAGCCATGCCGCTGACTTTCGGCATCAACGCCGCTCCGACAAAACTCTGCCACGAGGCCTGACTGCCGCCGAACAACCACAGATTACGGCCATCCCATTCGGGCATCGCAACTAACGCTTCCAACGCTCGATAGACACGTTGGAACACGCCGAGCATATAGACTTTTTCCGGATCACCTGTGTCGAAGCCACGAAGCGGATAGCCCATCAAATCGCCGTTGCCCAATTTGTCGTAATATTCAACCGGCTTGCCATTCGGCAAGCCGTGCGCATTGATATCCAACGACAGAAAGCCTTTCGCCGCAAACGACAGGAAACGCCCTTCGCCAGCGGAACGGACGCCTGCGCCATGCGTCACAAGAATCGCGGGATGCCCGCCTTTTTTCGCGTTGACTGGCCGCGCCAAAATACCGCTGACAGGCGTGTCATTCGTGCAATCTGCCTGCAAATCAAAGACTTCGACAACAGAATCATTTTCCAACGGCGTCAATCGCAAATTCATGGGAACGGCATCCACACGTTCCCGCTGACGTTGCCAGAATGCATCAAAATCCTCTGGAACAAGCAATGTCGGCTTGATCGTTTCAGGCTCGACCAGCGCCCCAATGGCCGTCGTCGCGACACGTTTGCCGTCCAGAAACGCCTCGAAGCTACATTTGTACCAGCCGTTCTTTTCCGCCTTGAACGTTGCGCCGCTCGTGAAAGAAGACGATGGATATTCACCCACGGCAAGCAGTTCGCATGCGTTCCGCTCAATCCGCCATTTGATGGTCGCGCCAAGAACGCGTCGCGACGTATCCAATAGCGTCCCGTAGAAACTCACCGTCTCGCCAAGTCTCGCCGCACGATCTTGATGGGACGAAAATGACAACATGTAATATTCAGGCATCGTAAATCCTTGATGAACAGTTTGTTATTTGATACTCTTGCCCATTTCATACGCCTGCTGCATTTCCGGCTTGTCGCGTACTTCGGCGAAATCATAAACGCCTGCGCAGCAGACCATTCCGGCCTCTTCAGAGCCTTCATAGCATTCTAGGAAGCCGCGCAACGCTGTCAGCGGGCCGTTGAACTTTTCGACGTTGTCATCCGCCATCGTCAAAATGTAATAAAATTTCTTATTGGTCAGATGCGGGAAGATGACGATGGAACGATCGAACAGCGCCTTGAGCTGCGCGCTGATGGAATAGAAATAAATAGGCGATGCCAAGACGATGACATCCGCATTCAGCATCGCATTGATGACGGGGCGCGTGTCGTCGTTTTGCACGCAACGCTGCGAATCACGACACGCATAGCAACTGCGGCATGGATTGATTTTCAGAGTCGCCAGATTGATTTTCTCCACGTCATGCCCTACTTCTTGCGCACCTTTCACAAACTGGTCGCACAACATGTCTGAATTGCCACCCACACGCGGACTGGATGATATGACGACGATTTTCTTGCCCATTTCTTTCTCCTGATGAAATATGTTTTCTGTATGAATGGCATTATGACTCATGCCCTGTCTCAAACTCTCATTAATCTAGCCGAATCAATTGACATTACAACCACCGCACGACCGTAAAAAACAATGACTTTTCAAAAATTTTCGTTGGAACGCCTTGAAAAATCATGGAAAACAATACCTTAATCTATATCCGTCGTAAAAAAATCAACCATCCATCACAGGAGTCATTCCAACCATGAAGAAAATCCTCTCACTCGCCGTTTCGCTGGCCTGCATGACCGTCTTCGCACAGCCAAAACTTCCCGCCGTCTCGCCAAATCTCAAGCAGAAATTCCAATTTGACGCAAACGGACAGTTCCGCGTCATGCAGATCACAGACCCGCAAGGCGCGTTCCCACTAGAAGAACCAGTCAAAAAGCTACTTCGGCAGGGCATCCAGAAATACCGTCCGTCCATCATCATTCTTACTGGCGACAACACAAGCTGCCGCAATAAGCATGATGAATTCGAGAAAGTCATCGGCGAATTCATGAATATTTTCGTGGAGGAAAAAGTCCCGCACGCCATCACGTTCGGCAACCATGACTCCGAACGCAAAGGAGAAGAATTCTACACACGTCAGGAACAGTACGATATTTATAAAAAGATGGGCGGCGAATATTTCGTCGATTTCGACATCGCCGAACTGTCGGGCGTCGGCAGTGGCGCCATTCCGTTGTATTCTGGAGACAAGCCGGTCTTCAATCTCATCGTGATGGATTCCGGCGACTATCCCAAAGGCGGCGGCTACGATGGTTGCCGCACGGATCAGATTAAATGGTATGAAGAAAACGCAGGCGTCCTGCCCTGCCTGTGGTTCCAGCATATCATCATCTGCGAAGTCAATATGACCAACGTGCTCATCCATGTCCCGTCCAGAGCCGCCAACATCCAAATCCTTGAAACAGAGGATGCTGCGGAAGGCGATGCGGATGCTTTCTTCAGCAAGCCGCTCAACAAGAACATCAAGAAGCTGCCCGAAAAAGCCATGTGGTCAAAGGAACTGAAGAAATATGTCATTCCCGAAGCGAACATGGTCTGGATCAAACAGCGCAACTGCTACATGATCAA
>JAFZAB010000066.1 GCA_017548425.1 Victivallales bacterium
ATTATCCATACCTGAAATAGAAGATAAAATTTGTTGTGTCATCTTACAGAAAGCAATTGACCATATGTCAGAAGATGAAAGACGTGAAATATTTAAAACATTATCAATAGACTCTCCAAGTTCTTTAAAAGGAGAAGCTTTAATAGCTGCGCTTATGGCAATATTCAGAGCAGGTGGTTTTAAATCTTACCAATTAACACTAATTATAGTTCATGCAGTATGGAAGTATATTTTTAAACAAGGATTATCATTCGCAGGAAGTGCTGCATTAACTAAAACTCTTTCAATTCTAACTGGCCCTGTTGGATGGGCAATAACAGCTATTTGGACTGCAATTGATATTGCTGGACCTGCATATCGAGTTACAATTCCTTCTGTTCTTTATATCGCCATGTTACGTAAAAAATAAAAAAAAATTTTTAGTTATAAATAGTTTTTCATACTAAGAGTATAAATAGCACTTAATGGCGCATGCAAAATGCTTCATGCGCCATTTTTTGTGTGAATTGGATGGAAATAAATATGATATTTATAAGGTCAAATATCAGATGGCCACATGTTTCGCCACAATAGCGTCAATTATCTATATTTTTCAATATCAATTGATAACAAAATATAAAAATGATAGGAGGCCATGCTCTAGCGTGACCGGTCGCTCTGAAGAGCGACTTTCCCTCAGATTTTTGGCACTATTGCATGATGTTCCAGCAGAATTCGCCGCAGTTCATCCAAATTGACGGCTGATGGCTCGCAATTCTGCTGGACAGCCAAAACGGCGGCGGCTCCCGCCGCCTGCCCTGTCGCCATGCAGGTCGCCTGGACGCGCAAGGCGGAATTCGCCAAGCGGTCGGATGAAATGATGCGCCCCGCCGCCAAGAACTTCGATAAACCTTTGGGAATCAACGCTCCAAGCGGGACGGTCGGAACAAGCCCTTCTTGGACTTTTTGGTTGACCAACCGTAATTTTGTGTCATGCAAATCAATTGGATAATAGGAATAGCAGACGGCGTTGTCGAAAACACGGCCTGACACATAATCCTCCACCGTAATCGTCTGAAGTCCTTGAATCGTACGTGTTTCGCGAACGCCGCATTCAGCCGCGACCACCTTGAATTCCAGATTTTCAAAGCCTTTCTGCTTCTTCAGAAAACGGAACAGCCGCATCAGCGAAGCGCGGCCGGCCATTTCGATGCGTGTCCGCCCTTCCGAATCTCCCGCGTTGATGCCGTTGATGTGGTTCGCATTATGCCCGTGACTCCACAAAAACGCCTTGCCGAACCGCCCCCAGCCGCAATCGTCGTATTGGATTTCACCACGCTTCACAGCCTCTTCAAAATTCCGCTGAATTTCTTCAAAATCAAGCGTCGCATAGTCATATCCAACGGCATAGCAACAAGCTGAGCCTGGCTGGCAAACCTCCATGACATTCACCTTCCCTCCTGCCATCTTCGTAAGATTCGCATCGCCCGTGCAGTCGATAACAACCTTCGCCCCAACATCATACAAGCCGTCTTTTCCGCATAGCGTCACCAAATGGCCATCCTGCCAATCACGAACGGCTCCGATCATCGTATGATATTTTACAACAGTTCCTGCCGCCAGCAACCATTCGTCCGCCAATGCGGCAAACACAGTCGCATCAATTCGAATATGGAACTCTGGATGATGACGCGTCGTTGGATATTCATAAAGATAATCCGGCAAAGGATTTCCGCTTTCACGACGCGTTTGCTCGACCAGTTCCCAGCCGATGCCGCTGATGACCTGCCGTCCACATGCATGGAAGATGCCGGGGAAATTGATGCCGCCGATCGTCGTCGTGCCACCACAAATTCCGTTTTTCTCCACCAGACAGACTCGCCCTGCCCCCAACACACGCGCCGCCTGCAACGCTGCGCAAAGCCCCGCACATCCTGCCCCAGCCACTAATACATCGTATTGTTCCATATCAAGCCATGTCCTTTTTACATACAAGAAAAATCGTCATGACTCATAACATACTAGCCATTCGCCATTTCTGCAAGGCTGGCATGGAAGACTCACTTCTTCGGTGTTGCGGCAAGACGGAAGCCGACCGTGTTGTAGCAGCCATCAGGCCTGCGCCCTTCTCCGCGGAATGTGGCCTGGCAGGAGCGCATGTTGGCGTACCATGAACCGCCGCGGATGGCGTTGACATCTTTCCCGCTTTCAGCGCCATTCGTCGCCTTGATGACGGAAGATGTCCATTCCCAACAATTTCCACACATGTCATAATTGCCGTAGGCGTTCTTGCCTTTTTGATAATAATCAACAGGCGTTGTGAAACCACCGACGGCCGACAAATCCCTAAACAAATCCGTATAGATGAACCCAGTCCATTCCTTATGGTTGACCCATCCCCTGACGCCGCCGTTCGCCGTGACGCTGATGACATCCTTCAATGCCTGCTGTTCGCCTTTGCGCGTCGATTTTTCATGGTAATACGTAACCGTCCGATTGGGATCCTTCTTCAGATAGGCGGAAGCGACAACGCCGTTGAAATTGAACCGAGCGATGACAAGTCCTTCCTTTATCGACACATGCGACTCGTTGCCCCATGCATAGGTCTGATGATTCGGGCCGGATGCCGCGTTCTCCCATTCCGCTTCCGTCGGCAGGCGGAATGTCCAGCCTGGGCGTGTTTTGCCGTACCATTCGCAATAGGCCTTCGCATCATTGTAGGATACTTCGAGCACAGGATGCTTCTCTTTTCCTTTTGGGAAAGTTCCTCCGTCCCAATAACTTGGAACTCTATGTCCCGTCTCCTTGCAGAATGCCGCATAATCGCCGTTGGTCACAGGATAGACCGCTAGCCAGTAATCTTCCGCGATTGGCGACTTCTCGCCCTGTTCTTTTTCCATGCGCAACGCTCCGCCTTGTGAGCGAAGCGGATTGGCAAACGTAAATTCTTGATTCTTCGGGATTTTCACAAAATCCTTCAATTCATCATCTTCAGCCAGCAAACTCAAACTCAGGCAAACGGCGCAAAGCAATGCGATTCTGATTTTCATGATGGTCTCCATTGGTATTTCGCTTCTTTTGACGATTCAGACAACACTCTATAAACGCGATTCCACGGTTTTATTGCATCAGACAGGGAAAAAAGTCATCGACGGTCATAAATGCAAATACCGTTGGGAATGCTATATTAACCATATTATTTTACTCATCACCATTTTACATCAAGCGAGACGAATATGCCAGCATCAATTCCACGCCATGTGGCGATCATCATGGACGGCAACGGCCGTTGGGCGAAGCAACGCGGCAAAATCCGCACGGAAGGGCATCTGGAAGGCGCGAAAAGCATCACGAGAATGCTGGAAGCGGCTGGTAACGCGGGAGTTGAATACATCACTGTCTATGCTTTCAGCACGGAAAACTGGAAACGTCCCCCAGCGGAAGTTTCGTTTCTCATGAATCTGATTCCCAAATTCTGCAAAGACAAACTGCCTGAACTCATGAAAAACGGCATCCGCCTGCGCGTCATCGGCCGCATCGATGGTCTGCCGAAAGCCGCGCAGGAAGCCCTGAAAAACGCCTGCGAAAAATCTGCCGCCAACAACAAATTGACGTTTACCATCGCCCTCAACTACGGTGGCCGTGCTGAAATCATTGACGCCGTCAACACCATTCTCGCGGACAAGAATCGCCCCGCTGACCAGAAAGTCACAGAGGAGGAATTCCGTAACTACTTGTATGCGCCTGACATACCGGATCCGGATCTGCTTATCCGCACAGGCGGCGAAAAGCGTATCAGCAACTTCCTCCTTTGGGAGCTTTCCTATGCGGAATTATATGTGACGGATGTCCTCTGGCCGGATTTCGACGAAGCGGAATTCCAGAAAGCCCTTGCCGCCTTCGGCTCCCGTCAACGCCGTTTCGGAGAGGTCAAGCCATGAAGAATGTCACCGTTCTCGGATCCACTGGCTCCATCGGAACCAATACGCTTAAGGTACTGCGCAACAACGGCGAACGCTTCCATGCCATCGGTCTTGCCGCCGGACGGAACATCCAGCGGCTCGCTGAACAGGCCGAAGAATTCCGTCCATCATGGGTTTATGCGGAAGGTGCCATCGCGAAAGAGACATTGCCCCCGCATACGGAAGTGCTTCATTCGCAGGAAGAACTATGCGAAGCCGTTTCCGCAAAAGACGTCGATATCGTGCTTTGCGCCATTTCCGGAACCGCTGGCTTAAAGCCTGTTCTGGCCGCCATTCAAGCGGGAAAGGACATCGCGCTCGCCTCGAAGGAAGTGCTCGTCATGGCGGGAGCCATCGTCACGGAAGCGTGTAAAAAAAGCGGCTCCAAACTGCTGCCCGTCGATAGCGAGCATTGCGCCATTTTCCAATGCATCGACCAGCATCCCGCCGATTCCGTCAGCCGCGTCATTCTCACGTGCTCCGGCGGCCCGTTCCATAAACGGCCCGACATCAATCTGTCCACCGTCACGCCCGAACAGGCGTTGAAGCATCCGACATGGAGCATGGGCCGCAAAATCACAATCGATTCCGCGACGCTCATGAACAAAGGGCTTGAAATCATCGAGGCGGGATGGCTTTTCGGCATGACGGAACCGCAGGTGGAAGTCGTCATCCATCCGCAGTCCATCATTCACTCGATGGTTGAATTCAAAGACGCAAGCATCGTCGCGCAAATGGGTTATCCAGACATGTGCCTTCCCATCCACTACTGCCTGAACTATCCCGAACGCATTCCATCCGTCGCACGTCCGATGGATTTCTCCCAATCTTTGAATTTGACGTTCGAAAAGCCTAACACGCAACGTTTTCCGGCATTGGACATCGCCCGCGAAGCCATGCGTCACGGCGGCGCGGCAGGAGCCGTCTTCAACGCCGCCAACGAAGTCGCCGTCCAACGATTCTGCGACGGCGACATCCCGTTCGATCGCATTCCCGCCATCGTCCGCCAAACGCTTGAAAAAGACGCGAGCCTTCCTGCTACAACGCTTGATGAGATTCTCGCGGCGGACGCCATCGCCCGCCAACATGCTTATTCAATTAACAATTAACAATTAACAGTTAACAGTTGCAAAAATCAACATTTATTGTGAATGATGTGCTCGGCGGCGAGGCAATCCGTGAAAAATCAGTGTAATCAGTGTAATCTGTGGTTCATTTCACTTGAATGTTTGACGAGTTTTGAAATTATCTCACACCAATTGTAAATTGTTAATTGTTAATTATTAATTGTTAATTATCTTCGGTGGAGGAAGAAGTCGCTGTCCGACTTCAGCACACGCTCTTCGAACGACTCATAGTTGCCTTCGAACCACGTGACTTTTCCATGTCCTTCGAAAATAAGCAGATGCGTGCAGATGCGGTTCAGGAAGAAACGGTCGTGGCTGATGACCATCGCGCAACCAGGGAACGCGCAAAGCGCGTCTTCCAAAACACGCATCGTGTTGACATCCAAGTCGTTGGTCGGTTCGTCCAACAGCAGCAGATTGCCGCCTGTCCGTAGCAGTTTCGCCAGATGGACGCGGTTGCGTTCACCGCCGGACAGCTTGCCGACGAGTTTCTGCTGCTGCGGCCCACGGAAGTTGAAACGGGACAGATATGCACGCGAATTCATGCGGCGGTCGCCCAGCTGAATTTCTTCATTGCCGCCGCTAACCTCTTCATAGACCGTCTTCGAATCGTCCAATGCGTCACGATGCTGATCGACATACGACAGTTGCACCGTCTCGCCAAGCTTCAGTTCGCCGCTGTCCGGTTGCTCCTGCCCGACAATCATCTTGAACAATGTCGTCTTGCCGATGCCGTTCGGACCAATCACGCCGACGACACCGCCGCGCGGCAACGTGAAACTGCAATGGTCGATGAGCATGCGGTTGCCGTAGCCTTTACATAAGTCCTTGACTTCCAACACACGATCGCCAAGACGTGGGCCTGGCGGAATCTGAATGGTAATATCATCCTGCTTGAGTTCGAACTTCTGTCCTGCCAATTCTTCATAGCGGTTGACGCGGGCCTGATTCTTCTTCAAGCGGCCGGCCGGCGTGCTGTTGATCCATTCCAATTCCTGCGCAAGAATCCGCTGTCGCGCTGTCTCTTTCTTTTCGATAACACGCAAAATCTCCTGCTTCTGTTTCAGCCAACTGCTGTAGTTGCCTTCGAACGGGATGCCGCGGCCATTTTCGATTTCCAGAATCCATTTCGTGATGTTATCCAAGAAATAACGGTCATGCGTGACGATAATGACGGTGCCTTCGTATTCGCGCAACGTCTTTTCAAGCCATGTGATTGTTTCGGCGTCCAGATGGTTGGTCGGTTCGTCCAACAGCAGCAGATCAGGCTTCGCCAGCAACGCTTTACAAAGCGCGACACGACGGCGTTCACCGCCAGAAAGCTTCGTCACATCGGCATCATCGGGCGGCAGAACCAACGCGGAACTCGCGACATCCAGCAGGTGGTCGATATTCCATCCGTCCAGACGGTCGATTTCGTTCTGTAGAAAGTCGAATTCGTCATTGAGTTTCTCCGCCTCCTTATCCGACATTTCATCGCCCATCTTCGCCATGACTTCATCATAGCGTTCGATCATCTTCTGGATTGGCTCCATGGCCTCCTCCAGATTACCGCGCACGGTCTTTTCCGGATTCAGTTTCGGCTCCTGCGGAACCAATAGAGCACGATAGCCTTTCAGTATTTTGGCCTCGCCCTGAATATCTTTGTCGATTCCCGCCATAATGCGGAGCAACGTCGATTTACCCGCGCCGTTTTCGCCGACGATGCCGATTTTCGCTCCGTAATAGAACGACAGATTGAAATTCTGCAGGATGACCTTGTCACCATACATTTTGGACATCCCAAGCATTTCAAAAATAAATTCTTGTGCCATTTTTGCTCCTATTTACTTATCTAAAACCATTTTGTTGAATTCGCTTTCAGCTTTTAGCTTTTGGCTTTAAGCTAACAATTGCAGCGCCCCTATAATACCTCCAAGAAGATATCCAAGTACCTGAATCGCACCAAGATGCTGCGCCGCTAACGTATTGATCATCTCATAGAACTGACGCGTATCCTGTCGGTCAACCGCCTCGGACACGCGTTCCGCCAATCGCAATTTTCCCATCACGACAGCATGGCCTTTTTCACGAAGCATGTTGTCGATGACAGGCAACATGGTCGGCAAAAGCTTTTCGTCAAGCCATTGCCAAAATGGTTCATATCCAATCAGTTGATTAATCAAAGACTGACCATTTTCTTGCAATAATGCCCTTCCCTTTTCCCGAAGCCCATTACGGATTTCGGTTGTCAACAGCTCCAATCCTTCATCGCTTTCATCGCCTTCCAGCCATGAATCAACTCGCTTAAACATCTGCGACAGCATGATATCCGCATATTGCTTCGTCTTCTCTGAACGAAGCTTCTCTTTAATGCGATTTTCCACGCTCTTCCAGTCCAGCGAATCCAAAACTTTATCAACCATACTCGATGGATTGATGCCCATCAACGCCAGCATTCCCAAGCTTCCCGACATCTTCTCGCAGTAGTTTTTCGCCATTACGCGAATCTCCTGCTGAAGCAGGATCGTGATTTCGGCAGAATGCCTTTCCGCTTCTGACAGAACAGCTTCTGACGCCATTTCACGGAAGCGCGGCGTATTCAGACGCGGAATCACAGTCTTTTGCAAAAATTCACGAACTGTCTCCCGCGTGATGTATTTCTCCAGCATGGTATCCAGCAATTGGGTGCCTTTTTCCATTAGGAAAGTGTCGATTTCCACGCGATGTTCGTCAACTAACTTTGCAACCAATTGCCGGACATCATCCGTTATCTTCCGTTCTGACAGGATATTCGACACGGCGGCGCACAATTCATCCGCCAATTTGTCAGGCGGTAGCAACTTTGTTTCAATCTGCCGTCCGATTTCTACGCCGATGCTCTTTTTGTTTTTCGGCACGAGCCCTTGCTTCCAATAGCCAAATGTGCAGATGGACAGCCAATGCCGTCCGTCACGTTCAAACGGCTTGAATAGCATCTGCAAGGCGATATAGTTTGTGATGTATCCAATTGCCGCAGACAGAAGGATATGGAACGCAAGCAGATAAGCAGTCGGGATTTCTACCGCCAGATGCTTTGCGACAATCTGCAACGGTAGCAATACAAACACCGTAATCAGGCTCAATGGAAAAAACAGCAGTTCCAGAGCCGCGAACACACGCCGTTCCGCCCCGTAACTGCGATTCCACATGGACGCCCACAACGCCCCAAGATGAGACTTCTCTTTCATTCTTCCATATACAAACAAAGATTACCCACAAGTCACTTTCGCTAAAATTTATTAGCATAACAATAATACCAATAGTAATAAATTAATACCTAATTCTTATTCATCAACTTATTACAGCGTTAATTGTCAATTGCATGTAGTTGCAGAACTATCAAATACAGATTATTTTATGGTTTATCTTCATCTTCCTTATTAAGCCGCCGTTGAATCATGTCAAAAAACATTGTCTTTTTCGATACAGAAATCAGTCCCACAAATCAAAAGATACAGGATATCGGAGCGGTGAAAAACGAGACTTCCCGTTTTCATTCGCCGTCTATCAGTGATTTCTGTGCCTTTTGCTCGAATGCGGATTACCTGTGCGGCCATAACATTATTCACCATGATCTGCAATACATTCGTCCTTTCTTACCGAATTTCTTTACACCTCGATTCATTGATACACTCTATCTCTCCCCTTTGCTCTTTCCCAAACGCCCTTACCATGCACTTTTGAAAGATGATAAATTAGAATCAAACGACTTAAACAACCCATGTAACGACAGTATAAAAGCACAAAAGCTCTTTCATGACGAATGGAATGCGTTTCTTGCACTTCCAGAAGCGATGCAGCAAATTTTCTGTTCACTTCTTGCCCCTTTTGAAGAATTCGCAGACTTCTTCAATTTTGTCGAATGTGAACCATACAATGGCAATCTTGCTTCTGCAATCCTTGACTTGCTTCAAAACAAAATCTGCGCAAACGCACCTCTGGACACATTAATTAAAAACTCTCCGCGCGAACTAGCCTATGCAATCGCTCTTATCAATACAGATGACTCGCATTCCCTTCCACCACCTTGGATACAGAAAAATTTTCCAGCCATTGATAATGTCCTTTTGCTTCTCAGACAAACTCCCTGCGAAAGTGGGTGCGACTACTGTCGTTCAAAATTGGATGTCAAAGTAGCTCTGAAAAAGTACTTTGGATACGACTCATTCCGTACATATAATGGAGAGCCGCTACAAGAACGTGCCACTGAGGCGGCAGTCATGGGAAAATCTTTACTAGCGGTTTTCCCTACAGGCGGCGGGAAATCCATCACATTCCAACTTCCCGCATTAATGGCGGGTGAAACGGTACGTGGCTTGACGGTTGTCATCTCTCCTCTCCAATCGCTGATGAAGGATCAAGTGGATAACCTCAACGCCGTTGGTATAACGGAAGCCGTCACAATCAATGGACTTCTTGATCCAATAGAAAGAGCGCAAAATCTAAAACGTGTTTTGGACGGAGACGTCTTCCTCCTTTATATTTCTCCTGAACAGCTGCGATCTCGCACAATTGAAAAGCTTCTTCAGAGCCGTAATGTTGTCCGCTTTGTCATTGATGAGGCTCACTGCTTTTCTGCATGGGGACAAGACTTCAGAGTGGACTATCTCTATATTGCCGAGTTCATCCAACGCCTGCAATATTCAAAAAGCAACAATCATCCCATTCCCGTATCTTGCTTTACAGCCACAGCTAAACAGAAAGTAATCAGTGATATAAGAGATTATTTCAAAAAGCATCTGAATGCAGAGTTGGAACTCTTCACATCTACTGCCACACGAAAAAACCTCCATTACGTCGTTCTACATAAAGAAACACAAAATGAGAAATACGAAACATTAAGAAATCTTCTTATAGCCAAAAACTGTCCGACAATTGTCTATGTTTCAAGAACCAAGCAAACTCATGATCTTGCACATAAATTAACGACAGATGGTTTTACCGCTTTGCCTTTCAACGGCAAAATGGATTCAAATGAAAAAATAGCCAATCAGGATGCATTTATACATAATCAGGCTCAGATTATTGTCGCCACATCGGCATTTGGCATGGGGGTGGATAAGAAAGATGTTAAGCTTGTTGTCCATTTCGACATTTCTGATTCTCTTGAAAATTATGTGCAGGAAGCAGGCCGAGCAGGACGCGATCCATCCCTGGAAGCTGAATGCTATGTTCTTTTCAATGATGAAGATCTGGACAAGCATTTTCTATTGCTAAATCAGACCAAAATCAGTCTTAGTGAAATCCAGCAAGTATGGAAAGCCATCAAAGATTTGACAAAGACACATGACAAGATTTGCAGCTCTCCTCTTGAAATTGCACGTAAAGCTGGATGGGATGAAAATGTCCAAGATATTGAGACAAGAGTCAAAACTGCCATTACAGCTTTGGAAAATGCAGGTTATGTCAAACGAGGCCACAATGTTCCACAAGTATTCGCCACTAGCATCATGGTACAAAACATGCAGGAGGCAGTGGAATGCATAGACCAATCCCCAATCTTCTCAGACGAACAACGTCTTCATGCCAAACAAATTATCAAGTTCCTTATAACAAGCAGAAGCATAGCCAAAGCAAGCGATGATGCCGCTGAATCAAGAATTGACTATATTGCCGATATACTTGGCCTGCCAACAGCTGAAGTTATCAATATCATCAATTTGCTACGTCAAATCCGTCTTCTTGAAAACTATCAGGACATGACGGCATTTATTCCAAAATCAGAAAAGCAGAGCAAAACTCTTGCTCTCCTAGAATCATATTTGAATCTAGAACAATTCATGCTAAAGGAACTCAATGACCAGCCAACTACATTGAACTTAAAGGAGTTAAATGAAAAGGCTAACAAACAAAAACTTTCATCCAATATTACTAAAATCAAAAATATCCTTTTCTTTCTTATAGTTGATAAAGACCTTAAAAAAATTGATCAAATGGGAAGTGATTACGTGAAATTTCAGCCACTTCTCCCCTTGAACGTATTATTGGACAAGTTAAAAGCCCGCTCATCCTTATGCCAATTCATCCTCAATGATCTATATACTAAGACTATAGTTTCAACAAACATAAGTAAAGATGAAAATCCTGTCGAATTTTCACTAGTAGGCTTGCTTCAGGGCTATCAGCATGCAAATGCCACATTGTCCGATGCGCTTCAAGTCACATTGCAGGATATTGAAGATTCCCTGTTATACCTTTCCAAGATTGGACTATTGAAAATCGAAGGCGGTTTTCTTGTTCTTTATAATCAATTGGAAATCAAGCGAATGATTCTTGACAACAAGATTCGTTTCAAAAATGACGACTACAAGCTTCTTGACGAATTTTATAAGCAACGCATCCAGCAAATACATATCGTTGGAGAATATGCGAATTTGATGGTCAGTAATTACCAAGCAGCTGTACAATTCGTACAGGACTACTTCCAAATGGATTACAAGAAATTCATCGCCAAATATTTCAAAGGTGAGAAAGAAAAGGAAATTAGTAGAAATATTACCTCTGCGAAATACCATAAACTCTTTGATGAATTATCTGAAACACAGGCTACGATACTTCATGATCAAGGTTCACAATATATAGCTGTCGCAGCTGGTCCAGGCAGTGGCAAAACACGATTGCTTGTACATAAACTCGCTTCATTATTACTTCTTGAAGATATCAAGCATGATGGTCTGCTTATGCTAACTTTTTCACGTGCAGCTGCCAGTGAATTCAAAACACGTCTTGTCGATCTAATAGGAAATGCGGCTAACTTTTTGGACATAAAAACATTCCATTCCTACTGCTTTGATCTTCTCGGTAAACCAGGCAATCTGACAGAAGCTGACAATATTGTCAAAGATGCGACTGAAAAAATCATAAATGGAGAAGTTGAACCTGCCAAAATAACTAAAACAGTTCTGGTTATTGACGAAGCGCAGGATATGGATGAAAGCAATTACAATCTTGTAAAAGCCCTCATCAATGCAAATAGCGATATGCGTGTCATCGCCGTTGGAGACGATGACCAGAATATCTTTGAATTCCGTGGTTCAAGTTCGAAATACCTTCAGGCGTTCATAACAGATTTCAATGCAATTAAATATGAAATGTGTGACAATTATCGTAGCGCGCCGAATGTCGTGGCTCTCGCCAACGCATTTGCCTCTAGTTTAAGTCACCGCATGAAAACCACACCTATCAAGGCTGTGAAAGAATCATCTGGCACAGTTCAAATCATCAAACACTGCAAGACTTATATGGAAATGGCTGTTGTCGAACATCTTGCACAAACATATCATAATGGGAGCGCCTGTGTTCTAACAACTACCAATGAAAAAGCCATGCAGATTCAAACATTGCTCACACAACGAAATATCAAGTCAAAATTGATTCAAGCCGATAATTCACCAAATCTGAAAACTCTCGCAGAAATAAGGTACTTCCTAAAAACTATCAATAAAGAATCTAATACGCCTACTATTTCAGATGAAATATGGAACAAAGCCAAGCAAAAGGTATTTACCACATACTCAGACAGTAATATTATTGATGTTCTGAAAAATCTTTTTGAGACTTTTGAAAAGACATATCATGAGAAATACCGTTCCAGTTTTCACGATTTTCTGTTTGAATCCCATATAGAAGATTTCTATAACGATGACAAGAAAACAGTTTTTGTCTCAACTATCCACAAGGCAAAAGGCCGTGAGTTCGACTCTGTCTATATGCTTTTGGATCAAGACAATTTGAAACTAGCCACTGAAGAGGAAAGACGAGTGCTCTATGTCGGTTTGACACGCGCCAAATCCAACCTTTTCATCCATACAGACTCCACAATTTTTGATCATTACAACATTCCCGGAGTCATGAAATCCATGAATTCAGACATTTATGAAAAGCCGACTTGCTTTGATTGCCAACTTACCCATAGACATGTTGTTCTTGATTATTTCAAAGACAAAAAACAATACATTCTGCAGTTGCATAGTGGGATGAAATTGACATTGATACAAATGACAATCAACAATGAAAAACAATATTTTCTAGCCGCGGTCGTAAAAGGAAAGCAAGTCTATGTAGCAAAAATTTCCAATCAATTCCGACACAATATCAAGAATTATGAACACAAAGGATATCTTTGTCATGAAGGCGAAGTCCATTATGTCGTCGCTTGGCGTGGGGAAAATGACGACACTGAAACAGCCGTTCTGCTTCCGATACTGCACTTTTACCATCCATAAATGACGTACTCGGTTTAATTTTTGTGCTTCAATCCACCTTCCATCATATTGTCAATGCTGAAACAACAATCTTTTTCCACTCACATTTAATTGAGTTTTTCAAAACCTGCGCTATTTTCCTTATATTGAGTTGTTTTTACCTTAAATAAAATGGAGACAAACATGAACAAAAAACACAATCGCCTTTCAAACATCATCCGTCTGGCCACATGCTGCGTTGTCGTTCTTGCATTCTGCGGGAACGTGACTTATGCACAGCAAAAACCGAAAGCCCTGCTCATCATGCTCGACGGTTTCCGCGCAGACGCCATGGACAACATGCCCATCCCGAACATCAACAAGCTCCGCAACGGCACATGGCAGCCCGGCTACAAAGGCGCATGCTCCGTTACCGGCTGGAATCTTGAAGACGCACGCCCCTCCAGCGCGGCCAATCATGCATCCATCGCAACAGGCGTAACCGCCGCCAAGACAAAAGTCTATAACAATGGCGACACCAAAAACGGCAACTACGCCGAATGGCCCAGCTGGCTTGCGCGCGTCGCCACCATGCCCGGCAAAAACTACAAGGCCCTCTACGTCTATTCATGGGGTGAAAACAACGACACCGCCAGACATCCCGCCGTCACCTTCCATCACGGCAGCGACGAAGCCAATGCGGATTTTCTTTCAAAACTGCTCGCCACACCGGAAGCACCAGACGCGATTCTGTACTTCATCGACCTGCCCGACCACGGTGGCCACGGAGAAGGCTTCTATCCACATAGCAATAAATATCATGAGACCATCGCCCTGAGCGACGCTTTTATCGGCAAAATGATGGACGCCATTGCATCCCGCCCCACGTTCACGGATGAAGATTGGATGATATCAATCACCGGCGACCACGGCGGTTACGCCAAGAGTCACGGCATGTACGGCAGCACCGCCAATACCGTGCCTGTTCTTGTTGCCAGCAAGCATGTCAAGCAGGGCATCATCCCCGGCATCCCCAAAAGCTATGACCTTCCTGTCACCGCATTGGCTCACTTCGGAATCGATGTCAAACCGTTGAATCTGGACGGCAAAGTCGTCGGCCAGGAAGTTTCCAATCTGACTCAACGTCCGTTGTCCGAAGGACTTGTAGCGTATCTGCCGTTTGACGCGGAAGTTCCTGCCAATGTCGCACCGAACGGTCTCGCCATCGAAACAATCGGCGACAAGATTCAAGCCGGCGTTGACGGCGGCAAACTCGGCAAATGCCTTCGCATTCCCGGCGGCGAAAACGTTCGCGAATACATCGTCCTAAAAGGAACGGAAAATCTCAAGCTTGAAAATGGCAACAACTTCACCGCCGCGATGTGGGTTCGCGTCCCCAAGAAACAAGTCGGCGATCCCGCCATCCTCTGCAACAAAGACTGGCGGGATGGCAAGCAGCCGGGCTTCGTCCTCTGCGGCGCGGCCCAGACGGACGGCGTCCATGAGCCTGGTTTCAAGTTCAATTTCGGTCGCAAGGCGGACACCAGACGCACGGACATGGGCACGTTTGACGTTGATGCGGATCAATGGACATTCTACGCCGTTTCCATCACGCCCGAAGGCGTCGTCTGCTTCTGCCAAGGCAAGGCGGACGGCCATTTCTACTGGATGGTCGATGCCGTGAAGGATGCCATCATCAACAGCGGCATGAACTGGAACATCGGACAAGACGGCACCACGAACTACCGTTTCAATATTCAGGCCGACGTCGATGATTTCGCCCTCTGGAACCGCGGCCTCTCAGTCCCGGAACTCCGCAAGATATTCGAAGCAGGCAAGAAAGGCCAGCCGCTTTCGACGTTGCTGAAATAAACCATATCTGTTTGAAGTAGCGTTTTTCACGCAATCGCCATAAAAAACGCTACCTAATTATCGTTTCAACCACGATTAGCAAGAAACGCCAAATGCAAACCGCCGTTATCATAGGTGCCGGTCCCGCAGGACTGACGACTGCATACGAATTACACCAAAAATCGAAAGACTGGCAAATCATTGTCCTCGAAGCGTCTGACACAATTGGTGGTATTTCCCGCACAGTCGTATGCGGAGATTGTCGTATCGATATCGGCGGTCATCGTTTCTTCTCCAAATCAAAGGAAATCAATGATCTCTGGTCGGAATTGATGCCAATACAAGGCAAACCCGCCAAAGACGACTTGCTTCTGGGACGTTCATGCCATCTTGAGCCTGGCGGTCCGGATCCAGAAACGGAAGAACGTGTCATGCTATATCGCCACAGAGTTAGCCGCATCTACTATCTTCGACATTTCTTTGATTATCCCATATCCATCAAACCAGCCACTTTCATTGCCATGGGGCTTGTTCGAACCATCAAGGCAGGCTGCAGCTATCTTCATAGCGCGTTCTTCAAGCGTCAAGAGAAATCGCTTGAGGATTTCTACATCAACCGTTTCGGCAAAGTCCTCTATTCCATGTTCTTCGAGGACTATACCGAAAAACTGTGGGGTGTCCATCCGTCAAAAATTTCACCCGAATGGGGAGCGCAGCGCGTCAAAGGGCTCTCGCTCTGGAAAGCGCTTCTCAACGTCTTCATCCCGCGAAACGCCCCCAAGGAAACATCGCTCATTGATGAATTCATCTACCCGAAACGCGGGCCTGGGCAATTATGGGAAATGCTGGCCGACAGGCTTCGTCATGAAGGAGTTGAGATTCGAATGAACACAAGCGCGGTCGGCATCCATGACGAGCAGGGAAAAATCACAAACATCGTACTATCCGACGGTTCCACAATCCCCTGCGATGCAGTCTTTTCGTCCATGCCCATCAAAGATCTGGTTGCGGCATCAAATTCAGCGCCCAACGATGTAAAACGCATTGCCGCCGCCCTTCCCTATCGTGACTTCATCACTGTCGGGCTTCTTGTGGACAAGCTTGCCATCAAGAATGCAACGAAAATCAAAACAGTCAACAACATCGTCCCTGACACATGGATCTACATCCAGGAAAGGGAGGTTCGCATCGGGAGAATCCAGATCTTCAACAACTGGTCGCCCTACATGGTCGACGATGTGACAAAGCATGTGTGGATAGGACTGGAATACTTCTGTACCGAAGGCGATGACTTCTGGACAATGGATGATGGGGCATTCATCGACATGGCGATCAAAGAGCTCCGCAAGATCGGCATTATCGATGAAAACGCGCCCATACACAAGAGTGTCCGCATCAAGGTGAAAAAGGCATATCCGGCCTATTTTGGAAGTTATGCCGAATTTGGCAAAGTGCGCGAATGGCTCGATACGTTATCCAATCTTTATTGCATCGGTCGAAACGGACAGCACCGTTACAACAACATGGACCACTCCATGCTTTGCGCCATTGAGGCCGTCCGCGCCTTGTTAGGGGAAACCGACAAGGCGACCATCTGGAAAGTCAATACCGAAAAGGACTACCATGAAGGCAGATAGAATTGTCAAGCTTCAAATTGCCTTGCTTGCCATAACATTCTGCCTGAGTGTAGCGCATTGTACATATGACATATATGTCCACATGCAACCTCTTGACGAGGAGTGGTTAAGCGATCTCCTTTATCGTTATAATGAAAGTGTTTGCATGCATGAGGGAATTGATCCTTTCGAAATATTCGAGAGAAAACTCACCTCTGAAAAATACGTCGGCCATGGTCGTCCGGACAAACCTGTCGAGCCACTAAATGGCCGTAAAATAGTCCATTCATATCCTGCATGGCATGCGGCTGTTTTCTGGTGGTATGGTTATATTCCTAAAAGGGTATGCATGACCATCATGGCAGGCATATATTTATGTACGCTAATATGCGTCTGCCGATGGACTTCCCGTAGATTGATCGCATGCGATACACAAGATCACGCTATCAATATCCTTTTCTTACTGATAACATTATTATACCCGATTTGCGGAATTTTCCGCTATCTGAATTATGGCTTGCTGCTGTTGGGATGCTGTCTGCTGCTTTATTTTTCGCTTGAGCGCGGCCATGACATGCTTGCAGGAGTCCTCTATTCCTTTATTATGATCAAACCACAAATTGGCCTTCTGCTGATATTCCCGTTGTTGTTCAATCGCAAATATAAAACGATCGCGTTGGCAGTCGCCCTCTGCCTGATTGAAACATGTTTTACCGCCTTTATGCTGCATAAATCCCCTATTGAACTGATTCTCCAAATACCGAAACTCGGCGCCCCTTACTCCAAAGGAATCATTGCGGAAAGAACAATGGATATAGTCGGTCCTGCCGGGCAATACATTGTCATGGGAATATTCATATGCATCGCAGCCGGAGGATGTTATCTTGTACGACATGCAAAGGAAATCTGGATTCGCTTCCTTCCAGTCATCGCCTTTATTCCGTTCTGGACATATTCCCAGCCACATGATTGGCTCATCAACTTGACATGCTATATCTATCTTCTGAACAACAAGAGAAAATACCCGCGACTGTTTGATTACTGTATCATCGCGGCATTATTCCAAACGTTTTTTGCCTTTGCAAATCTTCATCAATGGTATTCCATAGGAAAGGAGGGAATAGCCGTTATTCTGCATCTGTCCATTATCTTGATTTGTTATGCGATCGTCATTCTTGATGAAGATGAAAATAACACAATCCGTAATCTTTTCAGCAAGCTGCTATCATCCTCTGGAAATAATAATGCATAGAAAACAATACCTAGCATCATCCATTATGGAGTCAATTATGAATCATTCTATGAAAATCATTTTCTCCTTCTGTCTTCTAACCATCTGCCTTTTGCCGCTTTCCGCGCAGGAAAAACTTCAACCGAAAGCATTAATCATCATGATCGACGGCATGCGCGCAGACGCCTATGACAACATTTCCATGCCCAATCTAGAAAAGCTCCGCGCCGGCAAATGGCAGCCCGGATACAATGGTGCTTTCTCCGCCACGGCATGGGATCTCGACGATGCCCGCCCCAACAGCGCACCGAACCATGCGGCCATCGCCACAGGCGTAACCGCCACAAAGCACAAAGTCTTCAAAAACGGCCAGACGAAGGACGGTAATTTTGAAGAATGGCCCTCCTGGCTGGCCCGTCTCGCCACATCGCCGCAGCACTACAAGACGCAATTCCTCTATTCATGGGGCGAAAACAAAGACACCGCCAAACATCCAGACGTGCCGTTCCGCAAAGGGAAGGATCCAGACAATGGCGACTATCTCGCCAGTCTGTACGCCTCCCCCGACGGCGGTCCCGACGCCACGTTGTTCTTCATCGGCGAAGTCGATCATAGCGGCCATTCGGATGGCTTCTATCCGCACAGCCAGAAATACATCAACACCGCCATCGAGACCGACGTCATCATCGGCAAGCTGCTCGACACCATCGCCGCGCGACCGACGTTCGCCAAAGAGGACTGGCTGATTCTCATCACCAGCGATCATGGTGGCTACGGCAAAAGCCACGGCATGCTCGGCGGCCACGCCAATACGATTCCAGTCCTCATGGTCGGCAAGCACATAACGCAAGGCATTCTGCCCGGTATTCCACGCAATTACGACATGCCGGTCACGGCGTTGGCTCATTTCGGCGTCGATCTCACGCCGTTGAATCTGGACGGCCATGTCATCGGCACGGAAGTCTCCAAAATCCAGCGTCGTCCGTTGACGGAAGGCCTTCTCGCCTATCTGCCGTTTGATACGGAGACGCCTGTCAATGTCGCCCCCAATGGCCTTGAAATCGCCGTTGTCGGACAGAATATCAAATCGGGCGTGGATGGCGGAAAACTCGACAAATGCCTGCGGATTCCAGGCGGCGAAAATGTCCGCGAATGCATCGTGCTGAAGAACACAGAGTATCTTAAGTTGGAGAATGGCAACAACTTCACCGCCACCATGTGGGTTCGTCTTCCGCCGACGCATGTCGGCAATCCGGCCATCTTCAGCAACAAGGACTGGCGGAATGGCGCACGGCCGGGCTTCGTCATCTGCGGCGCACGCAACATCAACAATCCCACGAATCCAGGCGTCCATTTCAACTTCGGCCGTTGGCATGACACACATCGCACGGACATGGGCGTTTACGACATCACGCCCGACGAATGGGTCTTCTACGCCGTCACGGTCACGCCCGAAGGCGTCGCCTGCTTCTGCCAAGGCCACACGGACGGACAGTTCTACTGGATTGTCGATGGCAGCATCAAAGATGCAAATCTCGACAGCGGAATGACATGGAACATTGGTCAAGACGGCTCCGTCGCCTACCGCTACAACCTGCAAGGCGACATCGATGACTTTGCCCTCTGGAATCGCGGCATGTCCGTTGATGAACTTCGTGAAATCTTCAAGGCCGGTCAAGAGAACCACTCCCTTGAGACGTTGTTGAAATAAGCCATCACTCATCTAAACAAAGAAGCTCCGTCTCCCCTTTTTGAGGACACGGAGCTTTTTTTGCATCAACTTATCAAGCCCTTCTCAATTTCACCAATGGATAATAGATGAGTTTGAAATAGAGACAGGCAGGCAACGTGTACCAACGGCCAAGCAGAATTAGCGGCGCGGCGATACGTTTGGGAAGATTTGCCAATTTTATGAATTGTTTGAAATTGCTAAGGCCTTTTCCTTCAAACAGATTACGCAATTCTGTCCGACGTACTTTTTCGGTAATACCACGTTGGTTGCGAGGCTCAAAGAAGATAAGGAAGAAGAGCGACAGCCAGCTGCGCTGCCAAACATTTGCAATATCAGAAGTCACTTCTTCCTTATGCTGAACATAAAACGCGAATAGAGAACGCATGACCAATCCCATACCATGCAAATCACGCACTTTCATAGAGGTTGAAACGGAACCAGCCCGACGGCGATAGTCATAGAATGCATAATCCATCACAAGCACTTTCTCAGCCAAGAAAAGGACACGCGGCGTCCAATCTTCGTCTTCATCCGTGATGCTTGGGATGAAAGACATTCCGTTTTTGCGTAAAAAGTCTAGTCGATGGAGATAAAGCCAAACTACGGGATAAGGAAGCGCCTGAAGCCTTCCCACCCGAACAGTCGCCTCCTTACCGGACAAAATCTTGCCGGAATCTTCCGGAAGGTAGTTGAAGCGTTTGCAAGAAAATTCACGATGTCCATCATCATCTTCACGATATTCCGTTGCGGCAGCCGCAACCAAATCCACTTCTCCATTTTCCTTAATGGCTGCGGCAAAACGTTCAAGCGAATCTTTTTCTATCCAGTCATCACCATCGACAAAAAGAACGTAATCGCCCTTTGCTTCTTTCATTCCTGAATTTCTAGGAACGGAGCAAGAACCGCTCCTAGGAGCGGTGAACAACTTAAAGCGATTATCGGCTTCAACCGCCTTCTGAAGCAATTCCAACGTATTGTCCGTTGACTCTTCGTACATAAGAAGACATTCAAAATCGCCGTATGTCTGCTCGTGGATGGAAGCTACCATCTCATCGACATAACGAGCGACATTGCAACATGGAACAATAATAGAAAATAGAATTTTATTATGTTCTGTCATCATTTCATGATCTTTTTGAAAAGGTAGAAATTAAGAACTAAAAAAGCTAGCCATCATTTTCCCATATGATGTCTGATTTCCCCCAAGACAAGCCGAGCGTCATCTCGCAGGAATATAAGCAACAGGATGGATGAAACAGCAGCAGATGCTACGCCTTTCAAGAATAATCCAGAAAAACCATCGACGGGAATCAGATAAGCTGCGCCACATGTAGCACCACACACCAAGATGGCCAGTAATGTGTACATGGATTGTCTTTTCCAATAACACCGAGCCTCTTTTCCACCGAAAAACGATGTAAACACGGCATAGGATTCCCATGGAATCTCAATGAACACATCAGCGATGACCGTTGAGAGAATCACGCCGTCGAGCTTATATTTATCAGGCAACGTCAGGACAAACGTGATGTTCAAAGTCAAATTGAGACAATTTGCAATGATAGGCTTCCATTTGTCTTTTTGCCAGATTGCGGCCGCTTCTTTGAACATTTGCAGGGATTCTCTTGACTGCTCTTCGTAAAACCATATTACCAAGAGAACCGGAGTCAGAAAATGACACAGCAGTTCAGGCCTGTTTCGTATCCAAAGAATCATAAATGGTTGGATGAGAGACAGCAACATCGCGGCGCACCAGAGAATAAGACACATCAGAATACGGTGTGCCTTCATGAGTAAAATGAAAGTATCATCGCGCGATTCCGTATGGATTTTATTTCCAAAACCGCCTGTCATGGAATGACAAAGCGAATACATTAGCCCTGACACGGCACGAATGATTTGCTTGTAATTGCCCAAGGCTCCTATAGCCGTCAGTCCAATAAAAGCGGATATGACAAGGTTATCTGAATAGCTATTGATAATGCCCCCAATCTTATGCATGCAAATAGCTGTGACATCTTTGATAACCCGTTTTCTATCCTCCTTCGGGAGTGTTCCCTTGGCCACTATTTCCGGATAATATATTCTTGTAGCTATATAAATGATAAGATTTTCCACTATTGTACGAGAAATCACAATTATCAGATAATAGTAATAATTATGTGTCAGATAAAGAGCTACACAAAGAACAAGAAACTCCACGATGGACGAAACTAGGCTAATATAAGTTATAATATATCCAGTATGATACGCATGTAAAATTGATCCTCTATATGCAAAAAAGAAGAAACCTATAGAAGAATTTAACAGAAACAAGAGATATACAATATATAGATTAACCTCTGGCGGTATGGTACCATGAATTAAATTACGTAAAAATGGCATCAAGCAAAGTCCCGCAAAGAAAATAAAGAGACCGACAAAGCGGTATATGCCACGATAAAAGCGGAGATATGCGCAGAAAAGCTTGTTGTCATCTGTCGCTACCAGCTTATACATGTGGCTCACGACGGCTGAACCGAATCCAAGTTCCGCAAGTGAAAGAACGCCTAAAATTGAATAAAACAAGCCATTGAGCCCTAGATATTCAGAACCCAGTATCCACATGAATATGGTTTTTCTGAAAAATCGTATGGCTGTATCCACTCCATTATTGGCCAATTGGGCCGTAATGTTTCTTTTCGTATTCTTTACAAAATCAAGCTTCATTTATTTGTTTACGCAGCGTTTTGAGCTGTAATCCTCATCGCTTTTGATGCCGTCATGATCCTACCAGCCATTAATCTAATAATTTACATCAGACTGCCCAATTAACAAAAAGCAAAAGCACTAAATCTATCATTTTTTTACATTTCTTATCGTTTACGATAGACTGCCACCGCATGATTCGGCGCGATGGCGCGGTTGTAGGCGAAAACCATCGTGCGATCTTCCAGCGGAAGCTGCCAAAGCCGCGTGCCCTCCCGCTGGACATGTGCGGCATCCCCCCACACGCATTCCGCATCAGCAGGAATGTCATGGACCAATGATGCGCGAAGACCAGGCCCGCGACCAGTCGGGAAAGCTTCCGTCATCCATGCTATCGCCAACTCATCCAACGCTTTATGGCAATCAGCCTCATGAAGGAAATCATCCAGCAATTCAAAGCGTCGCCGCAGTCCCAACGGCTGCGACAACGTCTCTGTCTCTTTGTTTTCACACCATGACAAAAACGTTTTCAGAATGTCTTTTTTCTCCAACACGACCGTTCTGAACGTCTTGCGCAACGACGCCGTATTGTGGAAACGATCCAGAATCTTGGAAAGATGGCGGCAGTGGCGCATATCCTCCGTATCCATCGTCGGCGTCGCCATCACATCATACGGCGGTTCCGGACTGAAAATGATTCCACGCTCTGCGGCTTCCTGCCGTAACTTCGTGCCGGGCAACACTTTCAAAACTTCCATCTGGACTTCGCCCGGTCCGATTCCAATCAGTCTTTCCGCATCGGAAACGACATCGTCCAACGTCTGTTCCGGCAGTCCTGTCAGCAAATCGCAATGTGTTTCAAATGACTTGATTCCAACAAGAAACGCCAATCCTTCCAACGCGGAGTCCGTATCCGTGCTCCGCCCGACCGCCGCCAAAGACACATGGCTCAATGTCTGGATGCCAGATTCAATGTGCAACAGCCCTTGAGGAGCCTTCAGCAGTTCCGCCCGAACCTCTTTTCCCAACACGCCTGGATGGATTTCGAGATGGAAACGCATGGACGAAAATTCATCGCGGAACATCCGCAGGAGTGCCGCGCCACGCGAATCAGGCACGTTGAACGTCCTGTCCAGCAAACGGACTTCCTTCACGTCACAATCGCGCAAATGCGCAAGTTCCTCCCGCACATGCTCCAATGAACGCAATCGGACGTTTGTGTGGCAACTTGTGCAATATGTGCAACCCATCGGACAGCCACGAGATGTCTCCAGTTGCACAAATGGTTTGCCAAACTCAAAGAACGAATGACGGCATGCCATTGGAGAAGCCGCCCAATCCGTCGCCAAACCGGCTTGGCCATTATCCACAACTTCCCCATCCGCAAGACGATACAGCAATCCAGGTACGCCTGCCATGTCATCGCCGTTTTTAAGTCTTTCCAACAAGGCAGGCATGATCGGCTCACCTTCTCCGCGACAGGAAAAATCCACGCAAGATGTTGTCTGTAAAAGCGTTAAGGCACCGTCTCCAAGATTCTCCGGACCTCCGACGGCGATCCGCACATACGGTCTCAGGCGTTTCACGCGTTTCAAAATATCCAACGTCAAATCACGATTGAACAGATACAACGATGCGCAGACCAAATCCGGTTCTTTTGCAAC
>JAFZAB010000067.1 GCA_017548425.1 Victivallales bacterium
CAGATTTATAACCACGGAGAGATGGCTGAGTGGCCTAAGGCGACGGTTTCGAAAACCGTTGTGGGCTTTCGCCCACCCAGGGTTCGAATCCCTGTCTCTCCGCCATGTTTTCTTAGAGCCATGTTTTTTCTTTTGGGATGACGATGTGGCTCTTTGTGATTCAAATCAATACTTTTTAAGAGGGCTTGCCATGATTAAGCAAGGGGAAATCGTTGATACGACGGATGTCATTGAATTAGAAGATCCTAATGACCAATTCAACATTGGGGATGCATATTATAATACCGACGGAGAGGAACAGGATTCCAAAGAGGCGGTGAAGTGGTTTCGTCTGGCCGCCAACCAGGGGCATGTTCTGGCCCAGTACTATCTCGCTACTTGCTATTACCATGGCGATGGTGTGGACAAGGACAAGAAATTGGCCGTGGAATGGTGGCAAAAGGCTGCCGAACAAGGCTTTAGCATGGCGCAGTTCGATCTTGGCTGCTGCAACTATTTTGGCGAAGGCACAGCAGTGGACATGGAGACGGCCGTGAAATGGTGGCTAAAGTCCGCCAAGCAGGGGCTGTATCAGGCCCAATATTTTCTTGCCATTTGCTACTATCATGGCGATGGCGTGAAGATGGATAAGAAGGAGGCGGTGAAATGGTATCGCAAAGCGGCCGAACAGGGGGATGCCGATGCGCAGTTTGAGCTTGCCAAATGCTACAATGAAGGCATAGGCGTGAGAGAAAACAAGAAGGCGGCTGCGGAATGGTATGGCAAGGCAGCGGAACAAGGCCATGCTGATGCACAATTCTATCTTGGCGTCTGTTACAGTGATGGCATTGGCGTGAAAAAAGACCTGAAAAAAGCCTTCGAATGGTGGAAAAAGGCCGCCGAACAGGGGATGAGCGATGCGCAGTTCAATCTTGGTGTTAGCTACAAGTTTGGAAAAGGCGTGAAAAAGGATTTTGCGCAAGCTGTGAAATGGTACCGTTTGGCAGCCGAGCAGGGCGATGACATGGCCCAGTTCAATCTTAGTAACTGCTACTTTTACGGGGAAGGCGTGGAAGAGGATGAAGCGGAAGTGCTGAAGTGGCTGCGCAAGGCCGCCAAACAAGGGCATACTGGCGCGCAATACAATCTAGGTATTTGCTACGAAGTGGGTTACGGCGTGAGAAAAAACAAGAGGACGGCTGCGGGATGGTATCGCAAAGCCGCCGCACTCGGAGATGAACAAGCTAAGGAATGGCTTGAGGAAAATGGCTACGCATGAAAATGCATGAAGATGCGCAGCCTCCGTGCCGTGCTACTGATGAACAACGAAGCCCCTTGCCTGTAATCATAGCCTTTAAACCTGCGATAATGATGTATCTCTTGTCCCATTGTAGTAATCTCCTGCTTTTAAGAATATTTGAATAATTAATAATATATCTTAAAAGTTTTTCTGCTCAAGACGGAGCTTGCACATCTTCATGGTGATTTTGCTCAAGACCGGAACCATGATTTGAAAAAGGCCGAAGCGGAACAATAATCGACATTTTGGAATTGAAACTTGGCTTTTGGTGGGCTGCACGATTGTGAAAGCGCTTCGCTCAACAGAAAAGCGCATGGCAAAAACTTTGTCAAAAACAAGAAAATGAACTATAGTTTGTACCAATAGTCGATGCAACTTCCTCTGATAATGGCCTAAAAGCGCAAAGCGTGATTACCTTGCAGGAGAATCAAATCAATGAAAACTCATATAGGACTATTGGGAATTCTTATGTTGATGAATGGCCTTTGGGCTCGTGAATATTTTACCGTCACCGAAACCAATTGGATCGCTTATCCTGAGGCGTTTGAGCAAGGAATCGATAAGCCGCGCTTTTTCCGCAAGACGTTTACGGTTCGGGAAGGGCTGGTTTCGGCGAAAGCATGGCATTGGCTGGACGACGTCGGGACGATTTACATCGATGGCGTCGCCGAACCTCCAGGCACGGTCAGTCTGGAAGATGGACATGATATGACAAACCAATTGAAGGCTCCCGGCCGCCATCTGCTGGCGATCATGGACATCAACAAAGCCGCCAGCGGCGGTGTGGTTTTCCGACTTGAACTGAACTATCGTGACGGCCACGTGGAACAAGTCGTCAGCGATACTTCCTGGCGTTGCAGCCAGACAGGACCCAACGGCTGGAATACGTTGGATTTCAACGATGATGAGTGGCTGTCGGCCAAAGCCTTTGAAAATGCCATGGCCAATCCATGGGCGGGAATCCGCGACATGACGGCGTTGCTGACACCGAATGACAAAATACGGTATGAAGATTTGAAGCGGAAAGAAAAAGAGCTTGCCGCAAGGGTATTGGAGAGGTTGTCCCATGAGCAGAAGCCTTCCTGCCGTATCGTCTATGAACGCGGCAAGCCGATGTGCGATATTGGCGGCCGTCTTTACGAAACCATGTACTACAATACGAGCGAGGATTGGAATAACTATAGTTTTAAACTCAAAGAGCAAGTCGGATATTTTCGTGATGCAGGCATCCATGTGTATGGCATTGGATACAAAACTGCAAGTATTTGGAATCCTGATGGCAGCATCGATTTCCAAAAGGTTTACGACCGTTTGCTTGATGCGCTGATGGATGATCCAGACGCGTATTTCATGTATTGCATCGCCACGGACAATCCACCGAAATGGTGGTGCAAGGCGCATCGTGAGGAAATCACAGGCTACGCCAACGGTACGCCTGACTATGAATGCAATGTGGAAATCAAAAATATCGCCGCGCCGTCCATGGCTTCGAAACTGTGGATGAAAGATGTGGCTGATTTTCAACGTCGCATGGTCGAATGGTTGGAGTCGTCTCCATTTGCAAGCCGTATTTTCGCCTATCGCACAGATTATGGCGTCAATCATGAATGGCATTATTATGGTATGACGGAATATATGCCGGACAATAGCCTACCGATGACGCTTGCATTCCGTAACTGGCTGCGTGAGAACTACAAAGGTGATGTATCCGCTTTGCGTCGGGCATGGCATGACGAAACGGTGACATTTGAGACCGCCAATGTTCCGCCACCGGCGGAGCGCAATCGGACAAGCGCTGGAATCTTGAGGGATCCCGCCAAAGACCGCCCCAGCGTGGACTACCAGCGTTGTCATGCGCAGGTCGTCAGAATATGCCTGCTGAACAGCAACCGGACAATCAAGGAAGCATGCGGCAATCGTGCTTTGGTAGGCAATTACTGCGGCTACTTTTTCGGCATGAGCTTTCCCGCCGAAGGATGGCATCTGGAGAATGAACGGCTGCTGGATTCGCCATACGTTGATTTTCAGTGCTCTCCGCACATTTACGGCAATGAGTCGCGGGCTATCGGCGAGCCACAGCAGGCCCGTTGCCTCTTGGAGACATTCCGTCGCCGTGGCAACAAGCTGGCCATTCTGGAAGCGGACAACCAGCCTCACAATTTCCAAGGGACCTACTGCCATTACGCATGGACTCCTGAACAGTCCCGCGCCATCCTTTCCCGCGATTTCGTGCAGTCGCTCGTCTGGGGATGCGGCTATTGGTATTTTGACTTTGCGCAAGGCTGGTATGCGGATCCCATGTATGCCGATTTCATGAAACAGTTGTTCGCTATTCGGACCATGAAGGAGGACTGCTCGTCCGTTGCAGAAATCGCCTTCGTCGGTGATTATGAAAGCGTTATGTTCACGAATGTCACAGGGCAGGGACGCGAACTGTCCATCTTGATCACGTCTGCCCAGGTTCGTGAATTCGTTCATGCAGGCGTCCCGTTTGACACCTATTCATTCGCGGATCTCACCTGCGGAAACATGCGCGACTACAAGATGTATTTTTTCCCGAACTTGTTTTATTTGACGCCTGAAAAACGCGCTGTCATTGAAAAACTGAAGGCCGCCGGCAAGATCGTCGTTTTTCTCTACGCTCCAGGCTATCTCACAGCAGACGGCGCATCGTTGGAGAGCATGTCCGCTCTGACAGGCATGAAAATCCGTCAGGATGACCGCCTGTTCGAATCATTGACCACGCTGTCGGCGACTGGAGACGTGATGAAAAGCTATGTCGTCTGCCAGTTTACACCGTTGTTCCGAATAGAGGATCCGGAGGCCCGTCCTCTTGGCACATTGAAACTGGCTGATGGCGAAGCGGTTACATACGCCGCGAAAGGCCCTGTCAGGCTATGCACCACAGGCTTTCTCTCCCGCCAGGCGTTGCGTGGCCTGTTTGCCGAGGCTGGCATCCATGTTTATACGGACGACAATGCCGTGTCACTTTACGCCAACAAATCATGGGTTGCCGTGCACAGTGCCGCCGCAGGCCGCCAACGGTTGCATCTTCCAAGAAAGGCGAGCGTCACGATGATGTATCCGCAACAAAAGAAGATTGGCGACGGCCTGGAAACCATCGAATTCGATGTCCCGCAATCATCAACGACGTTGTTTCTAATAAAGGAAGAGTGATTGATCTCCACGATGCAATTATTCATGTGGCGTTCGTGTTTTATTTGCAATACACTGCAAAAAATCCAAAAAGATTTGCAATACACTGCAAATGTCTTATAGTATGAAATGTCCATAATAGGAGGTAACGCCATGGATTTCATACGGATATTGACAGAACAGAAAGAAGAACGGGATTCTCTTCCATTGGAATCGTATTGCCAGCGAAGCCAGTTGAAGGAAGTGGATGTGTTCAGTCCGTTGGCGCAAGTCGTCATGGGAATGCGTCGGTCTGGAAAGACGGTTCTATGCCATCAGGCCCTTCACACGGCGGGAGTCAATTACGCATTCATCAATTTTGATGATGAAACACTCGCCAATTTGGATGCAAGTCAGCTGAATGATGTATTGCAGGCTGCTTATGTCGTCTATGGCGATTTCAACCATATCCTTCTCGATGAAATCCAGAATGTCCAAGGCTGGGAATTGTTCGTAAACCGTCTGTTACGACAGAAACTTCATGTTGTTTTGACTGGATCAAATTCCAATCTTCTCTCACAGGAACTTGGCTCCCATCTGACAGGACGCTATAAGGAGATCGAACTGCTTCCGTTGTCATTCAAGGAGTATCTTGCTTTCTCCAATATGCCGCAACTACCTGCGACCACCCGTGGAAATGCGCGTCGCCTAGAGAGTTACAAAACGTATTCCATGCATGGCGGTTTGCCTGAAAGCTATCAAGTGGGCGATTGGCGGAATTATATCAAGACGTTGTACAATGCCATCCTTTTCAAGGATGTATGCAGACGGTACAACGTTCGCTATCCCAAAGTCATTTCGCAATTGTCGTCCATTCTTCTGGACAACTTCTGCCGGGAAGTCAACTATTCCGATATCGCGAAAGCCTTGTCGGTCAAAGGAGTCCATACGTTACAGAATTATACCAGTTATCTGGAAAAAGCATATCTGATAAAACTTCTGCCGAAATTCTCTTTCAAACCGTTGAGACGGAATCAGTTTGAAAAGGCGTACGCCATGGATCTGGGCATTCTCTCCACTTTTTCAGGCATCGCCGCGGAAGGCGGCAATGACGGATGGCGCATGGAGAATCTTGTTTATCTAAAGCTCTATGCCGACCATTCCACAAAAGACTACGAACTTTTCTATTGGAAAAACGGCTGCGAAGTCGATTTCGTTTTGTCACGGAAGCAACGTGTATTGAAGCTGATACAAGTGGCATACGATCTTTCCAACACCAAGACGCGTCAACGTGAAATCAACAGCTTGCTGCAGGCATCGTCACGTCTTTCCTGCGATGATCTGTCTATTGTCACACTGACAGAAAAGACGACGCTTCAGCAAGACGGCAAAAACATAACGATTTGCCCTATCACGGATTTTCTGATGGAAGATTGATTTTCTTTTTCTAATGTTGGAAAAGACTACAATTTCAATTCAAGACGCAGTGCGTCTCGAATTGAAAACATCATGATTTTGAAGGAAATACGTCAATTTTCTATGCTTTTCCCAATTGGTCACGCAGTGAGTGACCAATTGAGATGATCGTATGCATACACAGGCATTTTACGACTGAATTAATGCTAAAAATTCTACATGCATGTTCAATTTGTGACGCAGTGTGTCACAAATTGAGCAGATAGAATATCATTCAATTTGGAATGGACGTATGTCGGTTTAAGATATCCGACTGACAACGTGTTCTACCAATTTACAGAAATATTGAAAAATTGTCTTGACATCTGTGAATATCATTATATTTTAAGATTGTGATTTAGATTATCATTTACCATAAATATATGGATATGCAGAACCATGAAAGAGAAATGTTTTGACTGTGGTCACGAATTGAGATGGCGGCATAGGTACACAGTGGATGACTCTTATGTCGGCAAGATTACCGTGCATGGGAAATATTTGCACTGTCCAAACTGCGGTTCGGATGAAGTTCCTTATGAAACATTGAAAATGGTTGAGAACGTCAGGAAGGATCGTGCGGTAAAGCTCCTGTGGATTCGCGCAGAATCACCAGTTGAGTTTGAAAAACAGTATGTTCGTTCAAAAGAAGCAGCAGCTATTTTGGGGGTAACATGTCAAACCATTGCTCAGTCGAAGGCTATAAGGAAATATATCATTAATCTTTCCATCGGTGGCATTCGGTATTGGCTGAAAGAGTCGGTTGAACGTTATAGGGAGACTGGAAATGGATGGTTCCCGTTAATCGTACAAAATGATCATGCATCTTCCTAAAGTCACATTCCAAACAAAAAAGTATCCGATAGGGGTTGAAAGGTTACAACCCTTATTTATATTATTTATTGAAATAATTTATTGGTCTTGATTATATGAAAGAGATTCTTGCTGAACCGTACTATCCGCTGGCGGAAGTGAAACGTCTCGCAGTATCCGGAAGTGTCTTTTTCGCACGTCGGAAGGATGGAAAAGCTGATCCTGAACGCATGGGATTGACGAAAGCTTCAGCTTGTGCGGTGATAGCTGCACTGGCACCTCGAGATTTCGATCTGACATCATACGATGGACCAAGTCCAGCAGATGTGTACAAAGTCCCCATGCAACGTAATCCCAATGCATGCCTTTACATCAAATTGCAGATTTCCGATGAAGGCGATCTGCTGGTTGTCATCAGTTTCCATATATAATATAGTAAAGAGAGAACAACATGAAGTGTTGCGATTGTGGAAAAGAAATGCTGAAGCGGAATGGCTACAGCGAGATGGACGAGAATGTCGGCGTTATCAAAACAGACGGCGAATACTGGGAGTGCCCGGAATGCGGTTGCCAACTTGTCTCTGGCGAGACCTTGCAAAAAGTTGATGACATCCGAAAAGAGCGTACGGATAAGCTTCTATGGGCTTGTGCAGATTCTCCATCGGAATTCAGCAGGCTGTTCATTCGTGTGAAGGAAGTGGCTGAAATCATGGGAATTTCTCGACAGGCGGTGGAGAAGTCGGTATTCCTGAAGGATTTAGTCTATAATATCACAGTGGCAGGTGTCCGTTACTGGTTGAAAGAATCAGTGGAACGATATAAAGAGACGGGAAACGGCAGATTCCCATTGGAACAGTATGTTTCGCCCAAACAGACGAATGGTTGGATAAAGTCTTCCACGAAGCGCACAAGGCAGAAAAAAGCAGCAACGCCTGTGCTATCATCAGCGGATTGAGCATGTCATTTTTTCGTGACTGTCCACTAATCAATAATCACTCATTCAAATGAAATCCGAAGATAAAATTCAGAAACCGTCGCAGAGAGATATGGACAAGCTGTATCAATCTGTCCGCAAAGTCATCGAGCAGGCGAGAGGCTTTGTATCTGTCGCCGCAAATACCGCCATCGTGCGGCAGAATTGGGAGATTGGACGGCTCATCGTCGAAGATGAACAAGGCGGAAAACGCAAGGCGGAATATGGAAAGGCACAACTGGCTGGACTTGCAAATCGATTGACTGCTGAATATGGTAGAGGTTATGATGTAACCAATCTTCGAAATATGCGGCAGTTTTACTTGACCTTTCCAATTCGCGACACACTGTGTCGCGAATTGAGCTGGTCGCATTATCGTGTACTCATGCGTGTGCCAGATGACAGAGCACGTGAATGGTACATGAACGAATGTGTCGCCTGCGGTTGGGGAACACGTGAACTTGACCGACAAGTCTCCACGCAGGCGTATGAACGGTTGCTTTCCACTGCCAATCCAGATCGCCGTCGCAAAAGGCAGGAAGTGCCGAATACGCCATTGCCTGACAAACCGAAGTCTTTGGTTCCTGCCGATTTCATCAAAAATCCCATGATTTTGGAATTCCTGTCATTGCCTGATGACATAAAATTGCGTGAGACGCAACTGGAATCGGCCATCATTTCGCATCTTAAGGATGTTCTGATGGAATTGGGGCGTGGCTTTTGTTTCGTGGCACGGCAGAAGCATATCCTGTCTGGCTCCAATGACTATTTTATCGATTTGGTTTTCTATAACTGCATCCTCAAGTGCTTCGTACTTATTGACTTGAAAATTGGAAAGGTCACACATAAGGATGTTGGGCAGATGGACATGTATCGTAGGATGTTCGACGATCTCATCTGCCAGCCGGATGACAAGCCGACCATTGGTATCGTTCTCTGCGACGAAACGGATCCCGATATTGCAAAATATTCTGTCTTAAGCGGTAACGATAAGTTATACGCCGTCAAATACACGACGGTCATGCCATCGGAAGAAGTTCTACGACGTGAAATTGCCGCACAGAAGGAACTCTTCCTCCTCCAGATGAAGGATACGGAAATGGCGAAAAAACTAACCACTGAACATTAAGCATCTTGTCGGTTTGGAGGCCGTTGTTGTCGGTTTGGAGGCCGTCGTTGTCGGTATAGTCGACCTAGTAACCGACCCAGTAACCGACCCAGTAACTGACCCAGTAGCTCCATTATCGACCTAGTAACCGACCCAGTAACCGCCCCAGTAGCTCATTATCGACCTAGTAACCGACCCAGTAGCGATTTACCGACCCAGTAACCGACCCAGTAGAGAACAACCATGTCGGTGTAGGAATCCAATTTTGTCGGTGTAGAAAGTCGAATTTGTCGGTGTGGAATCCAAACATGTCGGTGTGGAATCCAAACATGTCGGTGTGGAATCCAAACATGTCGGTGTGGAATCCAAACATGTCGGTGTGGAATCCAAACATGTCGGTGTGGAATCC
>JAFZAB010000068.1 GCA_017548425.1 Victivallales bacterium
CATGTTTTTTCTATTTTCAAGGCGGATGTCAGTATTTCTCCTTCGCGGCGTGTTTACCCAGCAGGAAGAACGTGCGTGGATCGACGATGACGACACGCCCCTTCATCAGTTCCGTCAGCCGTCGGCCCGTCTCCTCATGCCAGCTGGGCGATTTCAGGATGCTGCGCACCATGATGAATTTCACGCCCTGCTCTTTGGCGAAATCGGCCGCCAATTCGTTCGCGGCTTTTTCCGGTTCGCCGTAGATGTCTTTGTACATACGCACATATGGCACACCATTTTGCGTGCGAACTTCGCCCTGCGGCTGGTTGTCGTAATAGACAAAGCCTTCAGGAGAAAATTTCGCATATTCCTCCGCGACGCGGCGAACCTTCGGATCGGCGCCCGGATCAATGATAAATCCCGTGATGCCGATGTCGAACTGCTTGTACGCCTTGCTGCACAGTTCCGACCATGCGCCCCAGCCGTCCGGAATCTCCGGATCAAGCCGCGGCGCAGAGAGCTGCGTCGGAGCAAGATAGCCATAACCGTTATCGCCCGCGATGAAGTAATCCGTCGCAGCGGCCTTCGTGCGGACATAATGGACGGCATGCGGAGCACGAATGGCCAACGACGGATCGAACGCCCATGCGCACATCGTCTTGCCGTGCATCGGATCGCTCCACCATTTCTGCGCATGACGGTTCAGCCACGCGGCCGAATCGTAATCGCCCATGTACCATGTCATGTAGATATGGTCTGCGACGTCTCCCGCCTTGTCCAAATAACCCGCATCGACCAAATCCTGATCCGTCGGAGCTTGATTCGGCTGCGGATACTTCTCCTTCAATGGGAAGAAGCGGTAGAACGACGCGTTGACCATGCCCGACAAACCGAGCGCATCCGCGTCCTTCATGCCGTTGAACGACGAAATCAGACGGCAGTACTCCCATTCCGTCTGGACAGGATGGCGGCGTCCGTCTGGCGAGTTGTGGCGGTGTTGGCGGTCGGCGTATTTCCATGCCCACGGCGGGAAACCACCGATGACGAACGTCTTGCCGCCAGCCCGTTGATATTGCTTTTTGAGAAGCATCAGCAGCGTCTCGCGGTCGATGCCGCGCGGCTGGCCCGGATCGTCGAAAACGATTTCGTCGCCCCACACGCCAAGATCGAAGAAAAACGCGCCATGGCCAATGTAGAAGTCATGGTTCGTCAACGTGGAATTGGAGAACACGCCGCCTTGGCCAGGATCTGTAAGCCAATACATGTCAATATAATACGCCATATATTCAGGACTGCACATATCCGTGTCCAGATAGCGTTCCTTCGCCCAGCGGATGGCGTCGTTCTTCGGCGACCCCGTGCTGCCGCCTTTCGGAACCATCTGCTCCGCCGTCAGTTTCAATTCATCTTTCGGACGGTTTTCCAATTTCATAACGTCCTGATAGAGACTGCCTTCGCGTTCGTCACGCCGCAGGACGAGCCTGCTTTCCACGCCGGCGACCGTCGAAGCCACGTTGCTACTGGCGAACGGCTTGTCCGGATAGGAGACGATTCCTTTGAAATCGTCTTTGAATATACCGATGAGTTCGAGCAGCCCCGCACGTCCTTCGTGGCGGATGATTTCGCTGCCAGTCAGCCAGCCGGATTCCTTCGTGCAGTAATCAAACCAGAAATCGTCCGGATCGGGCATGAAGCGGATGAAAAGGCGCGGCCCCTTGCGGTTGACGACGCCTTGCAGGCTCGCCGCCAAATGCAACGTGTCCCACACTTCCTGCGCTTGCGGAGGATTCCGGATATTGTACTTGTTCAAATACGTAATATCCAGATAATGAAAGGATTCCGCAAATATCGACATGCCGCTCAGGCAAAGCGACAGCATCAATCCCAAGCCAGGCTTTTTCATTCCACGATGCTCCTTTTACTGACAATGATATTCAAAGTATTTATTTAAGGCAGTCCAACGGCGAGACGCCGTCGTTACCCCCCAACGCCGACGGCACACCATTAATCCATGTAATGGATGCGGTCCGCGTTCTTCTTCAACATGCGGGCGTTGAACTCGTCGCCGCCTTCCATGTTGGCACTCATGAACACAGGCGGTTCCTGTCCTGCATCCACCAGCAACTGAACGGTTTCCGCAATCATCGCGTCCAGACAGGCACAACCGCCGACCGTCGAGACCGGACCGACTTTCTGCGGGAAGCCTTCGATTTCGCCGACGGCGTCGCCGTACGGTGCGCCGTTGTCGAGCAACACATCCGCCAGATCGCCAAGCTTCTTACCGCTGGGATGACGGCTTGTCACTTTCGCGGAATATTCTTTTGATGTCAACACGATGATTTTCGCGCCGCGTTCACGCGCCGCGAGAGCCATGTCGATCATGACCGTGTTGCGGCCGGACGTCGATGTCAGAATGATGGCGTCTCCCGCCTTCAATGGCGAATGTTCCAGATAGATGCGGCCGAGTTCGGGCAGACGTTCAAGCTGGCTGGTCATCGTCATGGGGCGAACCGTCAGATTCATGCCGTGGGAGATGATGGGATTGACGAGCATCAGTCCGCCAGAGCGATAGACCAGCTCTTCCGTCATGATGAACGAATGCGTCGCGCCGAACGAGAAGATGGCGTTACCCGCCTGAATCGTATCAGCCAGCAATTTCGCCGCCGCTTTGATCTGCGGAAGATTCGCACGCACTTTTTCGAGCGCCGCCATGGCGCCGCTTAAATAGCTTTCTGCGCCTTTCATCTTAATATCCTCTGCTGTTGAGTTTATCCCATGTCTTCTTGTAGGCCTCTTCGCCGCCTGCGCGGTTGAAACTCATGAACACGGCGGGACGGTCTTCTTCGGGCAACGTGCCCATGATTTCCATCACGCGGCCAAACAGCATCCAACCGCTGATGACCTGCGAATATCCCGACAGCGGAACAAGTTCGCCATCATAGCCTGGAATCATCAATGCGCTGTCGCCGTACGGCGTCATCAGATCGATGACCCAGTCCGCGCATTCATAGAGGCTCTTGCCCGAATCATGCAGCGATTTCGTCTGCTTCGCATAGTCAACTGACGTCATGACAATGACTTTCGCGCCGATGTCATGGGCGGCCAACGCTGTTTCGATTGGAGCGATGTTACGGCCGGAAACGGAGCCTGTGATGAAGATATCGCCTTCGCGCATGTTACTGGCGCGCACGGCCATACGTGCAAATTCTTTTTCCGCCTTGAAGCCTGCGGGATTCGGACGGTTCTGTCCGGCCGTCGGCATCGGATTGTTCACGCTGAAGCTCCAGCTGAACGGACGGATGTTGCCGAGACCGCCTGCGCGGTTGATGAAATCGCCTTGAATGCCATGGCCAATGGCCGAGCAAAACACATAGTGGCCGCTCTTCATCGCTTCCGCAATCGCCTTCGCCGCATCGTCGATTACCGCGCGGTTGCCCTGCAATTTCACCAAATGGTCGCTCAAAACTTTCTGATAATCATCGAAAAACATCGTTTTCTCCTTTTGTTAATTCTTCTTGTTGTGAATGTTATGATAATTTGTAAAGAAATTGAGCATGACGGCGCGATAATTCACCGGATCAAGCTTCATGAATCTCGCCGCGACTTGACCGCAGACTTGCGGACGCGGCGCACGAATCAATTTGGCCTGCGGCATCTCCCGTTCGAGACGTTCTTTCATCGCGCCGAACACAATATCGTCGTTCATCAACACGCTGCCGGACGCCAACACGGGAAAATCCATTTTGGCGATACCGCTACGCTTCGCGGCACGAATGACGCTTTCCGCCAAATCACTGCCAGCCGTCAAGAGTACGTTTTCCGCCAGTTCGCTGCCGTTTTTCGCGCAATCGCCGCAGACACGGCTCAACGACGCAATGATTGAACGATCCGTGTAGGTATAGATGAAATGACTGAGATGACGATAGTTATCCGTCAGTTTCGTTTCGTCCGGTTTGCGTTCAATGCCCGAAAACGCATCAAGATGTGCGCAAATCGCCTGCATGTCCGCCAACGGTTCTGCCTGTGATTCCTGCTCACGATAGGCGCGGCGCAGAAAATCAAGGCCGATGCTGTACGCGCTGCCCCAATCGCCAAGAAGCGGGCCGACGGCGTCGATCAGCAACCGCCCGCTGTTCGCGAACTGCACAACGTCGGCAACGCGGCCATTCAGCAGAGGCCCGTCGGTCTGCTTTTCTTTCGGCGGCCAGACCATTCCGACCGTGCCAGTGCCCGCCGAAATGGCAATGCCCCATGTCATGGCCTGCGAATAGAACACACCGTCAATTTCACCAATCGGTTGATAATCCTCCGCCGTCAATCCATGGCGCGCCAATTCCGTTTCCACCATCTCCTTCGAGACATTGCCCGTCGGCAGAAGTTTTTGGAAATCAAGTCCATCCAGCATTTCGTCCAAGCAGTAGCTCAGCATTTCCGCCGTGCGTCCCGCGCCGCCGAAATTCTGTTTTGGACGACACACAGGCGGCAGCGAATCCGCCTGATGGCGGACTTCGCGGATGATATCGCCCGTCGCGGCGTCAACCGCCAGCATCTCGCATTTCGTCCCGCCACTGTCGATGGCGAGAATGACAGTCCTGTTCGACATATATCGTGAAATCCGTTTTTTCATTTCACCCGCTCACCCAACCATAAAGTAATACCGTTTTATATAAAATAAACTTGCCAAACGGCTCATTTTACTCTAAATTATCATTCTTTCTGATAAAAAATCAGCCTTCTCCTTTCAACCAATTACCCCAAACAGCCTGTTCAAGCCCTGTGAAATGTTTTCTGCATTTCGCTTTAAGCTTTAGGCTTTAAGCTTTTAGCTAAAAAAATGTCACACAAAATCATTGTTTTCTCCTGCGACGCCATGGTCTGGGAAGACGTCGAATACCTCCTGAAGAACGATGCACGCTTCAGCGAGTTCTTCCAGCACGGCTCCATGGTGAAGCGCATGCGCACCATCTATCCGTCCATCACCTATCCCGCCCACGTCAGCATGATGAGCGGTTGCTATCCGGACAAGCATGGCGTCATCCACAATCTTGAGTTCCATCCGGGCATGCTGAAAGCCGTTCCATGGAATTGGTGGGCGAAATGCATTAAAGTGCCGGACGTTTTCACCGTCGCCAAACGACTTGGAAAAGTCACCGGCAATTCCTTCTGGCCTGTCACCGCCAACCATCCGGACATCGACTACAACCTGCCCGAATACTGGCCGCAAGGGCCGGACGACACGAAGGAGGCCTGCTACAAACGCGCCGGCTGCTCGGACAAGCTTTGGCAGGAAGTCGCCGAAAAGCATATGCGCAACGTCACGATTCGTGTGCAGCCTGAAACCGACCAATTATTGGTCAATTGCGCATGTGACATGATCCGCCTCTACAAGCCCGATTTCTTCGCGATGCATACGGGATGTGTGGATCATTACCGCCATAAGTCCGGCATGTTCAGCGATTTAGTGACAACTGGCGTCAACCTCAACGCCAAATGGTTCTTCGACGTTGTCCAAGCTACCATCGACGCAGGAACGTTCCAAGATACGAACTTTTTCCTGACGTCCGACCATGGCCAGATGGACATCGTCCGCTCCGTCAACATCAACGTCCTTCTTGCCGACCACGGCCTCATCACCGTCAATGACGACGGCTCTCTGAAAGATTGGCAGGCCTATTGCCACTCCACGGGCATGTCCGCGCAAATCAAACTCAGAAATCCCGACGATAAAGAGACTTGGAAAAAGACATACGACCTTCTCAACTTCCTGAAGAGCGAAGGCGTCTATGGCGTCGGCGACGTCTTCACGGCGGAGGAAGTCGCAGAGCGCGACCATCTGGCGGACGACTTCTCGTTCGTCATCGAAACTGACGGCTATACGTCTTTCTCCGAAAACTGGAAGCGCCCTCTCATCAAGACGTTGGATTTCTCGGACTATCGCTTCGGATACGCCACCCATGGCTATTATCCGACGAAAGGCCCGCAGCCAGTCTTCCTCGCCGTCGGCCCCGATATCAAGCAAGGCGTCGTTATCGAACGCGGCGACACGGTTGACCAAGCTCCCACCTACGCCAAACTGCTCGGCGGCGAAATGCCATGGGCGGACGGCAAGCCGATTGATGATTTCATTCTCAACCCGTTGATATAACTTATCTTATCTAGAGGAGACAACCATGAACTTTCTGCAACTTGCCAAAGCACGCTACTCCCTGCGCAAATACAGCGACAAGCCTGTCGAGCCAGAAAAAATCGACGCCATCATGGCGGCCGCTTCGTTGGCCCCCACTGGCTGCAACAACCAGCCGCAGCGTATTTTAATTGTCGATGATCCCGCCATTCTCGACAAAATCCGCCGCTGCACGGCCTACCAGTTCGGCGCTCCCATGACGCTCGTCGTCTGCTACGATTCGAAAGTCTGCTGGTACAACCACGAAGGCGAACCAATTGGTCCGATCGACTGCGCCATCGTCGTCGATCACATCCAACTGGAGGCCGCCGAACAAGGCCTCGGCACTTGCTGGGTGGGCAGTTTCGACCACAAGGCGTTGCAGAAGGAGTTGAATCTTCCCAAGGATTATGTTCCCGTCGCGTTGGTTCCGCTGGGCTATCCTGCGGCGGATGCCAAACCTGCGCATCTCCATGCAGAGCATCGTCCCGCCTCCGATTTCGCCTGGAAAAACCATTTTGAAGCGTAATACTAGAAATAAACAATTGTTTTTAGGCTAAAATCGCGTTGTTCGGTGTTTTATTCTCAAAAAAAAGGGCTGTTGCAGAACCATAAGGTTCGCAACAGCCCTTTTGTCAATTGATTGGATTACCGCGAAGCGATTAGTGACGGCGGGCGTTGACGGTTTCGTTTTCGCCGACGGCGTTCAGATAGAACGGGCACTTTTTCGGATTGTCGCAGCAGCAACGATAGGCGTTGTTCAAGTCAAAATAACGGTAGGCGCTCTGCATGCCGTTCTGCTGGGCGACCTTCATGCCGACGGCTTTGACAGCACCGCAGCTGCCGGCCACGCCGTTGTATTCAGGAACAAGGTTGCCATCCGGACCGACCTTCGTCGTCATGATGGTCTTCATTTCGAACAGAGGAACGAATTTGCACTTATTGTTCTGCTTCAGAACGGTGATCAGTTCAGAGGCAGAAAGACCCTGCGCCCATTCCGGCGTTTCAACGCGACGGCCTTCAAAGACCTGTCGATTCGTCGGACGCGAAACGGTGGAATTATTGGTGGCGGGCTGCTGAGCTTGCTGCTGATTTGCCGCGGGTGCTGCTGCGGGGGCGGGGGCCGCAGGCTTCTTGCTGCCGCCAAAGAGAGCTTTAAGAGAATCAAGGAATGACATGCTTCTACCTACTTCTGTCTAATTTTCTTCTATCTTCTGTGGTTGCCAACGATTGAGATTGACTTTTTATTGACTAAAAAATCAATTTCGGCTATAAATATAGTACTGTTGCTTGAAAAAGTCAATAGTGAAAAAAGGAATTATTCATAAAGTATTGAAGGAATTATTGTTTTTGCGGATATTTGAGCAATCACACGGGAGTGTGCCCTACCCTGTCATTCCGCATAGAGCTTCAACAGTTTGGAGAATTCCGTGACGCGATTGCGGATCTCCTCGCGGTTTTTCTCACCGAGCCTCATAAGAAGCTTCTGGACGGGACGAAGCTCTTCCAGCTGCGGATTCGAATATTTGTAGAGATTGGCGGCGATATGGACAAGACCGCCTTCGCCTTTCATGACCGGCGTCTCCAGAATGACTGTGCAGGCCTCCGTCAGCTTGGCACGGAACGTTACCGTCTCCGGATAGCCAAGTTCGTGGAATATCGCATTCAAGACGGGTTCGATTTCGTTGTAGAGATCCGCCGCGGCCTGCATATCGATGGAATGCAAAGCGTCCATGGCGGCTTTATAGCGCATGATGGATTCCATAGTGACGACGAGCAGTCCTAACGCGTTCAAGGAAGCGGAGAAAGGCGTCTTCGGCTTCAGAAAATCCAACGGCTCGACTGGTATGTCTCCCGCCGCGATGGAATCAACGGCTTTGACGCAACGGACCAAAGCATCTTCCTTGGCGATGAATTCCAGCCATAACTCGTTCTGGCTGATGGTCTTCGCATGGTTGATGAAAGCCTCGCGCAACTTGTCGAGCTCCACTGGTTCGTCTGCCTCCTCCTTCTCTTCCTCTTCGGTTTCTTCCGTCTCTTCCGTTTTTTCAGCTGATTCCGTTTCGCCGTCCTTTTTTTCCTCTTCCTTCGTCGTCGGCTGTTCATCCGTCTTTTCCGACGGCACGACAGGCACGTCCGCAGGAGAGCCAACCGCGACTGGTTTGTTCGCGGCGCCCTTCTGCGGTTGCGGTGCGTTGAGCATCAGAATCGTGGCGACGACTCCAAGGATCAACGGCAGGACATAGATGAAGAATTTGCTCTTCACGGGAAATTATTCGGCGATGTATGGTTTGATACGATAGGAGAAACTATAGACGCCCGGTTCGAGGCGATATTGCGGCAACGTGTCTGGCCCGCAGCTGGCGCCGCCGAGGCCGCGTTGACCATAGTCAATGTTGACGAACACTTCGCTTCGCGGATCGAGTTCGTTGATATGGGTGGCTTTGAAAAGATCGTCCGCCGTGTAATGGCTTGCGGAGCATTCCAGCAGGCGGTTTTCAGCCTGGAAGAGCAACCCCGCGTCGGACGGACCCGCTTCCAGCGCCATCCATCTGACATCTGTTTTGTTGCCATGTTCCTGCGGAACGACATATGGGACATATTGTTCTGCGACAGTCCCCTGCCACACGCCGACGCGCGCTCCTGCCTTGCGGTCGCAGTAGGATTCGTGCGGGCCACGACCGAACCACGCCAGATTTTCGAGAGCGGGCGCCAATGTCATCGTGACGCCGACACGCGGCAAATCCGGCAATTTCGGATCAATTGTAATGAGATTTTCGACCAGTATTTCTCCGTCTGGCAGAATGAGATAGCGATGCTGATGGCAGATTGGCGCCTCCGCATCTGCTCCGATCCAGATGTTGCAGAGATCAGCGATAACCGCACCGCCGTCAATGGTTTCAACATCGCAGGAAACCGTCTGGAGCGACAGTTTGTCCAATCCCGCCTTGATCCATTTTCCAAGCGGTTTCCAATCCTGTCCAGACCATGCTTTGACGCCGTCATTATCCGTCGGTCCACGCCACAGATTGAGCCGCGGGCCATCAATGATAAGCGCTTTGTCCTGCCAAGAGAACGTCTTGATGCGAGCCGTCGAACGGTCGATGGTCATCTTGAAATGACGGCCGTTGATTTCGATCGGCGACGCTTTTTTCAGTTGCAATTTACCGAACGGCGCGGATGGACGGTCCGGCGGCGCGGAGAACGGCATCGCAAACTGCTCCCATGCGACTTCATGACCGGCCTCCGCCCAATCGTTGGCTTCCTTTCGCGTAAATGTGAAATTGACGAAAGATTCTTCGCCCGGCAGGAGTTCCGGAATCTGCAAATCCGCAAGGACGATGTCACGGCTTTCGCGCGGTGAAATGCCTGCGACGTCAATGTCGCCTTCCTGCAACGTCCGCTGGCCGGTCGTCAGCGTCCAATGGCATTGGAGATCATCCAACGTCGTGAACCAACGCTTGTTACGGATGGTGAAGGAGCCTTTGTTGAGATTCCGCGCTTCAACGGCGAGCGGCTGCACAAGCTTCTTGAATTCATACATGGATGGATGCGGCGTGCGGTCCGGCCAAATCATGCCGTTGATGCAGAAATTCTTGTCGTTGGGCTGGTCACCGTAGTCGCCACCGTACGACCAATATTCGCGATTTTGGTCGTCAAGATTGAGCAGGCCTTGATCAACCCAGTCCCAAATGAAGCCGCCTTGCAGGCCGGGCAGATTTTCAAAGGCATCCCAATATTCCTTCAGATTGCCGTTGGAATTGCCCATGGCGTGGGAATATTCGCAGCAGATGAGCGGGCGATAATCCGTCGAAAGCTTGGACCATTTCTTCAGATTTTCAATGTCCGGATACATGGGTGCAATGACATCCGTCGCGCGTGTGGAAGCATCGCTTGGCCAACCGTTGTAGCCTTGGTGATATTTCGTGAGGACACCTTCGCAGTGGAGAAGACGTGAATCGTCAATGCCGCGAATCCAACCCGCCATCGCATCGTGATTGAATCCGTAGCCAGATTCGTTTCCGAGCGACCAGAAGATGATGGCCGGATGGTTTTTGTCCCGCTGGACCATGTTCATGGCGCGGTAGAGGAAGGCGTTCGTCCATCGTGGATCGTCGCAGAGGTTGCCATAGTAGTGATGGGCCTCCAGATTCGTTTCATCTATAAGGTATATGCCATATTCGTCACAGAGATCGTACCAATACGTGTCGTTGGGATAGTGTGACGTGCGGACGGCATTGAAATTGAACTGCTTGAGAAGCTTGATGTCTTGCAGCATCGTTTCGCGCGGAACGGTCTTGCCGTAGCGTTCATGGAAATCATGACGATTGACGCCTTTGATGAGAACAGGCTTGCCATTCACAAGTAATTGACGGTCTTTGACTTCCACCGTCCGGAAACCAAAGCGGACCGATGTGCATTCAACGATGTCGCCGTTTGGATTCAACAATGAAACGACAAGCATGTAAAGATTCGGCGTTTCGTCTGACCAAAGCGCCACATCATTGAACTGCAACGATTTTTCCACGCGGTTGCCACGATTGCCCGAACCCGCTCCAAGCGACGGCGGAATCGCCGCTTCCATCGTGCCTTCAGCGATTTCCGCGCCATCCGGCCCGAAGACAGAAGTTGCGAAACGCCAACCATCAACAGGTTGCGCATCACCAAAGGACGCGCGAAGCTCAAGCCGCAGTTTTCCATCCGCGCCGCCGCGTGCGAAGACATCCGCGATATGGACGCTTTCCGTCGTGTAGAGATAGACGCTGCGGTGAATACCCGCCATCCACCAATGGTCTTGATCTTCGATGAACGACGCATCGCTCCAACGGATGACCTTGACAGCCAACGTGTTGGAGCCAGTCTTTACAAACGGCGTCAAATCAAATTCAGACGGTGTGCGGGAGTCTTTCGCGAAACCAACTTGGTTGCCGTTCAGATAAACGAAAAAGCAGCTTTCAACGCCACCAAAATGAATGACGACGCGGCGGTTTTGCCATTCTTTAGGAAGCGTGAACGTCGTGCGATACAGTCCCGTGGGATTTTCAGCGGGAACATGCGGCGGATAATTTGGAAACGGCATAACGACGTTCGTGTACCATGGCTTGTCGAAGCATTGCGTCGTCCAGTTGCCTGGCACGGTGATGTCATCCCATCCGTCCGTTTTGACGGACGGTTTCATAAACGACTCGCATTCAATCGTCTCTGGATTATCGACGAGTTTGAATTTCCAATCACCATCAAGAGACATGACCCATGGGGAGTCCTGTGGATTGCGGGCGCGAGCGAGTTCGGCGGTCGGATACGGATGGAAAGTCGCATGAGCAGGAAGTCTGTCCAAACAGCAGATTTCCGGCGTTTCCCAAGGCTTGGCATTGAAAATAAACGATTCTGGCATGGTGTCGTGTTCCTGATAAAGGCACAATAAGGCATGGAATGGGTTGGTTACAGGATAAAATATACTTGAAAATTTGCTAAAAACTATTCATGCATTAAATTAAATGACTTTTTTCCGTGCGATTAGTCGCCTCCGGTCATCCGTTTGGCCGGAAACTCGGCTCCATGATGGAGCGGGGACGACAAAAGGCGGCGCCAGTTGACATCGTAGGAGAAGAGCAAGCACAAAGGAAAAGACCATGGCTGATGAAGCAAAGAAAAAGAGTGTGAAAGGCCCGAAGCACACGTTGTGCCGTCGAGTTGGCTACTGCCTGTGGGGCATGGCGAATTGCCCGGCCAATACGGGAACCGCCGGTGACGGTGGACAGGGCAGCGGAACCGCCGGAAAGGCGCGTAACTATCCTGCTGGTCAGCATGGCCCGACCAAACGCCGCGGCAAGCTCTCCACCTACGGCGAACTGCTCCTCGAAAAGCAGAAGTTGAGGACGTTCTACAACTTGACCGAGCATCAGCTCCGCTTCATCTATGAGAACTCGAAGCGCGGTGAAGGCATCACGGGTGACAAGCTCCTCCGTAATCTTGAAATGCGTCTGATGTCCGTCGTCTATCGTTCCGGCCTCGCCAGCACGATTTTCGCCGCCCGCCAGATCGTGTCCCATCGCCATGTGTTGGTTGATGGTAAGATCGTTGACCGCGCCAGCTATCGTTTGAAGGCTGGTCAGGTCGTTTCCATCAGCGCGGAACGCTCCCCGAAGATCGCTGAAATCGCGAAGCTGAACGACGCCGTTCTGCCGCCCTATCTCGAAATCAACAAAGACGAGATCAAGGTCACGGTTCTCCACGAGCCGCTGGTCGAAGAAATCCCGACGAATATTGAAATCACGAAGGTTATCGAGTACTACGCTCGTTAATCCTTAACGGTAAGATTGCACAAGACAGCCCGCAAGCCTTCATGGCCTGCGGGCTGTTTTTGTTTGATGAAATGGTAGAAAAATCATACAAAATCATGAAAAGTAATATAAAGTCATAGTAAATCATATAAAGTCATTGAAAGTCATAAAATATATCTATATCAGTATTTTTTTATATATTTTTATTGATTTTGGAATTTGCCGTGCTATCTTGTATCAATGTCACCATTTATCATGGGGAGAAAGGATGGAGACGACAGGAAGAACGGCTATGGAAGAAGACACAAAATATCAATTCAGTGCACTGGGGCAGAACATGCTTTCGGGACAGGACGATCCGAGCGGAGATCCTCTCATCAAGATGATTTTCAGCAATCGGGAGGTGCTTGCATGGCTTCTGGTGCATTTCATCGACGAATTCAAAGAGCTCGATGTCCAACAGGTCATGACGGAGTACCTTCCAAACGCTGAGGTGGATATCCGCAAGATACCTGTCCATCCAGGGGAGGCGCCGCCGGAAAGCGTCAGGACAGGCAACGTAGAAGACAGGCAGTTGGCGGAGGGAACGACGATGTTTGATGTTGTCCTCCTGTTACCCGTGCCGAATCGACCCGACAAATCGATTGGCGTGGTCATCAACATCGAAGTACAGAAAAAAGACAAGCCTGGCTATCCAATTGAATCACGTATGGTATATTATCTATGCCGTACGATATCCATGCAACGTGGCGTCACATTTTCGGGGAGCGACTACGGAAGCATCTGCAAATGCTATTCGCTGTGGTTCTGTCCGGAACTGGACAAAGACGAGCCGCCATCCATCGACCACTTCTTCCTTATGGGGGAACGCGTTTTTGGCGAAGGAGGCATCGCCGCCGAAAAGAAGGACTATGATCTGCTAGAAGGCTACACCGTCCGGTTCAACGACAATCCGGCATATCCTGTAAACGATGAGATTCGCTACTTGCAGTTGCTGCTGACGAACATCGCTCCTCCGTTGGAACGGCTTGAGGAGCTTCATAAGAAATATGGTTTAAGCAAGACCCGGGAGGCTGAAGACATGTGGAACTACACTGAGTATTTGATGAAAAAGGCTGAAGAAAAACAAGAAGAAAAAGATAAGATGGAGTTTCTTGAAGAACTGGAAGCTTCTCATTTCAGTGACAAGCAAATTATCAAGTTGTTAAGAATTGATGCCGAACAACTGAAGTTGCTGCGTGACAGGCTACAGGAGAGACGGGCCGTCGCCACGGCGGATTGAATGGCTGAACGCAAGACCCGGGAGGCTGAAGACATGTGGAACTATACTGAGTATTTGATGAAAAAACAAGAAGAAAAAGTTAAGATAGAGCTTCTTGAAAAATTGGAAGTCCGTCACTACAGCGATGTTCAAATCATGGATCTTCTGGGAGTGGATATTGAGCAACTGAAGCTTTTGCGTAACAGGCTACAGGAGAGACGGGCCGCCGCCACGGCGGATTGAATGGCTGAACGCAAGACACGGGAGGCTGAAGACAAAATATATTTGAAGAAAACAGCCCACATGTGGAAACGCATGCGGGCTGTTTTTGTTTCTAGGATTGTAGGATTCTAGATTTCTAGATTTTTACCCAGCCATTTTCTTTAGCGGATTGCCGCACTTTTTTCAGCATCCGCTGGACTTCCACGCCGCGCATGAGGCCTGGATTGCCAGGCAGGCCGTTGTGGACGGCGTCCAAGAAATTGTAGAGACACTGCATATGGCCGCGCAGCCAACCGATGGCGAATTTCGGGCCAGGGAAGTTGGCAGGCGCGGGGAAGCGCTGCCCTGTATCAATCGTCGTCCAGCCGCGGCGGCCGCCAATCGGCGAGCCTTGCGCGGAGCAATCGTAGAATTGCAGGCCGTGCGGTTTCATGCCGTTGAAGCGGAGCGCACCTTTGGAGCCATGGATTTCGACACGGATTTCATCTTCCGCACCCGTCGCGATTTTGGAAGCCGTGACTGTTCCCGAAGCGCCGTTCGGCAGGCGGACGATGACATTCATATTATCCTCTGCATCAACAGGAACCATCTTCGACGGGTCATCGGCGGAAGGACGCATGGGATAGGCGATGTGTGTCGTCGCGAGAAGGCTCTCGAAGGGGCCGATGAGATATTCCGTCAAATCCAGAATATGACTGCCGAGATCCGCGATGACGCCGCCGCCGGCCTTGCCGGAAAGCTTCCATTTCAACGGCGCTTTCGGATCCGCGCTGCCTGCATGGAGATAAGCCGTGCGGAATTCCAAAACGTCGCCGATGGCGCCTTCGTCGATGAGCTGCTTGGCGCGTAACGGCGCTGGCAGGAAGCGGTTCTGCAATGTCATCTGCGCCGTGCCATGGTAGTTTTTCAGGGCGGCGGCAATCTGTTCCGCCTCTTCAAGCGTAGCCGTCAACGGCTTGTCACAATAGATGTGTTTCTGGTTGGCGATGGCGGAAAGAAGGGCGGGGCAATGCTGGTCGTTGGGCGTGCAAATATCGACGATGTCGATGTCCGGATTTTCCGTGATGTCGCGGAAATCGGTGGTGGTCTGAATGTCATCGCCGATTTTATCCGCGTTTTTGCGCGCGCTTTCCGGATGGGCGGCGCAAACCATCGTGATTTTGGATTTGTAGCCCGGCAGATCAAAGAAAAGCGGGATGTTCAAATGCCCGTATGCGTGGACTTTACCGATGAAACCACAACCGATGAGACCGACACGATATGTTTTCATAGTTTTTTCTGAAGGTTTTGGGGAGGAGGATGGTTGAAGCAGAAAACTCTGGAAGTTTTTGGAGATTGGTCTATCCAGTCTACCCAGAACTTCCAGAAAATCCAGAATACATCAATCTTTTGGATACCAGCGGCGTTTGCGGCTGGATTCAGGGCGTTTATGGTCTGATTTGAAATGGATTCCATCCTTGCCGAGATACTGCCCAACGGCTTCCCGGAAGGCGGGCGTATTGTTGACATGGAGGTCATCGCTACCGGAGAAGACGACATCGCCTGAATTGCAGAGCATGCAGAAAACAAGCGGCGTCTCGCCCGGATTCTCTTTCACAAGTTGTTTTATTTGAGTGAGTTTATCCGCCGTCATGTCTTTTTCATGGAGGCGGAGATGAAGCGATGATGTGAACAGTTCGGGCGCGGCGGAAATCGGAATGACGCGCTGACCGATGAGTTTGAGTGACTCGTCTTCGTCACGACGGGAAACTTCGCCTTCGACGAGTACGACGGTATCCGGCGTGAAGACGTTCGGAAATTCCTGCAATGTCTTCTGGTAGGCTTCGTTGAAGACAAGGCATTCCATCGTGATTTCGCGTGTTTCAAGCGTGAGAATCACCCATGGTTTGTTGTCATTCTTTGTAAATTTTTGCACGACATGGCTAAGGAAGCCGCCGACACGGACGGTCGTGTTCTGCTGAATTCCGTTCAGCTCGCTCAGATCGTCCGATTGGAATGTATCGACTTGCTCCTGATACTCCGCAATCGGATGGCCGCTGACGTAGAAACCAAGCAGTTCCTTTTCGTAATCGAGCTTCTCTTTCATGGGCCATTCCGGAATGTCCGGAGCGTTGATTTTCGTCATCGACTGGTCTTCTGGCGCGAGCAAATCAAAGAGGGAGCGCTGTCCGCTCTTGCGGTCCTTTTGGGAACGTTGCGCGGCGGCGAGAGCTTCATCCGACATGGCAAGCAGTTGTGACCGTTTAAGGCCGAAGCAGTCCATGGCACCCGCCTTGATGAGATTCTCCATGAGGCGTTTGCCGTTGCCTTCGACGCGTTCGCAGAAATCATTGATATCTTTGAACGGACCGCCTTTTTCACGTGCGCTGATGATGCCGCTGACGGCTGATTGACCGATGCCTTTGATGGCGGCAAGGCCGAAGAAAATCTGTTCGTTTGAAACAGAAAAACCGACGTCGCAGACATTTACGTCTGGCGGTAGGATTTTGATGCCCTGCTTGCGGCATTCCTTCAGGAGGAAAGCCGTCCGTTCGGAATTGCCAAGTTCGGACGTCATGTTGGCCGCCAAAAATTCAGGCGCGTAATGTGCTTTCAAGTAGGCGGTACGGTACGACATGAAGCCATACGCGGCGGAATGCGATTTGTTGAAGCCATATCCCGCGAAGATTTTGATCTTCTCCCAAATAGCATCCAACTTCTCCTTCGGATAGCCATTCTTCTCGCCACCTTCGATGAATTGAGCGTACATGGATTCCATGAGCTTGATTTTCTTCTTACCGATAGCACGGCGGAGGATGTCCGCAGAACCAAGCGTGAAGCCTGCGACGGCTTGCGCCACCTGCATGATCTGCTCCTGATAGAGCATGATGCCAAATGTCTCG
>JAFZAB010000006.1 GCA_017548425.1 Victivallales bacterium
AATGACTAATGACTAATGACTAATAATTAATGATTAATGATTAATTCTACAAATCCCTAAGATCCCTTGCTTTAAGCTTTAAGCTTTAAGCTTTAAGCTTTAAGCTCTTAATCAATCTGTGCATCTACGCAGACGATAATCATCGACGCAGCGTTTCAGTCCGTCCAATACATTGCTGAATGTCACGCCGTAGCGTGCCGCCTTGCCGCAATTCATCCACAGATTGTGCCGCGGCGGGGCGTCTTTCACGACGCCTTGCCGTCCAAGATACGCCAGCAAATCCCGCGTGATTTCAAACATGGAGGCATCCGTCTCGCTGCCAAAATTATACGCGCCGCCCGGCAGGGCGATGACTTTCGGTATGTTCTCCGCAACTTCCCGCAGATAGGTGACTCCCCTGTATTGCTGGCTGCTGAACGTCAAATAGCCGTCCAAGACGCTCTTGATGTAATTCCCTCTTGTCGAGACGACATCGTACATCCATTCCGCACGGAGCATGACGGCGTTCGGATCAATGTCCAGAACACGCTTCTCCATCTCAAGCTTATGCTCAGCATAGATGTTCGCCGTGCCGACGTCATCTTCCGAATAAGGCCCGTCGCTTTGGCTGCCGCTATAGACTTGGTCTGAACTGAAGCAGACCAATTTTCTCCCTTTCGCCGCCTTCGCAAGATAGACAGGCAGCATGACATTGGCGATATACGATTGCTGCGGATTGTTCTGGCAAACGCCAATGTCAGAAATTGCGGCGGTATGGACGATGGCTTCCGCCCCGCTTTCCTCCACGATCCGCTTCACGTCGTCTTCAGAAACATTTCGCAACGACGGCGAAGCGATGACATCCTTCTCGTATGTGTTTTTTATTCGGTTGCCGACAAATCCATTGGCTCCGGTCAACAGTATTTTCATCGTATCAATACTCCTTGTGGTTTCATAACCATAAACAATTCTTCCTGTCAGTAGCACATTATAACACACTATCAAACAATATCAAGAAAAGAATAATAGAACTAAAAATCATGTTGGAAACCGCAGTTGCCAGATATGCGTGGTAGCCGCAGGCATATTTTATCGAAAATTATCGATACATATTGAAATTTATCCATATCAAAGTTATATTAAAATAGCGGAGCAGTTGAAAAAAACTGCTGTCAAACAAATGTAACAAAAGGTAAAACAAAGGAAATCAAGATGAAACGCGTATTGAAATTTACGTTGATTGAATTGTTGGTGGTCATCGCGATTATCGCGATTCTGGCAGCCATGCTGCTGCCCGCCCTGGCGAAGGCCCGTGAAAAGGCCCGCGCCATTTCCTGCACGTCCAACCTCAAACAACTTGGCATTGGTTTGATGATGTACGAATCGGACAATGAAGATTACACGGCACCGATCTACTGCTTCCAGTCAACGTCATGGAGCGGCAAACTCATGTGGTACTGCGATTACACCAAAGAATATGTCGGCGACAAGAAGATGTACATCTGCCCCGCCGCTGATCCCAAAGACATCAATCAGACGTGGGGCAACGCCTATCGCACGGATCTTGATCCATCCTTCAAGAACAACTACGGCCGCACCCGCAATGCGAACGGCAATGTTCTGTATGGACAAGGCACGTTGGGCAATCTTGACTGCCCCAAGACTGGCAAGTTCACCAAGCCCTCCGCGACCATTTCCCTCGTTGACTGCTCTACCGGTAATGACCCGCAGCTGTACAATGACTCGCATCTGACGATCAGCAACACCGCATGCCGTATCAACCGAATCCACACACAGCGTTTCAACGGCGTCTTCCAGGATGGTCACGTCGAATCACGGGCCTACTCCGATCTGAAGAAGGATTGGCAGCGCAATCCTTCCAACTAACATTTACATGCAATAGTTTTTATAAAGAAAAGCGTTTCCATTTTTACAGGGAACGCTTTTCTTTTATAGTAAAATGATGTATCTACCTGTATTCTAGGATTTTAGAATACTAGGCCCTTACATCTGCATCATAGCCTTCGCCAATTCACGGGCGTAGTCCAGTTTGACCATGAGAATCTCCTCTGGAACGCCGCGTTCGCGCGGCACTTCGTAATTGAAAAGCCCTTGATAATTCACGTCGCGCAACGCCTGCATGAACGCCTTCCAGTCAATCGTGCCATGAATGTACGGGAAGTAGTGGTCGTCCTTCTTGCCGCCGATGACAAGGCAATCCGTCACATGGAGCGCCTTCAGCTCGCTTCCCGCCTTGCGAACATATTCCGCGCAGTCTCCGACAGTGCACGCAACATGGCCTGTATCAAGGCAATACGCCAGCCGATGCTCCGGATCGCGGATCATGTCGATGAGCCCTTTTACGTCTTCATATTCGGCATAGGCGGATTTGAGATTCTCCAGACAGAAACTGAACGACATCCCTTTGCTGTATTCCAGAAGCGACTCCAGCATGGCGGCGGAACGTTCTTTTCCACCTTCCTCCAAGGGGCCTTTGCAGGCGTGGACAACGCCCGCCTTGATGCCGATGGCATTAAACAAATCGCACCATCGTTTCATGTTGTCGAAGACTTTTATCTTTTCCGTTTCTTCCTTTACTGCCAAATTGATGTACAGGTAGAAATGGCCCTGATGGATATCAAAACCCAATGCGTCGCAATGATTTTTGAATTTGCGGCCTTCGGTTTCCGCGTCGCCTCGGTCCAACAGCATCTGGGCATGTTCGGTTGACAATTCCGCAGCGGAATAGCCATGCCGCGCCAAAACGGAAATGGCCGCCTCCGGCTGCCATTCATACAGAAAACTCGTCCACATCGAAATCTTCATACTTTTTTCCTTTCTGCCATTGTATCTAGAAACTTAATAATTTTCACACATCACGACTGCCGCTGAAAGCAGGACCGCCGGCTGCCACATAGCCTCCAGAAGCGCCCTTTCCATTCTTGTCCGTCCAGAACGAATACAAATCGCCGCGGTTCATCTTGAAACAAAGCCTGAACGGACGTCCTTTCAGATTCGCAAAATCCGCCTCGCGCCAACGGATTTCCGCGCATGTCGAATTGCCGCGGAAACCGACGCAATCCGCATGCGTGAAGCCTGGCAGCGGATGGTAGCTTTCATCCTGCACTTCAACAGTTAGCAACTCGCCCGTCGTGTTCGCGTTGACGTACAGGCCATTTCCTTCTGTGAAACGCAGTTTTCGTGTCCTCACCCAAGCGTTTTCAAACGTGGCACGCAATGACGCGAAGCCGTCGCGGCGCATTTTCGCAAGACCGAGAGCGCCGTTGCCGCACATGCCGTTGATGGCCCAGTGGAGCCTCGCGCGGCTTGGATCGCCGCCGTAGGCGGAATAATAGAACCACATTTCGTCACCGACGAGCAGCGCAATGCCGCCTGTCGATTCCACATAGCCGTATTCCCACGAATCTGGCTCACGCCGCGCGCCGATAAAAGGCGTGCGATCAGGGCGGAAGAAATGGAATCCGTCACGGCTCGTCGCCAGAACAAGTTCCGTCAATTTAGGTTCGGCCACGCGTTCGCAGATATGGTTCGGCGGGCCTTGTAGAATCTGATAGAAGCCAAGCATGACGCTTTCGTAAGCATTCGCATCAAGATTGTAAAGTTCAGGGAAAGTGTAGCGGGAACGATCCATGATGTCTGCTCCTGTCCAATAGACGGGCTGGCCATCCTGCCAGCGGCCCGATTGCAGAAAATCATCGTCCTCCCAATACAGGCGGCAACGGTTGCGTTGCGGCGAAATCCAGCTACGGATACTCTGTACCCATTTGCGGCGGAATGGATTGTAGAACATGGTGCTACGGTCGTCCATATCGCCAGTCTGAACAGGCTTGCTCCAATGGATGCCGTCCGCACTGGTAAACATCAATGCGGGGAAATGGCCTTTTTCAGGCCGATTCGGTTCGCGGATGAGCATCTTGAAACGCTGCGATTCATCCGCCGTCTCCTTGTCAAGCCAAACCGTACCCGAATCCGGATGGATATCCAACGGCAACACAAGATTGCTTCCTGCAACGACATCTAACTCCGGTCGCTCCCAATGGATGCCATCCTGGCTTGTCGCGTATGCCATGTTGCCGAGATAGCTCGACATATACCACATCTTGAACAAATTATCCACAGGATCATGCCAGATGCCGCCGCATTTAGACACCGTCGCAGACGGAAGTTCTTCATTCCGTTCATATTTTGTCGTTGGAACAAACAATGGGTTACCGTTGTATTTCACGGGACGATGAAACGTCGGCACCATGCCGCAGTCATCATAAAGAAAATTATCGCAGAAAAGCTGCCGTCCAAGCGTAATATCGATAACATCCGGCGGATTAGAAAGATACGGCACACGCATGGGCTGGAAATCATATGGATCAATGTCCTTCGGCGGCCATTCTTCCGGCAATTTGATTCCATTGTACAATGTTTCCGACATGCCATTCTCCTTTCAAAACGCCAAATAAGCGGCAATCATTTCAACAACTTTTTCCGCCAGAATATTGTATCCGTAGTTGCTGAAGTGGCAACCGTCCTTCTGGTCTTCTCGTAATGGCTTCGCAACTGAATACAAGTCATTTACGGGAACATCCAGCTCCTTGCAAACTGCACAGGCGATGTCGTTGTATTCCGCGATGCAATCCATGCCGAAATACCGTTCTTCATACGATGGAAGCGGCGTGCTCAACGCGAAGACCACCTTTCTGGCATGTTCCTTCAAATCCAGCAGGATATTCCGTGTGTTTTCAGCATATTCCTCAGGACTTGTTCGGGTGTGGAAGCCTTTGGATTCGATAAGCTTAATACGCGCTGGACGGTCAAGACCATCCAATTCGGCGGCATGCTGGTCATAGAAGAAAATCTCCTCTTTTTCATTGATGAAATGATGATCCCAGATGCCGAAGTTTACATGGATGGCATCCCACGGCTTCTCCCCCAGCCATTTACCGATATTGCCGCGTTCTCTCAAATAGAATTCAGACGGCCCGCAGTTACAAGCGGGACGCGTCACAAACGCCTTTCCTTTCATCTTTTCCACAACAAGCGGCGTATAGCCAAGCGAGATGGAATCGCCGAGAATCAGCACACGCGGCAATGAGCCGTCGTCATCGTTAGCCATCTGTCGAATCGTGTCTTTCTTCTCCCAATCCATCATGGCTTTTCCTCCTTGGGAAGTTTCGTGTCGTTCAATGGTAGTTCGACGACTTTGTCCAACACACTGCCGTCCTCCAGTTTGCGCAATTCGATTCGGATCTTGTCCGCAGTAATCGTCAGTAGCGTGAAATTATCTATTCCTTCTGAATAATACGTCTCCCCCTGGCGGAATTTAGCAGTCGCCAATCCGCGAAGAGACGTTGTATAGCAATAGTTTCCGCTTTTCATCCGATCTCGCGCCGCTATATAACTGTTGCCGCTGAAATTCACCATGCATTGGTTGAAAAGTTTCCATAACGCGTTGTTGTTGAGCGTTCCGACCGAATGAGCGGAATTGTGTAGTGTGAAACGAAACTTTTCCGGAGCGTCCGCTATCGTCTTTTCAAACCATTTATACTGTTCCGATTCAGGATGATAGGCATGGCATGAGCCCCATGTCGTCCCATAATCGCGATCATGATTCAAATCCAGTCCAATAAAACGGAGATTCGTGTTGGGCACATCGAAATGCCATGTCCAACGGTTGTCCGGCAGCGGGAAAAATTCACAGAACGCACGGCCTTCGACATCGTATGCGGAAACCGCTATTGGATTCTTCTTCTCCTCCTCCGTCAGGGGACGCTTTTCGACTTTGGCGCGATCGCGAATCTGATGGTCGTGATTGCCCATGACAGGCATGAACGGCGTCGTCGCGAACCATGTCATCTGGGAGCGGATCAGCCGCACATATCTGGCCAGATTATGGACAGCCGTCTCGCCGACATGATCCGCATCATACAGCAACGGCACGTTGTCGCCGACTGACAATCCGAGATGCGCATTTAAAGCATACACGGCTTTCCAGTTGCGCTCCTTCACGTTCCAGTAACCACGATTGCCAATGATGATGACGCGCAATTCCGCCCTCGGCTCCCGCAAATCCGGATACTGCTTGAAACGGCGCGGAACGGAGCTTTTGTCTCCTGTAAAGACTTGATACTGATAGTGTTTCGTACCAAGTGTTATCGGAACTTTCACGTGATGCAACGTCCGTTTCCCTTCGACGACAATCTCTTTTTCAGGCTCGCCTTCCAATGCGATTTTCACCCGCGACTCGCCTGGTTCGGGAGACATCCAGCAGATGGTCACGCTGTCCGCCGTCGGCTCCGAATGCGTCAGCCAGACACAGTCGATGCCAGGCTTCGGCTTCTCCTCCTGCCCATGCAGGACACACAGCAAAACCATGCAAATGGCAAACAACGTTTTTCGCATGTTCCTCTCCTTCTTGATGTTGAGTGATATCATACGGTGGCGGCTCGAAGTTCTTTTTTGAAGACAATCGCCAGATAGATTCCGGACACGACCGAAACCAGCAGCCATGACACAGGGAAGCACATCAGCAAGCCGCCAAGCGTCCTGTGATGCGGGAAGATAAACAAAATCCACAGAATACGGAAGATGCATGCGCAGATCAGCACGATGATGAACGCCGCGAACGACTTGCCGATGCCGCGCATCGTCCCGCTGAAAACCTGCATGAAACCATGCGTGAAATAGAACACGAACACGACGCGCATGCGCTGCATGCCCCAATCGACGACCACCGGATCCTTCGTGAACAACAGCATCAGCTGCGGCCCGAAATACAGCGCCGTCAGCGCCATCGTCATGACGACGACTTCGGACATGCCGATGCAATAGTAGATGAATTTCTTCATTCGCTCAAATGCCTTGCCCCCATATAGTTGGCCAGTAAAGCTGATGGCCGTGTGATGGAAGCTGCTGGAGCCTGAATTCACCAGCATTTCAATGTTCAGCGCCGCCGTGTTGCCCGCCATCGCCAGCGAACCGAACGAATTAATGGACGATTGAATGAAAATATTCGCAATGGAGAAGCTGATGCTCTGGAAGCCAGCCGGAAGACCTAACTTGATGATTTGCTTGAAGATAGAAGGATTCAACTTCAGATCGCGGATGCGCAGCCCGCCGATTTCCTCCGTATTCGCGATGGCACGCCATACGAGACAGGCGGAGAACATCTGCGAAATCACGGTCGCCGTCGCGACGCCGTCCGCATCCATATGGAAGCAAATGACGAAGATCAAGTTCAGGATGACATTGATGATGCCTGCGATAGTCAGATAATACAACGCGCGTTTTGTGTCACCCATTGCCCGCAGGATGGCGCTGCCGAAGTTGTAGATCATGATGGCCGGCATGCCGCCGAAGTAGATGCGCATGTACAGCACGCCTTTGTCCAATACATCCATCGGTGTGTTGATCAGCAGCAGGACGGAACGCGAGACGGCGATTCCAAGAAGCCCCGTCACAATGCCGCCCGCGACGGAGATGGTCATCGCCGTACTCACGGTGTCCTTCAGCCGCGAATGCTCGCCCGCGCCGTAGAAATGCGCCGTCAGGACATTCGCCCCGATGGAGATGCCCATGAAGAAGTTGACGATCAGATTCGTCACGACCGTTGTCGAACCGACCGCGGCCAAGGCCATCGGCGACGCGAAACGCCCCACGACGATGTGGTCGGCGGACGTGAACGTCAGCTGCAGCAGCGTCGAACAGAACAGCGGCCACGCGAAGACGATGATTTCGCGCAGCAGCGGCCCATGGCACATGTCCATGGTATATTTGGAGGAATGGCTATTCATATTATAAAATGTAAACCATAGACGCACAATGGCAAACTTTTTCATGCCACAGGAAGCGCCATCAAGCCCAATCGTCCCAGTAGTCTCAGTTGTCTCATCTGCCCCATTGAAAACTCGGCAGGAATTGATTTTTCTCAAAATGCATATTATGGTAATTTGTTCACCAAACACTTGCAGAGGATCTTACCATGCCAACCAGACAATATGATTTCAATATGTATCGTGAATTCATGGCCACGCAACTGCCGAAGGCGCTGCGACCTGCGAAAGTCGTCGCTGATCCGCCGCTGCGCTACTGGCCGGAGGTTGATGACTACACGATGAGCTGCGGCATGGACATCACGCCTGCAGGACGCGTCTGGCTGGCGTGGTTCGCAGGCGGCGACAACGAAGACGCCGTCGTCATTCTCGCCTACAGCGACGATGGCGGAATGACGTTCTCCAAGCCACAATTCATTCTCGATCCGGGCTATGCGGATTGCGGCATCCATCTTTCGGCCGTCGTCGCCAACCTATGGACCGCGCCGGATGGACGGCTTTTCCTCTTCTTCACACAGAGCCTCGGCTATTTCGACGGCCGTTCCGGTTCATGGTATTCCGTCTGCGACAATCCGGACAGCGACCGCCCCGTCTGGTCGCAACCCGTCCGCGTCTGGCATGGTGCCTCTCTCAACAAGCCGACAGTTCTTTCCAACGGCACATGGCTTCTGCCCATCTCCCTTTGGCCCGCCAACTACGAAAAAATCGAAAAAAAGCTTCAAGATCCGAAAGGCCCGCAATTCAAATTCTTCCCAGAATTGGATAATCAACGTGGCGTCAACATCTTCGCGTCACGTGACATGGGCAAGTCATGGGAACGAATCGGCCATGTGCGCAACGCCAAGGAGCTTTCCACATTCGACGAGCCGATGATCGTCGAACGAAAGGACGGCTCCCTGCTGATGTACATGCGAATCACGAACGGCACGACGCAAAGCATTTCAACGGACGGCGGCCATACGTGGACGACGCCCGAACGCACGTCCTTCACGAATGCGAGCGCACGGTTCTTCCTGCGTAAGTTGCAGTCAGGCAACCTCTTGCTGATTCGCCACGCTAATCCGGACGCTCCGCTGGAACGCTCTTTCATGACCGCCTACATTTCAAAAGACGACGGCCGCACATGGCTTGGCGGCCTCCTGCTGGACGAACGGAAAGGCATCTCCTATCCCGACGGCTTCCAGACTTCGGACGGCCGCATCCACATCCAATACGACTACAAACGTGAATGCGGCGAAATCTATATGGCCGTTTTCAAAGAAGAAGACGTTCTTGCATGCAAGAACGTCTCCGGCTTTGTGCTGCTGAAACATCCTGTTGTTCAGTCTTTTACGGCGAAGACCATACAATAGGCGCAATCTAGAAAATCTAGATTGCCAGCGCCTTGCCTTCCCAGTCGCCGTCGGCGGCGACGCCCATGACGGACGTGATCGTCGGCGCGATGTCGATGATGCTGGCTTCGCCCAAGTCCTTGGAAGTGAACGAGGGATGATAGAACAGAATCGGAATCGTCATGTCTTCGGGCATCTCCGTGCCATGGGAGCGGTCATGGCCGCCGTGATCGGCCGTCAGCACGACCAGATAGTCGTCTGACAGTGAACGGCAGACGGCTTCAATGCATTTGAAGCTTTCATCGACGGAGCGGAGATATTCCTCTCCCATCCAGCCTTTTGCGTGGCCGGCTTCATCCGTCCAGCCGAGATAGAGGAACGTGAAATCGGCAAGACCTGTCTTCAGGAACGGGATGACATTGTCTGTCAAAATCTTGTTGGCGGTTTCATAACCGTAGTCGTGTCCGGCGGCGAAATTCGCGTAGCAGAGCGAGCCCGGCCGCGCCAAGTCCTTCAGTTCCTCCCAGTTATAGAAGAGAGCGCTCTTCTTTCCGGCGGCTTTCATCACTTCGCAGATGCCGCGGATCGGGCGGACTTGCGGAACGTATGTGTTCGTCAGAATGCCATGGCGCTGTGGCGTCACGCTATGGAACAACGACATGTGGCAGGGCAGCGTCACAGACGGCATAACCGTCTGCCCTTTCAATGTATAGACGCTATGGGCCTCCATTTCCTTCACAAACGGATTGCCGCAAAGCGCAAGACTGTCCGGACGCATTCCGTCAACCAGAATCAACACAACCTTCTTCATGCCGTCTTTCCTTTTTTAATTTTACTTTTTGAATGAAAAAGCGGACGCGCACGGCGGCCCGCCTGTGAAAACTTCCATCAAAAATAAGATAGCACGTTTTCCCGCATGCGCCATATAATTTGACTTGCCATTTCAACCATGTACATTTAATTGGTATTTATCAATCATTGTAACAAGAGGATGACCGACCATGAAGTATTTGAACGCCATTGCCCTGCTGATAAGCCTTGCCGTCTGCGCGCAAGTCACGCCTGAGACGCCCGGCTGGACCGCCTTTGAAATTCCAAGCCTTGAAGCGCCGTCGGGCACACCCGTGGATGTCAGCTATCTGTCGCAGGAACCCGCTGGTTCCCATGGATTTATCCGTGCAAAAGACGGCCATTTCGTCGATGACCGCAATGTGCCGTTGCGCTTTTTCGGCACGAATCTGACGGGCGACGCCTGCTTTCCGGAGCCGGAAGACGGCCAGAAACTCGCCAAACGCCTCCGCCAATACGGCTTCAACTGCCTGCGCCTCCATTTCATGGACACGAACTGGAACAATGCCGCCATCTGGAAGAATTCCAAGATCAGCGAAGTCAGCGAAGAGAATCTCAAAAAACTGGACCAATTCGTCGCAAACTGCATCCAGCAAGGCGTTTGGGTCAACGTCAACCTCCATGTGGCGCGGACGTATCCCAATCAGCCAGGCGGTATCCAGGCCTTCCGCATGGGCAAGATTCTGGACCGCTGGTATCCGCCGTACATTGAATATCAGGAAGACTACGCCAACAAGTTGCTTGGACGCGTAAACACGGCCACGGGAATTCGTTACGCAGACACGCCCGGCATCATGTGCATCGAATTGAACAACGAAAACACGATGATCACGGATTTTCGTGACGATCTGAAGAAGCTTCCGCCGGAATTCCAAGCGGAATTCGCCTCCCAATGGACGGCGTGGCTGAAGAAAAAGTACGGAACGGACGAAGCTCTCCGCGCCGTCTGGGAGAAAGGATTCCAGCCGCTCGGCGAAACAGTCGTCTCCGGCAAGAATAAATGGTCCAAAGAAACAGCAGGCGGTTCCGAAGCCACCATCACGCAGACGGACGACGGTGCCGTCCACTGGCAGACAACCAAGACTGGCTCGGCGGATTGGAATCTGCAACTGCAGATCAAGAAAATCAAACTGGAGCCTGGCCTTTACACGGTGTCGTTCAAGGCGCGCAGCGTGACGTCATCGACCGTCATCCACAACATCATGCTGGACGCCGACCCATGGCAGAATCTCGGTCTGAAAATCAAATGCGACCTCACGCCGGAATGGCAGGAATTCTCCGTCTTCAGTGATGTTCCAATAGCCGTCAACGACGCTTTCCACCGTGTCAATTTCACCATCAACAACAAGATCGGCGACGTGGAAATCAAAGACTTCCAAATCCGCCGCGGCGGCGGCAAACAACTGCCGCCTGAATACACGCTCGCGACAGGCATTCCCATTCCCGAAAACAATTCCATGAAAAATCCCACGGAAGATTTCTACGCCTTCCTGATCGACACGGAAATGGCGACGACCAAACGGCTTAAGAATCATGTCACCAACGTCATCGGCTGCAAGATGCCCGTCACGGACACGCAAGTCAGCTACGGCACGGCCGGCGGTCTGCTCCGCGAAACGGAAATCTCCGACTACATCGACATCCACGCCTACTGGCAACATCCGTCCTACACGAAAGACGAGAAAGGCAACACCATCGCCTTCCGTATTCCGAACTCAGCCGACATCGCCAGCCAGGCGGGCGGCTGCATCACGCAGCTCTCCCCATGGCGCGTCCAAGGCAAGCCGTTCAGCGTCTCCGAATACAACATCCCCGCGCCGAACGACCACTCCGCCGATTTGTTCCTCATCTACAGCATCATCGCTTCCATCCAAGATTGGGACGCCTTCTTCAGCTACACATACTTCGATTTCGGGCGTGATTACTCCAAGCCGTACATCCGCAGCTATTTCCAATTAGCGCACCGTGACTCCATGCTCGTCCACATGCCATTCGCCTCCATTCTCTACCGCAACCGCCTGATGCCGACAGCCGCCAAGCAGACCGTCGTCGGCATTCCGCGCAGCCAAATCGCCTCGCTCACCAGCCACCACAAAGGCCCGGTGGCCCTCCTCTCCCAACTGGGCGGCGAAGCCATCGCCGGCGTCTCGCAACGACTCGTCAACCGCATCGTCGATGACATCGACAAGCCTGCTCTCGTGGAAGGCGACGGCAAGGCCATAAAGGACGAAAAAGGAGTCGCTTGCAGCGAAGACGGCTCGTATCGGATCTTTCCGGGCGATCCGGACGGCGCATGGGCCACGCTGAACCTTCCTTCCGCACGGCTCGTCGCAGGCCATGTCGCAGGCCGCTCCTTCACGGTCGGCGATGTTCGAATCGACATCGCCCAACGCCCATGGCCCAAAGACTTGCCGGCCTTCTCCTGCATCAGCATGATCGCCTTGGACGAGAAGCCCATCGCGGACAGCCGCCGCATCCTGCTGGCCGCTTCCGCACGCTCGGAAAACACGAATTTCAAATGGAATGAAACACGCACGACGGTCGCTGGCAAAGGGCGCGACCGCTGGGCCGATCCGCCTGTCGTCTCCGAAATCGTTCCCGCGACCATCGCCCTGCCCTTTGACGGCGACGTGAAATTCACCGTTCTGAACGGCGACGGCACAGCCGCCGCCTCTCGTTCCGTCAACGCAAAAAACATCGCCGTCACCACCGATGACAACAGCCTTTGGTTCCTGATTGAAAGGTAATAACAAAAACACTTCTATGACTACACGACATTTTTTCATGTTGTCCATAACGCTCATGCTGACCGCCGCCCATGCCCAGCCGCTGCAGCCTGCGCAAATCGACGCTTTCAAGAAGGACTGCTGGTCGCAATACCTGAAGAAAATAACGGAAGATCCTCAGCGCCAGAAGGAAATGGGCGAATCCGCCATTCCGTATAAGGATTCCGTCATGAAATTCGCCTTATACCAGATCGGTGACGAACCGGAAGGCGGCTACCCCCTGTACATCGCCCTGCATGGCGGTGGCGGAACGGCGCCGGAAGTCAACGACAGCCAGTGGGAACACATGAAAATCTACTACAGAAGTTCCGTGAAATGCGGCATCTATGTCGCGACACGCGGCGTCACGAACACATGGAATCTGCATTGCGTCGCCAACTCCTATCCGCTCTACGACCGCCTCATCGAAAACTGCATCGCCTTCAAGCATGTCAATCCCAACCGCGTCTATGTGCTCGGCTATTCCGCCGGCGGCGACGGCGTCTATCAGATCGCCTCCCGCATGAGCGACCGCTTTGCCGCCGCCAACATGTCCGCCGGCCATCCCAACGGCATCAGCGTCAACAACTTGGCGAATCTTCCGTTCCTTATCCAGCTTGGCTCCAACGACAACGCCTACGACCGCGCAAGACAGGCCGCCGAATACGCCCAGAAGCTTGACATCATGGCCAACCTCCACCAAGGCCTCTTCCCCCACCGCCTCCATCTCCATTCGAACAGAGGCCATGGCTTCCGCGACAACATCCCCGAAATCGTCCCGCAGGAAATCATCGTCGATTACGATGGCTGGCTCGCCGGAAAAGAGCGTTTTCCGCGCGAATCAACCGATACAAACGCCATCCGCTGGCTGGACCGTTTCACCCGCAATCCAATTCCGTCGCATGTCTTCTGGGATCTGAGCAACATCGCCGACAGCCGTGTCGCCGACGGCAAAGAAACAGCGAAAACATACACGCAGTTCTACTGGCTGGAATACGGCGGCGAAAAATGGGACGCCAGCGGAACAAAGGTCGTTGAAGCGACTTATGACAAATCGCAAAACAGCGTGACGCTTCGTCATCCCGCCAACACGATGCGCATTCTGCTCAATCGCGACATGCTGGATTTGGCCAAGCCTATCCATCTTGTCATCGACGATTCCTTTATAAAAGACATCACCGTCACGCCGAACGAAACGACCATCCGCTCCACGCTTGAATCGCGCGGCGATCCGTCATGGATTTTCGAGGCGGAAATCAACATCCGCAAAAACGGCGACACATATGACGTTGCGTCGGCTGTGCCAACAGTCGGTAAATAACTAACTACAAATATCATGAATCCTTAATCATTAATCATTAATCATTAACTATGAAAACCATGCTTACATGCCTTCTCTGCGGGAGCCTCGTCGCCGCAGAAGCCGCCGCCCAGCCCGTTACGTTCTCAAACGGCAACCTCAAGGCCGACATCGCCGACGGCCTCCTAACGCTTTCCGACGGCAAAGCCGTCGTCCATTCCCCCGCCGAAGGCCATTGGTCCATCGCGACGGAGTGGCAGGACAACCATCCGCAGGCATGGTCGCACGGCAAAATCGACGCCGTCGAAAAGACGTTGGACGGATTTGTCCTGCGCGGTGTCGTAACGCTCCCGAACGGAGGCATCTGCGAATGCCGTGACTCCTGCGAATGGCGCGACGGCGTGCTGTTCATCACACGCCGTTGGCATTACAAAGGCAACGCGCCGCTGCCGCATGTCACGCTATCCGCCCGTTGGCAGCAGCCCGGAGCGTTCGGCGGTATTTTGCTGCCCGGCATCCTCTATTACGGCAATCCGTCAGGCGCCGCCAGCGGCGCCGTTCCGGTTCTTCCTAAAGCAGTCGGCAGCAAGGGCTTCTATGAAGAACACCGCTATCCTGCGCCGTTTGCGTCGTCCGAACAATCCAACCAAACCATGGCCGCGTTGCACACGCTGCCGTCGCCCGTTCCGAATCCGGAACGGCCTGATCTATGGTGGTCGCTAGGCGTCGAATATTTGGAGAACGCGACGGAACTCGCGTGCTACACGGGATTTGTCTCCAGCAACGGAAAGGACGGCGTCGTGAAGGCCGGTCAGCGCAAATGGCTGGAGATGCCGAATGCGTGCATGACGCTTCAGCCGGACATGACCGTCGAGAAGTCATTCGCCATCCAAGTCGCCTCCAACTTCAAGAAAGGCAGCGGTTTCTGCCCCGCCATGGACTACGCCATCCACTTCTGGCAGCCGTCGCGCGTCCCCTACATCGACGGACAGCGGCTCGTCCGCAGAAAATACGCCTACGCGCTCACGCGTTACCATCGCGAAGAAGGCGTCGCAGGCAGCTTGTTCCATCCCGTCGGCTTCCCCGCGGCCGTCGAAATCGTCTATGGATGGTGCGGCCGCAGCGAAACGTTCGGCTATGTCGCGCCCATTCTCGGTCCGCTGTGCGGCGATCCGGAATGGGAGAAACGCGCGGAGGAATCCATCGATTTCATGTGCAAATCGCCCTACGATGAAAACGGCTTCTGCGTCCGCTACGATGTGCCGACCAAGAAATGGAGCGGCAAGGATTTTGTTTCGCAAGGCCAAGCCCTTGAGACATTTACATCCGCCTTGCGGGATCGCGCGGAACACAACATGCCCCTCAAGGTGACGTGGTTGGAATTCTGCCGGAAAAACACGGAAGTCTTCGTCAACCGCATCTTGAAGGATGATTGGAAACCTGTCAATACATGCGAAGCGACGCTTGGCGCGCCAATCGCCAACGCCTACATGATTTTCAAAGACGAACGGATGAAACAGGCCGTCCTCAAGCTCGCCGACTACTACATCGCACGTCATATCACCATGGAAGAGCCCTATTGGGGCGGTACATTGGACGCGCGTTGCGAAGACAAGGAAGGTGCCGTCTGCGCGATGTACGCCTTCTACGCCGCATGGCTTATCACAAAGGACCGCAAGTATTTGGAAGCAACCGAACACGCCACGCAAGTCTTCTTGACCTACGTCCAGTTGTGGGATATTCCCATGCCGCCGAGCCGTCTTGCCGACAACCATTTCATCAGCCGCGCATGGACCGCCGTTTCTGTCCAGAACATGCATTTGGACGTCTTCGGCATTTTCGTCCTCCCGCATCTGTGGAAAATCGGCCGCGATTTGAACCGCCCCGACTGGCAGAAACTCGTCGTTCCGATGTTCGTCAACTGCGGCCAGATGACCGATGCATACGGCAGCCAAGGCGAACAGATTCAGCATACGAATTATGCGCAACGTCCTCCGTTTGAGCCAGTTGAAGTTCTTCGTGGCGGCTACGCGGAAAATTGGATGGTCTTCTGGATGACCGCCGCCTTCCTGAACACCTCCGCCCAATTCACACGTCTTGGGATTGATTTTAAGTAGCCGCTAAGGCCCTGAAAGGGCCAAATCCGAGTAACCCCAGGCTGAGCGTAGAGAAGCCTGGGGTGCCGCCCCCCTACCACTACGGCCCTGAAAGGGCCGAACTTGAAAACCATTTCAACTTTAATAATATTCAATCAGTTCCAGTAATTCACAACCAAAAGGGATCATCATGAAAATCACAAGGATTCTCAGTCTTCTCTGTCTGGGCGGCGCCGCCGTCGCGCAAACCGTCCAAATCTCAAATCAAGGCAAAAGCGACTACATCATCGTCACGCCTGACAATCCCGCGCCCGTCGTGAAAACGGCCGCCGCAGAGCTTGCCAGCCATCTGAAAGACGTCACGGGAAACACGTTCGCCATCGTTGCGGAAGCAGACCGCCCCGCCGGCAAGCCTGCTTTCATCGTCGGCCCTGTAAAGGCGTCCGCCACCGTCTTCAAAGATCCGACGTTCGCCAACGCGAAGCCTGACGAAATCGCCATCATCTTCAACGGCAACGACATCTACCTCAACGGCCAGATGCCGCGCGGTCCGCTCTACGCCGTCTATACCTTCCTCGAAGACTACGTCGGCGTCTGCTGGTGGACGCCCGAAGAGCGCACGATTCCGCACAAACCGACACTTGTCGTCAATGCGAAAAATCACGAATACGCCCCGAAAATCATCTGCCGCGAGACATTCTACAAAGGTGCTCTGCAGGCGAGTTTCGCGCCGTACATCAAATGCAACGGCCATTTCGCGGGCATTCCCGCCGACCACGGCGACCATCGCTCCATCATCGGATGGTGCCATACGTTCTACCAATTCCTCCCGCCAGAAAAGTATTTCGACGCCCATCCCGAATGGTACAGCGAAATCGACGGCAAACGCGTGAACGGCCGTTATCAGCTCTGCCTCACCAACGAAGAGATGCGCAAGGAATTCGTGAAAGTCGCCTTGGAGAAAATCCGCCAGAATCCCGCTGCAGGCATGATCTCCATCTCACAGAACGACTGGCGCGGCAACTGCCAGTGCGCTAAATGCAAAGCGATTGAAGAGGAGGAAGGCAGCCCGTCCGGCCTGCTGCTCCGCTTCGTCAACGCCGTCGCGGCGGACATCGCGAAAGAGTATCCAGACTTCCTCATGGAGACGCTCGCCTACCAATATACGCGCAAGGCGCCGAAAATCACCAAGCCCGCCAAAAACGTCGTTGTCCGCCTCTGCAGCATCGAAATGAATTTCGCACAACCGCTGGAGACTGGTGCAGACAATGTTAGCTTCCGCAAGGATATTGAAGATTGGAGCGCCATCGCCCCCAACCTCTTCATTTGGAACTATGTAACCAACTTCAGCAATTACCTCCTCCCGCAGCCGAACTACCGTGGTCTCGCCCCCGACATCCGCTTCTTCGCGAACCATAACGCCATCGGTCTGTTCGAACAGGGCGACGCGGGTTGCTGGATCGGCGATTTCGTCCGCCCGCGCCAATGGGTCATCGCCCACCTCCAGTGGAATCCGTATCAAGATGAAATGGCTCTCGTCAACAAGTTCTTCGACGGCTACTACGGCGCTGCCGGCCAGCCGCTTCTGAAGTACATCAACTTCCTTTGCGACGCCGTCGAAAAAGCGCAATACAACCTCCGCTGCTACAACGCCAACGTCTATGGCTGGCTCACGCCCAAGCAGGTCATGGAGGCCGTGAAACTCTACGCCGCCGCGGAAGAAGCCGTGAAGGATGATCCGATTCTCGCGAAACGCGTCCGTCGTGAACGTCTCCCGCTCGATCTTGTGCAGATCATGTACGCACAGGAGATGAGCCGCACGAAACGCTTCCTTGGTAAGGACGCGGATCTTGATCTGAACAACATCGTGAAACTGGCCGACGAATTCGTCGAACTGACAAAAGGCGCGGGACAGTATCGCGAAGGACGTGCTTTTGGCGACTATGCCGTCAACCTTCAGAAGAACGTCCGTGCACTTGTTGGTGCATCCACCTATGTTCCAGAGATTTGCAAGGGCAAGGCGATGGACACGTGGGACGTCTTCCCCGTCATCAGCTTTAATCTCCATGGTGAAGGCAATTGGGTCAAGATGATCGATGATCCCGCCGCCGCGCAGGGCAAAGTCCTCCGCATGCCTGGTAACCATCGCGAATGGGCCGCCCAGACGAATGCCATCCCAATCAACTACTACGATACCGAAAAGCAATGGAAACTGGTCGTTTCCGTCCGTTGCGATGCCGCCGCCAACGACGGCGACGCCCTCCATTTCGGCGTTTACGGCACAGGCCTGTTCTACATCAACGAAAACATCCCTGTCGCGAAATGCAAAGGGCAGAAGTATGTCCGCATCGAATCGAAGCCCTTCTCGCTGAAGCCTTTGATCGGCAAATCGCCGTACATTTGGTTCGCCCCCGTCAACCGTCCATTGGATGAAGTCGAAGCCGTCTATATCGACGAAGTCGTCATCATGCAGGCGGATTGATGCAGAATAATCTTTAGGCAACAAGGCGGCTAGAATTTCAAGATTCTAGCCGCCTAGACTTATTTGTTTCTAACAAAAAAAAGAGGTATTTTTATGACATTTAGAGATAGAAATCATCAACATAAAATAATTGAACTTGAGAGCATTTGGAACAGTCTTTCAAGATTATCTACTTTCGCCCACGCACATGGTATTGAAGATATTTTTCAAGACAATGGAGCAAAAGTACTACAATAATTAATCTATCTGAATTTTACAATTATTCCAGGCAGAGAAGGTCATGATGCACGCTCAGAAGATAATCGTGAATGGGAAATGAAATCTATTAACCTTGAAACATCAGCAACGGGGTTTAGTACGAATCACCATACGACTCATGACATTATAAACAATTATCGTAATGCACGATGGTCATTTGCAATATATCGAGGCATAACATTAGAAGAAATCTATGTTATGTCACCTCAAACATTAGAACCTATTTTCCAACAATGGGAAGAACAATTAGCCACAGGCAGAGATCATCTTAACAATCCCAAGATTTCAGTTACTTTCGTAAGAGAAAACGGTGTAAGAGTATTTCCTTTCGATGAAAATAAACCTTTTGACCCTCAAGACATAGATTAAATTATTATAAAAAGCCAGCTTGAAGCAGATGCTAAGAATTGGCAGCCCAATCAAACAAATCTCTATTTTTCGAGTAAATCTCAACTAAATTTCCATTCATGATTGAATTATAATAATCTCTTGCTTCTTGTAAAGTTTCCGTGAACCTAAAAACTGAAGTTGCAACATATTCCCGAGATATTTCAAAAGTTTTCCATCTTCTTCTTAATTTTTCAGCCGCTTGCCCTGTTGTATTGCTACCACCAAAAAAATCTACAACTAAATCATGCTCATCTGTTAAAAATTTAATGAAAAAATCAGGAAGAGTTAAAGGAAATCTCGCTGGATGGCCTTGTACATTATTTTCTTTGCAATATTTTAAATAATGACTATTGCTTTCTGTATTCGTAAATTGCAACATATTAGGCGGTATTGCCCCTCCATTGTCCTTTTGCCATGATGCTTTTGTTAATACATGGCCAGATGGACGAAGAGTATTCTTTTCCTTAAAAAACTCATCTGGATTTGCAATTAATTGTTGCATACGTTTTGAATATGGCACTAATACATTTGTAATATTTGCCTTACAACTCATTGGATTCTTACACAACCACCAAATAGTATTAACAGATGTTTTAGCTCTAACTTTTCGTTTATTAACCCACTCGATTGGTGCAGGCAATGCAGATGGATTATGCCAATAAAAAGGTTGTGCTAATTTATATCCATATTCATCGCATAATTTAATCAACACCCGAAATTGATAAAGGCTATATGCTGGAATTCCCTTTTCGTATGCACCACCAATATCCATTACCAGACTTCCATCATCTGATAATTTTTCAAACATCAATCCTGCAAATTGGCACAGCCAATCAACATAAACATCTTGAGTCTCATTACCGTATGCTTTTTGACGTTGCAACGCAAAAGGAGGGCTTGTTAATGCCAAATTGACACTTTTATCCTCAAGAGTTTTTATCAGCTCCAAGGAATCGCCACATATACATTCACCAAATGATGTTTTATATCCAATTTTATTCATTGTTATATATATTTATTTCTTTATAATATAAAAAAATTATTTTTATTATTTTGTATAATATATTGTAAAAAAAACAAAATTCAAATTGGAATTAGTAAAATCACTCAAGAATTACCAGTGTCATATAAATCGGAAGAAATGTTAAATTATTGTATATCTGCACATCATCACTATGAAGAATTATAGGTGAAGAGACAAAATCCTTGTATTTTGCACAGAACTTATCCATTCACAGCGATGTTCATGAAATATTCGGGTTAACCCCACCGAATTCGGTGGGGTTAAAGCTGATAGTCTGATTTCGTGAACAACAGCAATTTTAAACCCCTCGAATTCGAGGGGTTTTCTAGCCTCCTATTCTACTCTATAGAGCTCCGCGTTGTCGTAGTAAACCTTTCCTTCGCAAGCGGTTGTTCCAAGTTGGAGGGTGAGTTTGCCGACATTGTCGGGAGCGGCAAAACAGCCTTCGATCACAATCCATGTGTCTGCTTTCATGTCCTTTGGAACAAAGAATTTCAAATCATGCGCCATGGCCCAATTGCCGTCCGCCCGACGCCAACGCAGGGAAATGGAGGCATCGCTTTTGTAGGGCTTTTCAATCTTCACGCGACAACGCACAATGTATTTCGCATGCGGTTCCGTTTCAACCTGTTGCAGGAAACAGGCATTGTCCGTCGTATCCAGAAAGGCGCAATTGGAATCGCCATTTTTCACAACGCCGCATTTGCCATAGTTTCTGCACCAGAACACCCATGATTCGAAATTGCTCTTTTTCCAGTCGTCCATCATCGTGTCAGCGGCATTTTCGCCGTTGTTTATTTCTTCGAAATCAGCGTTCTGCAATAGATTCTTATACGCCTTCGGATTTGCTTTCTGCTTTATGGAAAATGCCTGACATTCTTTCCACAATTGCTCTTGGTCGTTTGCGTTGAAAACAGCGGTCAAGCGTTCCACAAGTCGTTTGGACTTAGGATTCAGTGGCTTTGAAGCAGCACGTTTGAGAATCTCACGAATCCGTGCGCATTCGCCGCGTTCGGCCAAAGCCGCCCAATAATATTTCTGGCTTGTGTTGTATTTGGACGGAACGGGATGCTCTTTCCAAATCCGTTCGCAGATTTCGAAAAACTCCCGCATGTCCTCTGCGGCAGGACCATAGACACGCGTCAGAAACTCCTTGCGCAACGCATCGACACTTTCATATGGATCCCACAACAGCTGCGAGCCAACCCACATGTACATCGCGTTCGCGTCCCAGAAATCCGCCTGCGTGCCATTTGTGTAGCGCGACGGCTTGTCGTTATCCGGAATCAATTCGGCATGTTCGCCATAGACATTGTTTTCATATTCATACTGAAAATCCGCCGCCATCGTCCTGTCAACGGCGCGCGGAAAGCACCCCTGAATACCATAATAATCATAGATGACAATCTGCACATTTTGCGGGAACCAATTGCGAAGACGCGACCACGAATATTCGTTTTCCGGCGAATTGACGGGATACCGAACATTCTTGTAGATAGGACACAAGATGATATCGATGTTCTTCTCGACCTGTATCGCAGGCGGGATTTCCGCATAGTGGTACGCATATGTGCAGATGTGCACGCCCGGATGCGCTTTCTGCATATATTTCGCAAGCCTGTTGAGGAACGTGTAGAAACGCGTCGATTGGAAATTGTCCGCCTTACTATTCAAGATTCTGCCATCAGGCAGCACGATGTCCTTCATGCATTCAGGACATGTGCAGGCGTTGTGATTATCCTCCAGACAGACCGCGATACTCTTTGCATTGGAAGTTGTTGCGTATGTCTTTTCAAGCTCCTTGATGAAATCGGCGATCATGTTTTCGTTTGTGAAACACAATTGCGCATGGCATGTTTTTTCACCTTTTGGAACGAATGGATCAATCCGTTTTCCTTTTACCATCGAGTAATATTCCGGATGCGTCTCCCAGTAAGTTTTTCGATTGATATAGCGGCGGCAGATATTGTGCGCATAGCATGCCTCCTGCCAGACGCCCCAGTCCGGCCGTTCT
>JAFZAB010000069.1 GCA_017548425.1 Victivallales bacterium
GATGACATGGAGATCCGCGATCCAGAGGAAGGCGTAGTCCTTTTTCAGGCCATCGAGTTGGATTTCGATGGTTTCAAAGGTCAATCCAAGTTTGGTGGCGGTTGCTTCATCGATATTCAACGCTGACTTTTTTAGTTCCATTGGCTTATCCTTTCTATTCTCAGCTTCTTGCGCTTTTCCTAAAAACATTCCGCATGCGATGAGGCAGCATGTGGCGATTTTCAATGCTTTATTCATGATTGTAGTTCCTTGATGGTTTTATGATCCATAACTCTACTCATAAAATAGCACGATGTGCTTATGCCGCAAGCTTATGAACCACGAATGGACACGAATCAACACGAATTTTATAGTCCACTGAATACACGGAAAAAACAGAATGCCTCACAGACGTCGGCCATAGTTCTGAAGATGTTATTGGCAATACGTAAATTCTGAGCGAGAAAAATGGGAGGGCCTCCGTCTGCTCGGCGGTTCCATACACGCTACGCGCGAGGGGATTTCTTCGCGAAAAACAAGTATCAAAAAAACAGAATATCTTGTTGTTACCTGTTCAGTTCGGAAGTAGTTTGCGGATGACGCGGCGATAATCAATGATAAGCAGGATGAAGGCGCCATACCATGCCAATGGATGGGACCATGCGACACCAACGAAGCCAAAGAAGCGTGCCAAAACCAGCGCGGCGAAGGCGCGCATGACGAGTTCAGCGGCACCACCCATCAGCGGAATGAATGTGTGTCCAAGGCCTTGCAACGCATTGCGATACACCAATAGCAGTGCGAGAATGACATATTGCGACGATGAAATATTTGTGTAAAGCTGCATGGCGTCGAGAATCTCTTTGTCTCCGGACTTGATGAAAAAGCCGCCGAAAGGCTTGATGATCACCATGGCGACAACCATGCCGACAATCGCGATTCCAGACACAAGCCATGCACAGGAGCGGACGCCGTCGCGAACACGTACGTAATTGTTCGCTCCATAATTCTGCGCGGCGAATGTCGCAATGGCCATCCCGAAGGAGAAAAGCGGCATGGAGGCGATGCTTTCCAACTTCGCGGCGGTTGTCACGGCGGCCATATAAACAGGGCCAAATTTGTTCAAGACGGCCTGGAGGATGACGACGCCAATGGCGGTGACGGTGAATTGCAGCGCCATCGGCAATGACAGTCTGAGCATGTTTTTGTAGAATGGAAAATCCCACCGCCAGTCTTTGCGTTGAAGCTTGAGAATCGGGAACTTGCAGATGACGTAAATCAGACAGAGCAGGGCGGAGACGCTCTGCGAAATGACTGTCGCCCATGCCGCGCCGCCGCAACCCATGTCGAGCCCAAGAATGAACCAGTAGTCGAGCCCGATGTTCAACATGCAGGAGACGATGAGGAAAACAACGGATGTGATGCTGTCGCCTAGGGCGCGTATGATATTGGAAATCAAGCCGTAACCGACAAGCGAAAACGTGCCTGCGAACATGACGAACATGTAGTCGTAGGTCATCTGGTAGATTTCGTTCGGCGTGTTCATCATGCGCAGGATGAACGGCGTGCACAGACAGCAGACGACAGTTGTCACGATGCTGAAGATGAAGGAGATGATGATGGCGATGGCCACGGAATGGCGCATGTTTTCATAGTCTTTCGCGCCAAAACGTTGCGCTGTGACGACGGAAAGGCCTGATGTCAGCCCGAAGAAGAAGCCGAACACGAGAAACATAACGCAACCCGTGCTGCCGACGGCCGCCAAGGCGCGGTAACCAAGCGTACGCCCGACGATGGCCGTGTCCGCCATGTTGTAGAATTGCTGGAAGATGTTGCCGACCAGCATGGGAATTGAAAACCACAGAAGCAATTTCACCGGATTGCCCGTGGTCATGTCTTTTGTCATATTTTGTCCTGAAGACTTCTGATTTGTCATGAAAAATCATGTTCTATTAATATATGAGATACATGATGCAAATCAAGCAATAAAGGTTTCCATTCTTAAATGTTTGTTTTTTTTCAAAAGATATGGTATGTTTATAGATGTAATAATTTTGAAAATGTTGAATAATGTCATTTTTAAATAGGGAGAAACATCATGAAACAGCGGAAAATATGGATGTGCGTTTTGGTTGGCGCCATGGTTTGCGGCATCGCCAACGGGCAGTTGAAAGAACAGCAGAAGGAAGTTGAAGACGAAATCGGCATCGTGTTGCCGCAGGAGAAGCCGAACGTCACGGAAGAGCAGAAGGCGGAATTCCGTAAAAACAGGAAGTACGAGAAGTTCTTCATGTTGCGGAATGAGACAGAGAAGCTCTTCAAAGAACGTGAGTTATATCTTTCGAAGACGAATCCGAAAGAAGTCCGTCATTACAAGCCGAAAATCGAATCGTTGGAGAAGCGTATCCCCAAGCTGCGCAAGAAGTTCTACCAGGAAGCGCGTCGCATGAGACAGCCGATGGAGAAGGACTACGCGAAGTTAAAGGCCATGTACGACGATTTGACGGACAAGGCCAGCAAGGCGGAAAAGGCCGGAAACGACGCGAAAGCCATGAAATTCTCGCAGGATGCGGATAAATTCACAGGCAAGATTCAGGCGTTGGAGACATCCATCAACATCCTGAATTCTTTCTTGTTCTTTGATGAATATGCGGCGATCGTGGATCCGGAGATGGAGAAAGTGCAGAAGATTTCCGAAGAAGGCGTCGATGTGAAGAAACTCAAGAAGACCAAGACGAAGAAGGAGAAAAAAGCCGAGCAGTGAGACCGCCTTCCGCGGTGCTTATAGCTTATGGCCAATGGCTTATGGATTAGTGCTTTATGCTATAGGCTCCGCGAATGTGGCTCGGCTCCGGTGGAGGCGGGTTGTTAAAATGACGAAAGTTTTCCGCGAAGAGTCTTCCTGTTAAAAAGTGTTGAGATAAAAAGACGTATCATTAAGCATTAAGCATTAAGCATTGGAAGGAAGATTGTTTTCCAACGATGTGTCTTCCTTCATACGGATGGCGACCTCTTTCATCAGGTTGGCCATGTCCGTTTCTGAAAGGTTTGCGGCTTCCTGATAGCCGTTTTTGAAATCCGCCGCCAAACGGTTGCGCAGTTCTTCTGGTAGATTGCCCATCAGACAGAGGAACTGCGCTAAATTTTTGATTTGATGGCTCTTGGAGATGGAATGATGAAAATGGACATCGTCGCAATCAATAATCAAGACGGGTGATGACAGCCATTTCAAGCGGTCGTTGATGACGAAATTGACAGTTTTCGTATCGGCGTGATAGATGCCGTGTGTGTGAAGTTCCGCCAGTATGCCGCCTGCCCGATGATAAGCGGCGGGCAGTTCGTCAACTCGTTCAAGCTGTTTGGGATAGAAAAGATCCGTCTGGCCTAAATCTGCGAAGATGAGAAAGCCGCGGCCTGACTTTTCATGAAACCATGCAAGACATGGGGCCGTGAGGCCCGTGAGTTTTTGCGTGTAGGTCCATGTACGGTGGCCATGGTTGAGGCACGGTAACGCGTGATCTTTGCAGAACTCCTTGATGATGAACGAGTTGTCTCCGACAATGACTCGTGAAACGCGACGTTTGATGTCGTTCTTCAGCCATTGTTCGCTTTCGCACTGCGACTTATGACGATGAATGATTTCCTGCGCCATCGGTAGCGTGAAACCGTTGAGAAGATGCCATTCGCCTTCTTGCGTTTCAAGGCGGACGATGCCGCACGGAATTGTCAACGGCTGGTTGTGCGAACAGATGGTCTGCATCAAATCTTCTTCGCGGTCTTTCGCAAATTGCTCCATCGTGTCCAAAGCGACTTCCGCGCGGCCGCTGAATTTCTGCGTTTGAGCGTATGCGATTGTTGTTTCGGCAAGTTGTGGCAAATGGTCGATGGCATCCGCAACAGATTTATTCATCGCATCTTGCGAAAACGGTTCCGTTATGGTTGGACAACCTGCGTCATGGACAAAATGGGAGAAACCACAGACGTCCGTACAGACGACAGGCAGGCCGGCGGCGATGGCTTCGATGAGTACATTGCCTGCGCCTTCTTCACGCGCGGGATGGAGCATGATGTCTGCCGCTTGCAGCAGATCGGGCACGTCGCTTCTCGTTCCTAAAAACGTGAAGTGCTTGTCAATACCGTATTTAGAGATGAGTTTCTGAACGTCTTCCGATTTGTCTCCCCCAACGAGAAGGAAGCGGACATTGCGTTTTTGGTCCAAAAGAACGCGTATCGTTTCGCAGATACGGTCCACGCCTTTCCGCCAAAGGTTTGTGCCGATTTGGATGACGGCGGTCTCATCGTCTTGAAGGCCGAGTTCGCGGCGCATGCGGGAGCGGATTTCAGCGGCGTTTGACGGGCGACGGCAACGGTCGTCCATGGCGGGCGGAAGATAGGTGAAACGGTTGTCTGGAAGATTGTAAATCGTTTGATAGTCGCGCTTTTGGAATGGCGCGATGTAGAGCAACGTTGTTGGACTGCCAGGAGCGCAGATGGCGGCTTCATGCTCCAGATAGATTCTGTATCGGGGCAGAAGGCGCAGGGCGAGTTTGGAATGTTTCTGCGGCATCCAAGTGGCCATGCAGGAATCAGCGACGAAATAGAAGTCCGCTCCCGGAATACGGTTCATGGCGAGCGTGACATCATAGTCGTTTAGATTCTTGGTCTCCAAGAACTTCCGCGCGAAATCATCCATTCGGCGGTGGTTGTTCAAGCCATTGACGTTGCAGATGGCGATTTTAAGACCGTCCGGCGGCGGCGTGCCTTCCCACGATGTTGTTAGCAGCGTGACGTCGTGGCCACGGCGGATTGCTTCTTCGGCGATGCGCAGCGTGTCTTTCTGGAGACCGCCGCTGGGGAAATATTTAAAAAGCGCCAGAAGAAGTTTCATTATCTAAAAGGGACGAAAATGACAAATGGGATGTAGGTAAAGCGGTAATTATTTGCCAATCAAGAACATGTAATTCGCAAGAAGTTCCAAGTAGTTGATTTTCGAGTCACTGAGATCAACATAGGAGTTTTCAAGATCGGTCTGCGTACGGACGAGCTCGAGGATGTCGATTTCACCGTTTTCCCACTTGTCACGATAAAGTTCCTCCTGCCGTCTGATGAGATTGCATTGAAGCTCCTGCAGTTCGACGGCGCGGGCGTATTCGTCCAGACGGCGTTTGTAGCTGCTGATATTGGCGCTAAGTTCCTGACAGAGCGTGAAATATTCAGAATTGTTACGGGCGAGATTGTTCTGCGCGATTTCATAACGAGCGATGTCCGCATTACGGCCGATGGTCCAGTTGAAGGAGACGCCGAGAACTTGATCGTCCTTTCCGTCGAGATTGTATCCATCGCCGTCGCCATGCTGGCGATGCGTGGCGGAGAGCGTCACATCCGGAAGTTTATGGGATTCACGGATTTTGACAAGCATGTCGTATTTCTGTTTTTCAAGGCGGTTGTTGATGATGGTCTCCAGATTGTCGGACGCGAATTCCAGATCGTTTTCAGGAACGATTGTCTGAACTTTGTAGGTGAATTCGCCTGTGATGTCCAGCGGCTTCGCGACATCGTAGCCGATGAGCTCCTTCAGAGAGTCGAGACCGTTGGCGATGGTTCTCTTGGCGGAGTTTACAGAAAGTTCATTGTTCGGAATACGGAGCTCGGCGGTCAAAATGTCCAGCGGCTTTTCGCGTTCCTTTGTGATTAACAGGTTCTGTTTGGCGTTTTCAAGAGCGCGCTGTTTGACGGTCAGCGACTGCTGCGCGCGGATAATCGTATAGTACGCAAGCGTGACATCCAGAATGAGCCGCCGTTGGGCACGTTTCAGCGTATTCTGCGAAATCAGTTCATCGAGTTCGCTGGCTTTCAGATTGTATTTCGTTTCGAGAGCGGTGCCGCCGCCGAGAATCTGCTTGGAAATCTGGAAGGCGACTGTCGTGCTTTTGTAGTCGTTATGCTCTGTTTCGGAACCAGTTGCGGTTGTCCGGAATTTGAAGCCGTTCTGGAAATCCTTCTGGAGGCCGATGGTGGCTGAGTTGTTGTTGTCCGGACTGGCGAATGTATAGTTGTCTGACGCGGAGATCGACCAATCGAAGGCGGCCTTTTCGATGACGGTCTGGAGCGTCTGCGAATTGGTCGAAAGTTTCTGCCGTTCAAGCGACGGCGAATGCTCCATGGCGTAGTCGATGCATTGCTGCAACGTCCATTTGGGCGTTTCTTCGGCGAGCAGGAGGGCAGGGAGGAGAAGGAAGGCCAGAAGTGATTTTTTCATTATGGATGATCCTTTTGCAAAGGGATGGAAATTATTCTGCACGAAGGGCTTCAACAGGATTCTTGTTGGCGGCCTGATAGGCGGGATAGATGCCGAAAATCAATCCTGTGGCGGTTGATGCGGCGACAGCGACAAGCAACAACGTCAACGAGAAAACGACAGGCAGTTTCAGGAAACTGCATGTGATGACGACGACGGCCGCGGCGAGAATGACGCCGAAGACACCGCCCGTTACGGAAATGGTCATCGCTTCGGAAAGGAACTGCCGCATGATGTCCGCACGCGTCGCGCCGATGGCGCGGCGGATACCGATTTCGCGGATGCGCTCCGTCACGGAAGCGAGCATGATGTTCATAATGCCGATACCGCCAACGATGATGGAAATAGATGAAATACAAATGGTTAGAATATCAAGCAGACGTTGCGACTGTTGCTTCTGCTTGAGGAGGTCCATGGGAATGACGAGATCGTAGTCGCTGACACCGGCGTGTGTCATGCCGAGAATGGCTTTGATGGAACGGCCAGCGTCCGCCAAATCGTCTTCCGTGTTCAATTGCAGTTGGATTTCATCAAGTTCCGAGCGGAGGTCCAGATAGGCGGTTCGCGTCAGAAGTGTCTCCATCGGAATGAGAATGTCATTGTTCGGATCGCTGACGGAAGTGGCTTCCAATTCGTCCAGATCGATGGCTTTATCAGCGAGAATGCCGACGACGCGATATGGATTGCCGCCGAGCAGGACGATGTCGCCAATCAGATCAGACGGCTTAGCCGTATTGGGAAGTTTCTCATTATCAATGGCATGCTTGAGAATAGCGCGGGCGATGCCACCGCCGAGAATCGTGCAGAGGCTGCTATGTTGCTTGTCGCCGTAATCGAAGAAACGCCCCGTTTGAAGCGCGAGATTGTTGACGGCGAGATAGTCGCCTTCAACGCCTAAGATTCTCGCGTTGATTGGGTTATGATCATAAAGGGCGTTGAGCTTCACTTCGCGGAGGCAGGCGGCCTTACCGATTTTCGGGATGCCCTGCCGAATCGCTTCCAAATCGCTTCTGCTCAACCCGCGCGAGCCATGGATTCGCGTATCGACGAGGCGTTCGTTTTCGAACTGCTTATCGACGACTCGCACCAAATTGGCGCCGAGAGCGCGAATCTGGTCGGCTTGTTTCTGCTTGCTGCCGAGAGAGAACGACGACATGGCGATAACGGAGGAAACGCCGATGATGATACCAAGCATGGTCAAGAATGTTCGCATCTGGTGGGCGAGAAGGCCTTCCTTGATGCCGATGCGGAGTAGGTCGGAGATAGAGAGGCCGCCGCTTTGCGAGGCGTTGTCTTGATGAACGACAGGATTCGGATTGGATTTGCGGGAGCCCGTCACGTCTTCGATGATCTTGCCATCGGAGAGGGTGATTTTGCGTGTGCCTTGATCCGCGAGCTTCGGATCATGGGTGACCATGATGATCGTATGTCCTTGTTCATTAAGGTCATAGAGAATCTGCATGATTTCGCGGGACGTTACGGAGTCGAGGTTGCCGGTCGGTTCGTCGGCGAGAAGGATATCCGGATCGGAAATCAAGGCGCGGGCGATGGCGATACGCTGCAACTGTCCGCCGGACAATTCTTTCGGATGATGGCGTAGGCGTTGTCCAAGGCCGAGTTTTTCGGCGAGAATTTTCGCCTTCTCCAAACGAACGGCCTTTGGAACGCCGCGGTAAACCAATGGCAACGCGATATTTTCGACGACGTTCAAGTCGTTGAGCAGATTGAACTGCTGGAAGACGAAACCGATGTGTTCGTTACGTAGATAGGAGAGCCGTTTGTCTGAGCAGTTTGTCATGCTCTGGCCGTTGATTTCCATGACGCCGTTCGTCGGAATATCAAGCAGTCCAAGCAGATGCATCAGCGTTGACTTGCCGGAGCCGGAGGAGCCGACGACCATGAGAAAGTCGCCGCGGCGGACTTCGAGATTGACGCCGTCAAGTGCGGCGACGATATTGTCGCCCATTTTGTAGTGTCGTTCGAGCCCTGAGATGTGAATGACTGAATCCATTATCGTATATCCGGTGATTGGAGTTGATTACAGCATGCCGTGCGTCGTCTGGATGAGTAGCGAGTCGCCTATGTTCAGGCCTTTTTTGACCTCGAAGTAGGTTTCGTTGAAGTAGGAGCCTTCGACGGCTTGGATGGATTTGTCCGGAAGTTGGACGGTGAATTGGCCGTCGGCATTGTATTCGACCGCGGCACGCGGGATGAGAATGCCTTCCGGAGCGCGTTGGATGAAGATTTTGATGAGCGATGACATGCCTGGATGGAAGGTGATGCCTTCGCCGTCAAACGCGATGGCCGCGCTGAACATGGAGACTTCGGAATCGCCTGAAGCCATGGCGGTTGGATCGACGTGATTGCGGTCTCGGCCAATCGCTCCAAGCCGTTGAAGCTTTCCTTTGAAGACATGGTTCGTGATAGCGGGCATTTCGAGTTCGACGTCCATGCCGTCCTTTAAATAATGGTAATCCGATTCGTTGACGACAAGTTTGACGACCATGTGCTTCGGGTCGATGACATCGCCGACGACATCCTGCGGATTCTTTTCTTCGCCGACGGCAACTTCGCGGAGTTGTCCGCCTGTCCGCCAATCGCGATAGGTGCGGATTTTGAAGACACCGTCCGTCGTCGCCTTGACGATGGCGCGGGAGCATTCCAGTTTGGAATGTTCCAGATTGTTGATAATGACTTTCTTATTCAGTTTTTCCGCTTCGATTTGCGCCTTGATGTCGTTGATACGGCGTTCTTTGTGTTTTTCACGGCGTTCCATGTTGGAGCGTGCGCGTTTGACGGCCATGTTGAGTTCGACGCGGCGTTCATCCGTCGCTCCCTTCCGTGTCAGTTTGTTCTGCAGGAGAAGTTCTTCAAGCGTGGCTTTGGAATTTTCAAGCTTCTGTTCGTAAGGCTCCAACGCGGAGGCGCTGATGTAGTCTTTCTTGAACAGACGGTGTTCGCGGTCGTAGTTGTCCTGCGCGTCTTCCAGATTCAGTTTGGCGAGTTCCTCTTCGATTTCCATGAGGCGGAGTTCGCGCGGCTTTGGTTCCGCAAGCTCTTCCGCTTCCTCAAGAATGGCGTGGTCCAATTGCGCTTTGCGGAGAGCGATGGTCTGCGTCTCTTGGAAATCAATCAGATCATACTGCGTATTAAGCTTAACGAGAGATAGTTCGGACGTATGGAGACTGGCCTCTTGGTTTTCAATGTTCTCCTTGGCGGACGCGTCGTCGATTTGGAAAAGAATGTCGCCTTTCTTGACGATGGTGCCCTGCGGCATCATATCCGTGATACGGCCGTTCGTTCCGACGACGGCTGGAACGGTTTCCGCGCATTGGAGGATGCCGCGCGCCAGAATCGAGCGGGAGGCCCCTTCGACAGGCTTTATAGTATAGGTATAGGATTCGATGGCTTCCTCCGTCTTCCGCCCTTTGATATACAACAGGCAGGCTGACAGCAGAAAGGCCAGTAGCAGTATGACAGAAATGGTGACTTTTAAGTTCTTCATAATCGGTTACTTGGTGAAGGGGAAGAAGACTTCGCCGATGAGGCCTGGCTTGAGTTTGACATCCGTGCTGTGGATGCGGATTCGGACGTTAAAAACGACCTCTCCCAACGGTTCGTGGGAGGAGTACAGACCGATCTGGCTGTCCTTTTTCGTCTTGTTCGTGAACAGGAGATCGACGCTTGTGACGACGCCCGGCAGATGTTCGTTCGTGAGGGAGGGAACACGCACTTCCACTTCCATGCCGTCCTTTATCTGCGAATAGTATTTTTCGGGCACTTCGACTTTCA
>JAFZAB010000070.1 GCA_017548425.1 Victivallales bacterium
AGAGCAGGAAGTCCACGATTTGGGCATCTGGAACGATTCCCGTGCCGAAGGTGTTGACGTTGAGCGACAACGGCTGGGCCTGTCCGATGACGTAGGCAACTTGGATTTCGCAGACGGATGCGATTCCCGCGGCAACGAGATTCTTGGCGACGTAACGCGCCATGTAAGTCGCTGAACGATCGACCTTTGATGGATCTTTTCCAGAGAATGCACCGCCGCCGTGACGGCCCATGCCGCCGTATGAATCGACGATGATCTTACGGCCTGTGAGGCCTGTATCGCCAGCGGGACCGCCGAGAACGAAACGGCCTGTCTGGTTGATGTAGAATTTTATATCAGGCGACGCGTCGAGATACTGCTTTGGAATGACTTTGTTAACGACCTGATGCGCAAGTGCTTCCAAATCTTTGATGTTCATATCCGGCGTATGCTGATGCGAGACGACGATGCTCTTGATGGCGACAGGTTTGCCGCCATCATAGAGGAATGAAATCTGCGTCTTGGCATCCGGACGGAGGAACGGATAATTGCCTGTATGGCGGAGACGAGCGAACTCCTCCATGATGCGATGGCAGTAGTAAATTGGCGCGGGCATGAATGCATCGGTCTCGCTGCATGCGAAACCGAACATCATGCCTTGGTCACCGGCGCCCTGTTCATGGGAGAGGCTTGTGGCGGCATTGACGCCCTGCGCGATGTCCGGCGACTGCTGATGGATTTTGACGATGACTTCCGCGTCATGCGCGTTGAAGCCGAGATCGTCATTGTCGTAACCGATGTCGGCGGCGACTTTGCGGGCGATTTTTTCGAATTCGACGTTTGCTTTAGTCGTGATTTCGCCGGAAAGGACGATAAGATTGGTTGTCGCGAGCGTTTCGCAGGCGACGCGGGATTCTGGATCCTGCGCGAGCAGGGCGTCCAGAATGGCATCGGAAATCTGGTCGCAGACTTTGTCCGGATGGCCTTCGGAAACGGATTCAGATGTAAAGACGTGACGCGTCTTGACAGTTGACATGATGGACTCCAGAGTTTAGGTGGAACGGTTGCAGCGGTTTGAAAGCGGAACTTAACGTGGGAAGTAGCGGTATGTCTTCGGGAGTTCCCCTTGGACGAAGTAGTAGATTGCACCAACGATCATGAAAATCAAGGCTCCAAGAACGTCGGCGGCGATGACGCCGACGGCCAGTGGCTTGAGTTTCTGAACGAGGCGGTTGCCGCCGAAGCGGACACAGCATTTCTTGATGATCCAGCCTCCGAGGAAGGCGTGCGACATGACCGTGATGGGATATGTCGCCCATATTAGGAACATACAGGGGTGGATCGGCCACCAACGAGTGCGAAGACGGAGGACTGAGAAGATGACGACGCCGAAGAAGCCAACGCCCGCAGCCCACATGAAGGCGGCTGTCGGTTTGATGTTCGTGATCCGTTGCAGGCCCGTCAGGGCTTCGGAAGCTTCGAGCGTATCGGTCGCTTTCAATTGCAACAGAACAGGATCGGCCGCGCGGATCGGATTTGTAGGAATACGACGGAACGACCAGTCGTAGTTGGCGGGAGTGCCATAATCGTAAGATGCGACGATGACAACGGCGATGGCGAGGATTGTGCCGAGGATATAGGTGATGAACGTCGCGTGCGTCGTCTTGACGGGTGAGACCTTTGTGTTGTCGCTGAGTTTCAATCCATTAATAAGGTATGGCATGAGGGCTTGCGACTGGTCGATGCAAAGGATATTGCAGACTAGTGTCGCAATGAGCAGGGCGGTCGGCCCGATGGCGTAACTGCCAAAGAGTGCGACGAGCGTTCCAGCTGGTTGCCAGCCTGGCTGGATGAAGAAGAGGCCTGTTTCGGCGCTGATTCGCGCGACGATTAGGAAGGTGATGAGCATCAAACCGATAGTGAAAACCGCTATGGGCCATGTGAGGCCGAGGCGGATGGTGAGCAGGACGAGCGCGATGGTGGAGATGATGAGAATGCGCACGCCCATGACGGCGCCCGGCCCGGGCGCGTCCGTCACATCGTTCATTTTGGATTTACCGAAGAAGAAGGCGCGTTTCAAAAGATTGCCGTAGTAGAAACGGCCCGTATAGAGGAGCATGAGCGTATAGGCGGTATAGGAGCCTGCGCGGTTCCAACCCTGCCATCCGCCAATGTCATAGTCAGTGTTAATATTGATGCCGTAGCCGACGGCGGGTATGCAGAAGCATGCCCAAAGAACCTGCGAAATACCGAGCGTGAAGGAGATTTCCGCTGAAAGCAGGAAAGCGAACGCGGTGACGAGCGGGAATATCTCAATTCGCATGAGGCCGTAGGCCCATGGATTTCTGTGAAGTTGCGGCCAGCGTGAGGCGAACGGCCAGAGGGAATGGTATGTCTGGACAGGAATTAAGTAGTCAGGAAACCATTGGAAAAGGCCGTTGTTGACACGCATGAGGAGGACGAGAATGAAGCCTATCCAGAACAGCCTGTTGCGGATGATCGTGTTGTATGCATGGTCGGAATCCTGCTTCGTGAGGCTTCCAATGAATTCGGCGATAGGATATTGTAGATGTTCATGGTCCGCCCATTGCTTGTGGACGACCAATGCCATGGCGGCCATGGCGACAAAAGTCAGGAAGATCAGCGGGCACCATGTCTTGAGCGGCGGACGCCAGTTGGCCCATGGAACTTGTGACATTTTCAGTTTCAGCCAGGCGGCGGCATTTTCAGGCGGCGTCACAGGCTTGTCCGAACCCGTCAAGAAACGGTTCAGGACTTCGTCCTGTTCGTCCATTTTGACGAGCGAGTCTTTCGGGTAGTACTGAAGCATGTCGCGATCCTTCCATCCGGGGCTGATGCGCTGCCAGTGGTAGGGCATGATGATGGCCTGCGCGAATTGCTCCATGAGGGCGCGGCCAGGAATGCCGCAGGCACATGATGCAAGTGTCACAACAAGCGCCATTTCCGCCGCTCTGAAAGGGAGTTTTTTATTGATGAGCCTGAGCAGCGGGTTGAAAATCAAGACGCTGAGCACGAGGATACCGACGACAATGATCGGCAGCTGGTGTCCGTTGCTGAAACTTTCAAGTTCAAGAATTCGGTCGTTGATATATCCGAATCCGCAGATGAAAAGTACGCATAACGTGCCTAGAATGAGTGCTCTTAGCGTCATGTCAAATCACTTGGTAAAAGGTTTTTAGGGACAAAAGGCGGAAAAACGTCACAATCCGCAAGGCACGGCGAACATGTGGAAATGTCGTCGTGTCATGCGGATTGGAATGCGGCTTGCAAACACTTACGGACGCCACTGGCCTGCTTCGTAGAGGCCGTTCAGCGCGACGGACGGGCCGGCGAGTTCGCCGATCTTGAGTCCGAGGCCGGAGATGCAGACTTCGCAGCAACGGCTGGCTTCCTGCCACGCGAAGCGCGGGAGGTAGTGGAGGACAGGCTTCAGGAGGAAGTCGCCCGCATAGTAGGCGGCGGTGCCGAGAACAATCTGTTCCGGATTGAAGGTGTTCATGAGGATACCGATGCCCTGTGCGAGGCGGAAGCAAATCTCATCCCACATTTCGACGGCAATCGGAATGCCCAGCTTGGCGCCTTCGCGGACGGCCTGGAAGCTGAGATTCTCAAGCTTGCCATCAACGCCCGGAAGCTTGAACATGGCGTGGTCGGGGCGGAAACGGAGTCTGTCTTGCAGACGGAGGGCGACGGAACGGCCGCCGCAGTAGGCTTCCAAACATCCGAAATGACCGCAGCCGCACATCGGGCCGTTGACATCCAGAATGATGTGGCCGAGTTCGCCGGCGATGCCGGTAGCACCCGTGAGGAGTTTGCCGCCGGAGACGATACCGCCGCCAACGCCTGTGCTCATGGTCAGATAAATGACATCCTTCTTGCCTTTGGAACTGCCGAAGAACCATTCGGCGAGAACGCCGGCGTTGGCGTCATTGTCCATGTAAACAGGCATGTTAAGGCCTTTTACGAGATCGTCACGGATCGGAACGGCATCCCATGCGAGATTCGGTGACTTCATGATGCGGCCGCCTTTCATATCGAGCGGGCCAGGGGCGCAGATGCCGCAACCGATGATGTCGGACAGCTGGAGGCCAGCCTTGGCGGCGACCTTCTTGGCGACGTCAATGATCTGAGGCATGACTTGATCGTACGGTGCCGTGGCGCCGGACGGGACGCGGTCGGAGGCGACGATGTCGCCGTTGGTATCCGCGATGCAGATGGCGATCTTGGTTCCACCGATATCAACGCCCAAGACTTTCTTCGTTTCGTTGGCCATGATTACTCCTTTATTTCCAATTAATAATTAATAATTAACAATGAACAATTTTCAATTATGCATTATGCATTATGAATTATGCATTGCAATTAGACCATCATGAGTTCTTTTTCCTTGTCTTCCAGAATCTTGTTGACCTGTTCGATCATCTTGTCGGTCATCTTCTGGACTTCGTCGGTCTTGGATTTCATTTCGTCTTCGGTGATTTCGGAAGCCTTCTGGGCCTTCTTGATGGCGTCGTTGGCGTCGCGGCGGGCGTTGCGGATTTCGACGCGGGCCTCTTCGGAGCGTTTCTTCACGAGCTTGGTCATGTCCTTACGGCGCTCTTCGGAAAGTTCGGGGATGGGAAGGCGGATGACGCGGCCGTCGGAGACGGGGGAGATGCCGAGATCGGAGGCGCGGATGGCTTTTTCAATGGCCTTGACGGCGTTCTGATCCCACGGCTGGATGACGAGGAGGCGCGGTTCGGGGGCGGTGATACCGGCGAGATCCTTCATGCGGGTCTGCGTGCCGTAGTATTCGACCATGATGCCTTCGACGAGGCCGGGGGAGGCCTTGCCGGTGCGGACGGACGCGAAGTCATGGTTCATGCTGGTGATGGCTTTTTCCATGAGTTTTTTCGTCTCTGGAATGATGTTTTCTGCGTTTGGCATGATGTGTCTCCTTGAGGTTGGAAATGGATAATGCTATCGTGTCTGTGTTTTTTGTTATTTGACGGTTACAAGAGTGGCGGCCGAAAAGTCGCCTTTCATAATATTGCCCAAAACGCCCGGAACGCCAAATCTAAAGACAAGAATATTGATATTATTGTCTTGGCAGAGCGAAAAAGCCGTGGAGTCCATGACGGCGAGGCGTTTTGAAAGGGCTTCCGCGAAGGTGATCGTCTCATAGCGCTTCGCATTTTTGACTTTCATGGGATCGGCGGTGTAGATGCCATCGACCTTCGTGCCTTTGAAGACGGCGTCCGCCTTGATTTCGCATGCGCGGAGGGCGGCCGTCGTGTCCGTCGTGAAATAGGGATGGCCCGTTCCGGCGGCGAAGAGAACGACGGTTCCTTCTTCGAGCAGGCGGACGGCTTCGCGCTGGTCAAACGGCTTGAGGACGCCGTTGATAGCGAAGGCGGACTGGATTTCGGCCTTGACGCCGATGGATTCGAGCGCGTCGCGCATGGCGAGTGCGTTCATGGCGGTGGCGAGCATGCCCATGTTGTCCGCGCAGGAGCGGTCCATGCCCTGCCGCGAGCCCGCGAGGCCGCGGAAGATGTTGCCCGCGCCGATGATGATGGCGGTCTGGACACCTGCGTCAACGGCTTCCTTGATGCGTTTCGCCGCTTCAATCGTCGCGTCGGGATCGATACCGAAGCCGTCTTTTCCCTTCAGCATTTCGCCGGAGAGCTTCAGAAGAACACGTTTGAAGAATTTTTTTGCCTTTGCCATGGTTTCTTTCTCGCTTTTTGAGATGCCATCGGCGTCTCGCCGTTGGCGCGCAGGCAGGATGCCTGCATTATTTATATTATTATGTATTAAAACTGCAATCAGACGGCGGTGGAGCCGTACCATTTCCGCATGTGCTTCTTGCGCAAGCGGATGGCCTTGGGTGTCACTTCGACGAGTTCGTCTTCGTTGATGTAGGAGATGCAATCTTCCAGCGACATGACCGTCGGCGGCGTGAGGATGACGTTTTCGTCCGATCCTGCGGCGCGCATATTCGTGAGCTTCTTGCCTTTGGCGGGATTGACGATGAGATCGCCTTCGCGGCAGTGTTCGCCGACGATCTGGCCTTCATAAACATCGACGACTGGCTCGACAAAGAGCTTGCCGCGCTCCTGCAGATTGAATAGGGCGAACGCGACAGTCTTGCATGTGCACATGGAGACCATGGCGCCACGAGTACGGTATTTGATTTCGCCTGCGTAGGTGTCGTAGCCATGGAAGACGTAGTTCATGACGCCGAGGCCGCGCGTATCGGTCATGAATTCCGCACGATATCCCAGAAGTCCCCTTGTAGGAATGAGATAGGTCAAACGGGCCATGCCGTTGGCGGTGTCCATCGTCTGGACGCGGCCGCGCCGTTGGCCAAGCTTCTCCATGACAGTTCCCATGTATTCTTCCGCGACGTCGATAGTCAGTTCTTCGATAGGTTCCTGTGTGACGCCATCCACTTCCTTCAGAATGACTTGCGGACGAGTCACCTGGAATTCATAGCCTTCACGGCGCATCTTTTCAATGAGAATGGAGAGGTGGAGTTCACCACGTCCGGAGACTTGGAAACCCATTCCTTCTTCATTCGGAACGACTTGCAACGCAACGTCCGCCATCGTCTCGCGGGCGAGACGTTCGGCCAGATGGCGAGATGTGACGAACTGCCCTTCGCGGCCCGCGAACGGCGAATCGTTGGGGATGAAGCCCATGGAAATGGTCGGCGGGTCGATTTCAGACGGCGGCAGCGGGATAGGATTGAGCGGATCCGTATAGGTACAGCCAACCGTCACTTCATCCATGCCGGAGATGGCGACGATTTCGCCACAGTCCGCATGCTCCGTCGGAACTTTCTGGTTGACTTCAAAACGGAAAACTTTCGTGATACGGGCGGGCTTGAGCGTTCCGTCTCGCATGGCGACGGCGATTTCCTTGTTGATGTCCAAATGGCCGTTGGTGACTTTTCCAATACCGAGGCGGCCGAGATAAGGTGAATAGTCCAAAGAGGATACGAGAACCTGCAACGGGCCGTTGGGATCGCCTGTCGGGGCGGGAATGTAGCTGATGATGCGGTCGCAGAGCGGCGCCATGTCGACATGCGGGTCTTCCAGATTGTCGATGGCGAACCCTTCTCTGGCGGAGGCATAGACGACAGGGAAGTCGAGCAGGTTGTCTGGAGCGCCGAGTTTGACAAAAAGATCGAAGACTTGATCAACGGCCCAGTAGGGGCGGGCGGCCGGTTTGTCGATCTTGTTGATGACGACGATGATCGGAAGGGATAACGCAAGAGCTTTCTTCAGAACGAAATATGTCTGCGGCATGGGGCCTTCCTGCGCATCGACGAGCAGCAGGGCGCCGTCCGCCATTTTGAGGACGCGTTCGACTTGTCCGCCGAAATCGGCGTGTCCAGGCGTGTCGATGATGTTGATGGTGAAGCCTTTGTAATTGAAAGCGCCGTTTTTGGACGTGATGGTGATGCCCCGTTCCTTTTCGAGGTCGTTGGAGTCCATGAGGCGTTCATCGACCTTCTGGTTATCCCGGAAGGAGCCTGCGAATTTGAACAGCTCGTCAACCAGCGTGGTTTTGCCGTGGTCAACGTGAGCGATGATGGCGATGTTGCGAATCTTGTCTTGTTCCATAAGTCAAACCTGATGATGGCGGCCCGCCTGAAACCGTATCACGCGGGCATGGCGCGAAGCGCCTTGATAGTCAAACTTATAATATACTCCCTTTCGACGATTTTTGCGCCATTTAAGAAAATTTATTTCTGTAGTTCGAATGACTTTCCGTTCAAATGGCTGTGACAACATGCGAAAATGATGGGAACATG
>JAFZAB010000071.1 GCA_017548425.1 Victivallales bacterium
CGCGGGTGGCGCGGTGGCCGTGGCGGTCGCCGCCGCGACCGTCTTCGGGTCGTTGACGACCTTCGTGAAATCCGCCGGGAGTTTCTTTTCGGCATCGCCGGACCAACTTTCGATCTTGCTTTCGACAATGTTCCAGAGGCGGCTGAACGGAGCAAGCAGCGCTTCGCGAACGCAGACGGGATTCTCGACAAACTGCGTGATGACAGCGTCGTATTCCTTTCCGTCCAGATCGAAATACACGCCGCGTTTGCCAACGCCGAGGTTGCCCTTCGAGCCGTAGGTGACGGGGGAGACATAGTTGAATTTGGTGCCGTTCTTTGTGACTTCAATGTACATGAGGCACATGAGGCTGGGCTTCGCCATGGCCAGATGGCCAGCGGGATTTTCGACGTGGAACGTCACGTTGAACCAACGTCCGTCGATCACGAGGCGGCCGCATTCGAACATGGCGATTTGATCTTTGTCGTAGAGTTCGGAGAAGGAGACGAAGTTGTTGGCGAGACGGATAAGATTGGTACGGTAGAGAAGGAGTTTTTCGACTTCGCGGGCGGCCTTCGTCGTGTCGGCGACGGCTTTGTCGAGTTCCTGCAATTTCGCGGCGGCTGGGAGGAGCTCCTTGTCCGTGACGTAATCCTGCAGTTTATCGACGGCGATCTTTTCGACGATGGCGCCTTTCTTTCCGGCCATGTAGCCTTCGAATGCCGCGAACGTGCCGCGAATCTTCGCCCAGTCCTGACGCGTGATGGCTTTGACGTCGCCAAGGATGGGTTTGACAAGTTTTTCCGTGACATCGATCCACCAGTTGCGGTAGAGCGGATTGATCTTGTCCGGATCAAGCGTCAGCAGATTGGAGGCGACTGGCGTGGCAATGGGCAGGCCGTTGAGATAGGCATCGACTTCGTCCGGATTGGCGGGATCGAAAGCGTTGGCTTTGCCGACCGGACCGAGAGCCTGCGGAACGAGACGATCGTCAAACGCGAGCATAGAGCAGAGTTTGAAGAAGTCTTCGACTTTGGCGGCGTTCTGCGCGGAGAGGGCGGCGAGGGCGGCCGTGTCCGCTCCGAACGTCATGATGTCGGTTTTGGCTTCGCCGGCGGGAATGTCGCCTTGTTTTTTCCAGGTGAGATATTCGTTTGCGGCGGCGAGGAAGTCGGCGATATTCTTGTCCGTAGCGCCTTGCGTCCCGTCGAGATCCGCGGTGCCGCCCGTTGCGGCGACGGTGTCGAGAACGAGATTCTTCAGTTTTTCATTGGTTCCGGCGGCCGCGACGGAAATAACGCCGTCACCGTTGAGGGCGAGTTTCGCGACGTTTGCGCAGAATGTGCGAATCTGCTCAAGGGAGATGTGCTCTTTGTCTTCGGCTTTCAGTTCGCCAAGGATGTATTTGGCGGAATCGACGAGCGCCTTGCCCGTGGGATTGGCGGTGTCGATGTCGGCGAGAGGGAGCTTGCCGTCGAAATCCGTCGTGATTTTGTCATGGTTCGGAAGCTGTGCGAGGAGCCAGCTGATGGCGTCTTTCAAGGCGTTGGAAGTGATTCGTCCGGAAGCAGTTGGGTCAAGAGCTTTGATGAGGACTGGATCCGTCCTGAGGGCGATTGTGGGAGCGGAAGTAGCACCCCAAATGGCTTCATCCAACGTGAGGATGCCTTCAAGGTCATTGCCGTTTTCAATGACCATCTGGTAGGTTTTGCCGACGTTTGTAAATTTCATGCGATTCTCCGTGTTGTTGTTGTTTTCGAAATCTATTTACAAATAATATATATCGATTGGAGGCGTTGTCATCTAAGCGTGGCGATGGTTTCGTATTTTGGCACGGTCGCTACCCATCCGAATTTTTCCTTGACGAGCCGCGCAAACGCATGGGCGGCACGGACTTCGCCGTGTGTCACGAAAACGTGGCGCGGCTTCGTCGGATTGGTTTCGAGCCATTCGCAGAGCTCCTGTTTGTCCGCATGGGCGGAGAAGCCGCTGATTTTGGCGATTCTCGCCTTGACGGGAACTTCTTCGCCGAGGATTCGAACGCGTTTGTGGCCGTCCAGAATGTCGCGTCCAAGCGTGTTTTCAGCTTGGTAACCCACGAACAGGACGGTGTTTTCACGATCCGAGATATGATGCGCAAGATGGTGTTTGATACGGCCGCCTGTGCACATGCCCGCTCCCGCGATGATGATGGCGGAACCTTTGATGTGATTGATCGTCTTGGAATCGCTCTTCGTGCGGACCATCGTCAGGCCAGGAAGGCGGATCTTGCGGGAGAGTTCAACGGTGTCTTGGTCAAAAAGATATGGGTGACGTTTGAAAACGTCCGAGACTTTGACGGCCATCGGGCTGTCGATGAACGTGCGCAGATGCGGGATTTTGTTTTCGTGGACGAGTTGCGCAAGGAAGTAGATGAGTTCCTGCGTCCGTTCGATGGCGAACGACGGAATGATGAGATTGCCGCGGCGGGCGACGGTGTCATTGATGACATCCGCCAGTTCGTTCGGAATATCGGCTGCCGGGCCATGGAGACGGTCGCCGTAGGTGGATTCGATGACGATGTAGTCGGCCGGGCCGAGCGGTGACGGATCTTGAAGAATTGGCATGTTCTTCCGTCCGACATCGCCGGAAAAGACGAGCGTGCGCGTCTGGTCTTTCTGCGTGATGGTGAAACGGACGAATGCGGCGCCGAGAATGTGCGCGACGCAGACGAATTCCATCGTAAGTCCTTCACCCAACGTTAGTTTTTCATTGAAGTTGCACATTTTGAAGAGCGGCGGAACGGCGTTGGCTTCGTCCAACGTGTAGAGCGGAACTTCCGGGAAGGGGCCTTGGCGACCTTCCTTTTCGTGACGTTTCCGCTTGAAGTCGGCATCTTCTTCATTGATCTTAGCGCAGTCTTGCAGAACGATTTGCGCGATGTCCGCCGTGGCCCGTGTGCAGTAGATCGGGCCGTTGAAGCCTTGCGTGACAAGACGCGGGAGGAGGCCGCAATGGTCCAGATGGGCGTGCGTCAAAACGACGGCGTCCAGTTCCGCCGGCGGAAATTTGAAATCCGCCCAGTTGCGTTCCTTCAGGTCGTGTTCCTGATAAAGGCCGCAATCGATGAGAATGTTTTTGCCGTTGGCCTGCAGGAGATATTGCGAGCCGGTCACGTTCTGCGCGGCTCCGAAGAAGCTGAGATGGAATTGCATAGGGCGGTTTCCTTTGTTGAAAAGTTATGGATGCGGGACGCCGAGGAAGCCTTCGTGGAAGAAGACAGGCTCGTAGCCGTGCTCCGTGACGAAGCGGGCGGCGGTCTCCATGCGTTTTGCATGGTCCGGAATGTAGTTTTTGTAGAACGGCCAGAAGTACTGTTCATGAGTCAGCAGATCGATGATCTCTGCCGTGTCCGGGCTGTCCATGTCCTTCTGTATCATGGGGATGATGTTTTCGATCGGTGTGCAATTGATGACGCCCGTGAGGCGTGAGAAGACGATTCCAGACGGCCAGTGCATGAGCAGACGTGTGTTTTCCAACTTGCCGCATGTGTTTTCATCCAATCCGAAGGCGACCATATAGCGGTTGCGCGATTTTGTGAAGTAGCCGGAGAAGGCGCGGACGCCGCGTTTGTAGAGGGCGGGGAGGACGTCCGACTGGATTTCGCCCCAATGGATGATGGTGGGCATGGCCCATGTGTCGTCGCCCGCGAAACGGACGATCTGCTCGTTGACGAGATCGAGATCATGGATGACCGTCGCTGCGGAAGCGTGTTCGTAGGGACGGTCTGGAAATTCGTTATAGGCGTGCCACGTGAGCTTTAGCCAATTGGAATTGTCGAGAAACTGCTGTTTCCAGCAGTCTGGAAGCATCGTGAGGTTGAAATCTTTTTCGGGCGTTTCGAAGAAGCAGTTGATGGAGAATTTGGAGCCGTATTCGTCATGGATTCTCTTGAGGATGGCGAGATAGTAATTTTCGAAGAGGTCTTTCGGCTTCTTCTGGAAAAGGTCGCGGAGGAAGAAGGAGTTGTCGTCGATGGCGAAACGATAGCGTTTGCGGGAGAACTTGTCCCATACGACGCGGATGCGATGGGACGCTTCGCCGTCTGGCCCGATGGCGGACGCCGTGATGTCGTTTTGGAAGGCGGTCAATGTAATAGTGGCGGAAAAAGCGGCTCCTGCGCGTTTTGCGGCGACGCCGTTGACGGAGACGGCCATGCCGACAGGGGCCGTGCCCGATACATTGATTTTCAGGCCTTCCGGCGTTTGGACGCCCGTTCTGGCGTTGAGGACGGCGCCGTTGAATGGTTCGAGAATTTGCAGCATGATGGCTCCCCGGGGAGAAAATGGTTGAAAATCGTTTGAGATTTAGTGCGAAAACAAAAGTATGGTTTACTTTATATAAATAAAATGAAAAAGCAAGCGTAATCGCCAGTCGATTTTCATCGAGTGGCGAGAAAGAAAATCTCTCAAGGAATACTGGAGGTAGAAACGAATGGATTCGGTGCGTGTAGCAGTTGTCGGTGTGAGCGGTCGTGGCCGTGGGCTTTTGGGATTGCTGTTGGGGATGCCGGATGTGGAAGTCATCGGCGTTTCTGATTTGTATGAAGACCGCTTGGCCCGTGCGAAGCAGGATGTGATCGAGAAGCGCGGCAACACGCCGATGGCGAGCACGGATTTTCGCAGACTTCTGGAAATGAAAGAGTTGGACGCCGTCATCACACCGTCGTCGTGGACCTCCCATGCGGATGTTTGCATTGCGTCCATGGACGCTGGCAAATATGCCGCGACGGAAGTCGGCGGCGCGACGTCCGTTGAGCAGTGCTGGGAGTTGGTCCGCACAAGCGAACGGACGAAAAAGCCGTGCATGCTTCTGGAAAACTGCTGCTACGGCCGCGAAGAGCTGACGATTTTCAACATGGTGAAGCAGGGCCTCTTCGGCGAACTCGTCCATGCGGAAGGCGGTTATCAGCATGACCTGCGCGACGAAATCTGCAACGGCCGCGAAAACCGCCACTACCGTCTTGCAAACTATTCGAACCGCAACGGTGAAGTCTATCCGACGCATGAACTCGGCCCGATCGCGAAATGCCTTAACATCAACCGCGGCAACCGCATGCTGACGTTGACGGCCACGGCCTCCAAGGCCCGCGGCCTTCATGAATGGGTCAAGACGCATCGCGGCGAAGAATATGATTTGTTCAACCGCCAGTTCACGATGGGCGATGTCGTGACGACCGTCATCAAATGCGCCCATGGCGAAACCATTACATTGACGCATGATACGTCATTGCCGCGCCCCTATAGCCGCGGCAACCGCATCGAAGGGACGAAGGGCATCTGGATGGAAGACAAATACGCCGTCTATCTGGAAGGCGTCAGCCCGAAGGCGGACGTGTGGGACAGCCTCAACAACTACTATGAAAAATACGAGCATCCGCTCTGGAAGTGGTATCGGACGGAAGGCGTAAAAGGTGGCCACGGCGGCATGGACTATCTCGTCCTGCGCGCTTATGTGGAAGCCGTCAAAGCCGGAACCCAAACGCCGATCGATGTTTATGACACGGCGGCGTGGATGGCAGTGACCTGCCTGAGCGAAGATTCCGTCGCGATGGGCAGCATGCCTGTGGCGATTCCGGACTTCACGAACGGCAAGTGGTTCCAGCGGGAACCCGCCGTCCTCGGCAAATACTGCCTGACGGAAGTCTGCGACTGCTAATGACCGGGAGGGGCGCGCTCCTGCGCGACCGTTAATTCCATCGGGAGGGGCGCGCTCCCGCGCGACCGTTAATTCCATCGGGAGGGGCGCGCTCCTGCGCGACCGTTAATTCCATGACAAAAATGGTCAAAAGCGGTCGGGAGGGGCGCGCTCCCGCGCGACCGTTAATTCCATGACAAAAATGGACAAAAGCGGCTTACTGCATTATATTAATAAAAGAAAAATCGTTGATATTGGCGTCGGAAAAAG
>JAFZAB010000072.1 GCA_017548425.1 Victivallales bacterium
GGCTTCTTTGGTCTGGAATACGATGATCTACCAAATCTGCAAGCAGATCGGCGAAATGAGCGCCGTCCTCTGCGGAAAGGTCGATGGCATCCTGCTGACCGGCGGTCTGATGCGTTTCCAAGACATCATCGACGGCATCCATATGCGTTGCGGCTGGATCGCTCCCATCAGCGTGTATCCCGGTGAAATGGAACAAGATGCGTTGGCATTGTCCGTCCTCAAGGCATTGCGCGGCGAAGCGCCGATTCTGACCTACGCCGGCAAGCCTGTCTGGGATGGGTTCGAAGGCGTCGATCTATAATTTTTCAACGAAAGGAATTTTACCATGGGAATGATTGATTCAGTGAAAGTGAAGGCGCGCCAATGCGTCAAGAGAATCGTTCTGCCGGAAGGCGATGAGCCGCGTACCGTGCAGGCCGCTGTCAAAATCCGTGATGAGAAAATCGCCTGCCCGATTCTGCTCGGCGATCCCCAAGCCATCAAGAATGTGGCTGCCGAAAAAGGCGTCGATGTCACTGGCATTGAAATCGTCAATCCGCAGGACAGCCCGAAGGCGGCGGAATACACGAACGCCCTCTATGAACTGCGCAAAGCCAAGGGCGTCACGGAAGAACAGGCGAAACAACTTGTGCAAGATCCCATGTATTATGGTATTATGATGGTCAAACTCGGCGACGCGGACGGCCTCGTTTCAGGCGCCGTGCACACGACTGGCGACATGCTCCGCCCCGCCCTCCAGATCATCAAGACGAAGCCCGGCATCAAGGTCGTTTCCTCCAGCTTCCTGCTGGACTGCCCAAACAAGAGCCTCGGCCACAACGGTTTGCTGGTCTATTCGGACTGTGTCGTCGTCCCCTGCCCCAACGCAGAGGAATTGGCGAGCATCGCCGTTTCGGCGGCGGAGACGGCCCGCGTCCTGTGCGGCATCGAAGAGCCGAAAGTCGCCCTGCTCTCTTTCTCCACGAAAGGCAGCGCGAAGCATGAACTCGTGACAAAAGTTCAGGAAGCGACTCGTATCGCCCATGAACTGGCCCCCGATCTCGCGTTGGACGGCGAAATGCAATTCGACGCCGCGATCATTCCTGAAATCGGTGCCTCCAAGGCGAAGGGCAGCCCTGTGGCCGGCCATGCCAACGTGTTGATTTTCCCAGATTTACAGGCAGGAAACATCGGCTACAAGATCACGCAGCGCATCGGCGGCGCGGAAGCGTTCGCCGTCCTCCAAGGCCTTGCGAAACCGTGCAACGACCTCTCGCGCGGCTGCTCCGTCGATGACATCGTCGCTACAGTGGCTCTCACGGCCGTTCAGGCACAAGGCTGAAAAAGTAGCCATTGGCGTCCCGTCTGCCAACGGCGGGACGCCGATGGCACCTCCTAACATGACGAATCAAGAAATATTAGCAATTGCCTTGCGGCAATCAGCCATTGATTGCAATTGCCAACCAGACGATTTTCTTGCGCATGAAAACAAGGTGGTTCTGTCTCAAAAGAACGAAAACGCAAGAGTTTATCTTCCTCTTCCGTTCGAATGCGATCTGGTTTCATATGGCAACAATATCGTCGCGCAGGTCAGTCCGCGAATGAAGGAAGTTGTAAACTGGTATATTGAAAAGTATCCTGTCGCGCATTGCTTCGAAACGCCTAATGCGCTTGTGCTCAACGAGAAATTGGCGAAATTCAATTATAAAGTCTGCTTTATGGCGGAGTATTTTCTGCCAGATGTCAACAAACTAATCGAACTGCCCTGCGATTATGAAACAAGAGTTCTGCTGCCCGACGATTTTGAACCGTATTATACCGATGAATGGAGCAACGCCTTGAGCAAGAAGAGGAAGCATCTCGACCGTTTGGCTGTTGGCGCATTCGACAACGGCAAACTGATTGGCCTTGCCGGTTGCTCCGCTGATTGCGAAACGATGTATCAGATTGGCGTTGATGTGCTCCCCGAATACAGACAAAACGGCATTGGAGCGGCGATTACAAGCAGGCTTGCCATAGAAATTTTGAAGCTTGGCAAAGTGCCGTTCTACTGCGCGGCATGGTCGAATATCCAATCCGTCCGCAACGCCATTACAAGCGGCTTCCGGCCAGCGTGGGTAGAACTGACAGCGAGAAGCAATGAGTTTGTCGATGAGATGAACCAGTAAGCCAATTCCAGAATATCATTCTTGTCTTTATACATGAAGTGGCATTCGCACTCGTTTTTAGGATTGCTTTTTCGTTACATTTAGACAATCTATGACTTTTTTTCATCAACTTTTCTGATTGACATCCTTTTCATGCAAACCATATTATATTGTATCAGATGAACAATTGGATAATACAGGAACAGATAATGGCAAACGAATGGTTGACAGATGTGGCGGGACTATGCGGCGTCCATGTAAAAGCGACAGACCTAAGTCCTGAACCATCATGGAGATACATGCCCTACGAAACGATGGACGGCATCATAGGCACGATGATCGTCTCGTCGGCCGAAGGAGGAATGACAGATTTGACGTTGCCGCTTCCGGCCTTTGGTCCATGCCGCATCTATGTCGGAATGGCCTGCTTCGGCAATTTCACGCGAATCAAGCTCCGTCTGGGCGGCGAAGAGCAATGGCGACTCCTCAACGGGCAAGGCATCAACTGGTTTCCAGAATGCATGGAATATCTTTATAAAGAGGTGAATCTGACAGGCCAATCGTTGGAAATCCGCCATGCGTCTGAAATCAGCACATTGGCATGGATCCGTCTGGAAAACATGACAGAACAGCCATCATGCCATCGTCATCACTGTGTCGCCACAATGGATGGATATTGGACGGATACACTGGCTAGTTACTACGACCGAATCGCTTCATTCTCAGGCGGTAACGTGGAACGACTGCAATTCTGTCTAGGCGAATCGGACGTCGTGTCGCATTTCACGACAAAGGTCGGAACGAACGGCTTCAACATGATGTTCGGAAGCCACATGACCAAACTGCATTACGACATCACGAAGCAGGTCAACAAACTGCGTGAAGAAGAGCCGCAACTAGTGCCAAAACTAGTGGATTTCACCCATCGCCAAGGCATGGAATTCTATGGTTCAGTTCGCCTTGGAGCATGCTACATGCCAGGCACTTGCATCTATTCTGAATTCTTCCATACGCATCCGGAATACCATTGCAAAACACATGACGGCACGCCAGTCGCCCGCCTGAGCGTTGCCGAACCGGAAGTCCAACAGCATTTCCTGCGGCTTTTCGATGAAATGACCGATTTCGATCTGGACGGTCTCAATCTGATTCTTATGCGCAGCGTGCCGTTGATCGCTTTCGAGCCCGCCTTCTGCCGTACCTTCCAAGACACATACGACATTTCGCCGTTGAATCTTCCAGAAGACGACCAGCGGATTCTTGCTCTGCGCAAGAAAATGGTCACGGATTTCTTCCGGCAAATCCGCAAGTTGCTTGACGACAAGGGGAAGAAACGCGGCCGCCGCTTCGGCTTCTCCATAGACGTCTTGGCGACGCCAGAAGCCAATCATTCCTTCGGCATTGATCTGGAGACGCTTGTGGCGGAGAAAATCATTGATTCATTGGAAGTCGATGGCGCGCTCATGAAACGCAATCACGATGAGAAGATTGCCAACATCGACTACGCCTATTTCGGCAAACTCTGTTCTGGAACAGATTGCCGCTGGTATCCCAAAGGCGAAGACAATGGAAGTGGCCAACTGCTTCCAAAGATGTTCCATGACGCCGTATCCAACGGCGCGTCAGGGCTTTTCCTATGGGATGTCTGCGACCACACCGCCGTCTGGCCACGCCGTTGGGAGACGTTGACCAATCTCATGCGCGGCGTAGAGCCTGCCGCGGCTCCCGAACGGCTCCATCTCCTTCGCACATTGGATGGTTTCGACTACGATCAATTCACCCCGCATAACGCCTTCTGAAAAAATTTTTGTCCCTTTCGTCCCTTTCGCCCCTTTAATCTTTTACTACCATGCAAACCAATCCTTTAGACCACGAATGCACCAGCTGGATGCTGTTCTCCGAAATCACAGGCGGCCCCATGATCCTTCACAAGAACCGCGATTCCGCCAAAACCGACATCCGCCTCATCAAAAGCGACGACACCGCTAAAATCAAATGGCTCGGCCTTGGCGACGATAATCCCTGCATGGGTTTCAACGAAAAAGGCCTCGCATGCGTCATGAACAGCGGCGAAGAGACGCCCGAATTCGCTCCAGCGACCAAAGGCCGCATGACGACGCCTGAAATTCTCGTGCAACTTCTTGGAAACACGGATAATACCGAAGACGCCCTGAAAATGCTCACAGGATTCATCAAGAACGGACAATACACTCACAAGAAAAGGGGATCCATTTTCTTCTTGATGGACACGGAAGGCGGCATGGTCGTCGAACTGACGGCAAAGCACGTGATTCCCGTCCGAAGCCACGGCGCCATGACCATCCGCGCCAACATCTGGCACAATCCAGGCATGGCGCAATACTCCACGAACAAAATCGACCATGCGATGAACAGCCTGTCGCGTGAATTTCAGGCCGCCTTGGGACTGAACGCGCCGTTGCGGAAGAACGGCGTCATCGCATTGGAAGACATCTGGGCGACCTCCCGTATGCGCGGCACGATGGAAACCGTCAAGACAGAGCATGGTTTGTGCAACAACACGACCAATTCAGCCGCCACGATCGCCATCGACAAAGATTATCCGGACACGCTCAGCACGATGTATGTCGCCATCGGCCCCGTCGGCCATACGATGTACATTCCCGCGCCGATCTGTCTGAAAGAAATCCCGCAGGACATCGCCGACCGCTCATGGTCCAAAGCCGCGTTCGCACGGCGTGAACAGCATGGACTGGCGTTCGACAGCAGCGTATGGCTGCCGCCTGAACAAGCCGTCATGGCCCTCTACCGCCCCGCCCTCGAAAAAGCGAAGAAAGCCATGCAGAACCACCGTCGCAAAACGGCGCAGAACATCCTCAACACCGCCTTTGCAAAGTGCTGTGAAATCGCCAGAAAAGCCGTGCTTTGATACACAAAAAGCAAAGTCATTGTTGAAATGCAGAAATCGTTAATTTCTAATTCGTTATCTTTCCGACGACTGCATTTTCATCAATGATTTTGACCATTTTCACTGCATTTTCAACAGATATTCCATCCACGCCACTATTCACGGCAATAAATGGATTTGCATATCATGACGCTGTGAAATATAGTAATGCCATTCAATGTCTTCCAAGATAAAATCATTGCGAAGCAAACGCCATCCAGCCTAGGACTTACCATTATGGAAAAGAATGAAGACGCCCCCAAGAAGGAAACCAAATTTCAGCGTTTCAATAGGTTCATTGCCCTGAAAGGCGCCCCGTATGAAGCCTTGCTTCTCGCGATTGCCCTGTCATTGCCGCTTAACGTTCTCCTGCCTTATGCTGGATTCTCTGCCATGCTGAACAAACAGTGGGCTTTGGGACTGCTTGTCGGCCTCTGCGCCATATTGTTGTTCTATGAACTCTCTTGTCTTTGCGGCAACATCATTATGACAACAGAAAAATGGCCTACGCCTTGGAAATGGCCTAACCGCATTCTCGAAGTCATTGCATTAGTTCTGTTTTCACCGCTCGGCATCATGATCATCGCCTGGCTGGGGGTGAAAAAGAGCCGTCCATGGGCCGTCTTCACATCCATTGCGGGCCTGATTCTATTTCTATACGCACAATTCACCAGCATGGAATATCTGCCCCTCCGACCGCTTGCGCTGCTTTTGGCAGCGTCCATCAGCCCTCTTTTCGTGATGGCTGCCATCGTCTCCGTGGGAGGGCTGAAACTCCGTCAAAAGATTGTCAGTATTTCTTTCGCTATCGTCATCGTCTCGGGCATCCTCCGCATGGCGACGGAATATCCCGTCATACGGCACTTGACGGAAGCCCCCGCCAAAATGGAAACCCTGCTTGCGGACTATCGCCAAACACACGGCATCGACGTGCAGCCATGCGATGAATCTCTCTTGGAAAAAGAGCCTCTGAAAAACGTCGTCTCCCTTATGCAAGCTCTTGAAAAGCAGTTCGTATGGGAACAGTCAATTTCCAATACCTATGCCGGTATCCAAAAGCAATATGCCGACATATCAAAGAAATCCGAAGGCGTGCGCGATGCCATTATCGCCTTGACCGCCATACCGCCGCGTCCTGTCACCCCTACCCAGCCGTTTGCTGAATCGTCACATCCCTTCCCAAATTCCCTTGCGGAAGCCGCCCGCTTTCTGGCCATTGAAATGATGGCCAACGCCCAACAACGCGATTTAGTCAAGCAGGACAATGCCGCCATGATCAGTCTGCGTGACTGGTGTCTGCAACAGGAGTCCAATCCACTTGACAAGTCCTTTGGGCGCAGGATAGAGGGGCACCGTCTCGGAGCATTGGCCCGTACATTGCCGCAGAACCGCTATTCGGAAAAAGAATGGCTGGAATTGCTTGGAGACGAGCCGGATTGGCGGTATTTTGCCGCCTGCGCCTATAAAATTGACGCCGATAGCGAATACTTTATGCATGACCCTTTCAACTTCAATGAAGCTTTCGATGACATGGGGCCAATGCAATTTTTTTGCAAACGATGGATGGTAAACAGTCTATACTACGGCGTCAATTGTATTCCATTCAGCTTCGGTTCCTCTATCTTGATACGATTCTTCATAGATCCAGCGGCCAACAAGCAAAAAACTCTTGCGGAATTCGTCAGCCTGTCGTTAGATGAAAATTCGACCATGGACGAAGCCAGAAAACTTGACGCCACCCATAAGACCTACGAGAATCCTATATTATTCTTGAAGCCCGGAATTGCCTTTTATTCCATGCCTTATTATATTCAAGACGCACGTCAGATGGCGATGCTTTCATGGAAAATCATGGAATACAGCCATGAACACAATGGCGAACTGCCTGAAAATCTTGCGCAGATTAATGAAGCACCCGTATCCGCCCTCAACGGCCTCCCGTTTGTTTATGAACATGGCGACATCAAAATCCTTTCTGACGGCGGAGACAGTATCACCACTATCCGCGGTTTCAGGCTTTTCATTCCACAAGAAGACTATGCCTCCAAACCGAATTGGAAAAAGATAGCACTCGGTATGGATATACCATTGGAATAACATCCAGAATATCCAGAACTTCCAGAATATCTAGAACTTCCAGTATATCCAGAATATCCAGTATATCCAGAACTTCCAGAATATCCAGAACTTCCAGTACCCCCCCCAAAAAAAAAGACCGGGAGCCTGAAGCCGAAGCAACAAACTCCCGGAAGAAAACGCGGTCGCCAAAAGATTTTTGATTGCTAATGATTGAACGGTAAATCGATATGCGTTAAAATTTAAATTTTGTAAAGGTTCTTTCTCTTTCCCGTTAATCGCTAATCAGAAGTTTTTTCCGAGCATGAAACATGCTCAATCCTTGAGAAAAGGAGTAGTTTAGGCGGCGTTGTTTTCTTTTTGAGGCACCAATCGGTCAATGGCCGAGAGGCGACTCAAAATCGATTTTCACAGCGGCGTTGAAAGCGTCCATTTCGTCCTGCAGGCGGTTGCATTCCTTCTGGAGCTGTTCGCGTATTTCCAGAATCTGCGACGCCGTATAGACGACCGTCCGTTTGAATTCCTTGTAGGTGGATTCCGTCAACTTCTGGAAGACCGATGTTTCATCCGTATTGATGCGGTCCAACCGCGCAAGCGCGCTTTTGCATTCTTCCATGCGGTAGATACGCTCCAGATTATCGGCATTGGCGACGCCAATCTTCGTCTTGAGTTCAACTAACTTATCCGTATAGAGTTTGATTTTCTTGTACGTCTCCTCCACATCGACGACGCGTTTGATGTCTTCGCGTTTGGAATTTTCCGATTCAATCCACGACCATGCGCGAGCGATTTCACCCGCCAGACGGTTCTTTTCCTTAAGTGCTTGTGCTAATGTGATTTTCATGTTTCTTATCTCCTATTTTACAACCATTGATTCTCCCGGAATATTCTTGAAAAAACTCTCAGGATCTTCATCCAAAGCCTTCGCCAGTTTTACAGCCGCCTTGCGAGTCAACTTGCGCTTCCCATTTTCGTATGCGCTGATGACAACATGGTGAATACCGCTTTTTCAGCAAGCTGCTCCTGTGTCATCTCATGCTTGAGACGATATCCCGCAAGCAACATGCCCGGTGTCGTTTCCTTCCAGAAATCGGTCTCAAACACATTGATGGATTCGTCATCGCTTCGTTGTATAACAAATGCTTCCATAGTCTCAATGCCAAATCACCGTTTTGTCCAACGGCTTTTTCGTCGTGTGCATGCGGGATGGCTTGGCGTTCTCCGCAGGGAAGCCGATAGGCATGATCAGCACGGCCTTTTCGTTGGCGGGCAGCAACGCCTTTTCCAACTGGGAGTTACGGAAGCGGTTGACCCATGTCGTGCCCAGACCGAGCTCGGCGGCACGCAACATGACATGCGTTGCGACGATACTCACGTCCTCCACACCAGAACGCACGCCAGGCTCCTCGCCATGCTTCCAATCCTCCTCCGTATTGTAACTGAAGACCAACACGACGGGAGCGCCATAGCGGCAGGGCGACAATTCATCCAGTTTGGCGATATCCTCCGCCTTCGTCAGCACATGGATGCGATGCGGCTGAAGGTTCTTTGCCGTAGGCGCTACGTTTCCCGCTTCCAACACTTTGATCAGCAAGTCTTTCGGGACAGGCTTGTCTGCAAATTGCCGCACGGAGAAGCGTTTTTTCGCCAATTCCATGAACGGCGAGTCGCCTTCAGCTGCCATCGTGTTTCCGCTCAAAAGCATGCCCACGCAAATCACGGCCACGCAAATACCAGCCATTGTTTTGAAAAAATGATTCGTCATCATGTGTCACCTCTGTTTGTCTTTTCTTGGGTACCATAACGAAACTGATTATTAATTTACAGTCCAACAACAAAAAATCAATCATCCAATCGTCTCAAATGCCATTTGCATTGTCATCAGCATTTGCTATATTGTACGTATCAATATAAACAATATAACTTAACTGCATTAATAAAAGGAATCAGCCATGCCCATTACTCAAACAGCCGTCAGCTACTATGGTCTCGGATACGTCGAACACGCCGCAGCGGATTTTCAGGAGATGATTGCGCATGGCTGCAACACCGTCTATCTCGCCGTCACGGAATTCGATTTCGACTTCTGGCGGCCGAACATTCCGAAAATCGTCGAAAAAGGCCATGAGCTTGGCCTGAAAGTCGTTCTCGATCCATGGGGCATCGGCAAATATTTCGGCGGCGAGCAAGTTTCCAAGTTCCTGCAAAACAACACGGAAAACCGCCAGGTCTCCGCGCTGACGGGAGAAAAGCTCCCCTACGCCTGCTTCAACACGAACAGTTTCCGCGACTATTTCATGAACTTCTGCGTCACCCTCGCAAAGGAAGCGGGAGCGGACGGCTTCTTCTGGGATGAACCGCACTACGCCTTCCCAAAAGGCATCGCCTCCATCACAGGCGGCGTCGCCGACGACTGGACATGCCGCTGCCC
>JAFZAB010000073.1 GCA_017548425.1 Victivallales bacterium
ACGCCAACACAACCGCCCTTTACATCGAATTCATCGAAAAGGACAACTCTCGGTGGTGTGCCGTCACAGATATCACGACGGAATGGCGTCGGATTGTCTTCTCACCCAAGGATTTCAAGTTTTGGCATGACTGCCGCCCCACCCGCCCGCGCGGCGGTGACGGCGACCATTTCCGCCCAGCCGAAGCCATCCGCATGAACATCGGTCTTGCGGACAGCCACACGCCATTTTTGGACGGTTCTCCATTGGAATTTTTCATTGAAGACATGGGTACTGCTCCAGACGACGGTTCGCAAGCGATTCCGCAACCTCCTGAATTTCCAGTTCTGGAGACATTCTATCCTGCCTACAAGCAATATCCATTGCCCAATCGTCCAGGCTTCTTCAGCACGCCTAACCGCTTCCGCGGACGAGGCTTCCACCAAGAAGCGCATTGGCGTTGGCGTCCGTTCAAATTTGAAAACGGCAAACTATTGCCAGAAGAGGATTTGCATCATCCATCGCACATTTGGATGACGCATTTTCTGGACGGCGAATTCAAAAATGCTCGTGTCGCAACCATCGCCGCGCCAATTGATGTCCATGACGCAAACACTATGTCCATCGTGACACAACTGGCGGAACGTCTTGGACAGCAAATCGAACTCGTCGCAGGCGGCGTAGAAGCCTTCGGCATGTTTCCAGACGAAGAGATGGCTCTTGGTGCAGAAGTCGCCTTCTTCGCCAATACCGAAAAATCGACTATCCAACTGTTTGTGACAGATAATGGCAACCATGAACTGCTCAACCGTCAGTTTGATTGCACACCGTCAGACGGTGATTTCCCGCAAATGGTCACGCCATCTGTTTCATGGAAACCGCCGCAGGCGGATGCAGATTATCGCGTCACCGTCCGTCTGCTCGTCAACAGCACAGTCATCGAATCCGTTTCCCATGACCTCCACGTCATGCCACCCCGCGAAGCGTTGCGCTCCAATACGAAAGGATTTATAACGGTAGAAGGCGATAATTTCATGCTCAACGGCAAGCCGTGGTATCCCGTCGGCGTAAACTATTGGAGCTCAAACATCGGCGCAATGGAATCCGTCGATTTCCGCCGCGCCTTCCTCGCCCCCGGCTACTACGATCCAGAGCAGATCGAATTGGATTTAGCCGCCATGGAATCCGTCGGCATCAACATGATTTCGTCGCAGCTGAAAGGCGATACCGGACAGGAAAACACTGCCCGCAATCTTCTGGATTTTCTGTCTCGCTGCCAACGTCATCTTATTTTTGTAAACGCCTTCCTTAAACAGGCCAATCCGTTTTCATTTGACGAAGAGAAGGTGAAATCCATCATCATTGATGGCGAACTCATCCATATTCCAACGATTTTCGCCTACGATGTCTGTTGGGAACCAGGCAATTACATTTTCAATCAGAACGGTCGTCCGAATTTTGACAAACGGTGGCGGGCATGGCTCGTCGAACGATACGGCTCCATCGAAAACGCCATCGCCGACTGGAAGTTTGAGCCCAATCGTGACAAAAACGGCGATGTCGTTTCGCCGACAGACGCGCAGTTGAAGACCGACGGTGCATGGCGTGTCTATGTCGCCGCCTACAGGCGGTTTATGGACGATGTCACATCGCGCATCTGGAACGATGCATCGCAAAAGCTCCGTTCCTACGCGCCAAAACAGCTCTTCAGTTTCCGTCAAGGCAACACGTTGCCGCATGATTTCGCGTTGACGGGCCCTGTCAAACATCTTGATTTCATCTGCCCTGAAGGCTATTCGATTCCGCTTTCGGAAGACGGCTACAACGCGGCAGGCTTCCTGACACGCTTCGTCTACTACACGATGGGCGGCAAGCCCGTCATCTGGGCGGAATTCGGCCGCCACGTCTGGAATCCGCGTGCGCAGGATGTCTCGCCTTCCGCCATGGATAGCAGTGTGAAATACCATGAATTGTTCTACCGCATGGCCGTCGATTCGGGCGCCAACGGCACCGCGCCATGGTGGTGGCCAGGCTGGTATCGCGTCAACGAACGCAGCGACTACGGCATCGCCAATCCAGACGGCACGCCACGCCCGCAGGCGAAGTTGCTACTAACGTATGGACCGCAACTTAAGGCGGAACGCCACTATCCGCAAGGCGACATCCCGTTCCTCTACGACCGTGACGCCCACGCGGGCGGTTATTGGTATATCACCTTCAATGCAGGCCGTGACGCCTACAAGACCGCTCGCGCCCAGAAACGCCATCTGAATGTCTATTCGGAAGCGACTGGCAAGACGTCCGCCGATATCCCGCTGACCGCCGTCGGCAACGTTCCGTTCAATGGCTCGAATCCACCCAAATATCTGAACGCGGAGTTCAATGATGTCCGCGTTTCACAGGAAAATGGACAACTCCACATCGTCGCCAGTGTCGGTAATCTGACGGAAACCCTTTGGCTTGCAAGCAAATCCGACACACCACAGACAGGCGATGTCGTCCTTCTGGCCAACGGTCGTCCTGTCGCGAAACTGACCAAAGACACACCGCGTTTCGCTGACGCCGTCTTCGATTTCACAATGCCGCTTCCCGCCTCGAAGGAAATCGCCCTCCGCCTCTCCGCCTATAATCGCGCAGATTTCGGTGAAATCCGCCGCATTGCTGTAAAATAGACGTTGTTTTTCACGTTCTACGCACCATTTTGACATGAGACGTGGGACGCGAGACGAGAGAAGGCGGGACATGTTCAATTCTTCATTTCGTTCCAATTGAATGACTTGATAAAATTGCTCTTTTTACTACATCACAAAAAAGAGCGGGAAAAATTGCTATAAAATGAGCAGGAAAAATTGCTATAAAAAGAGCAAAATAAATTGCTAAAAAAATAGCAGTTTTTAAGGACTCACCTTTCACAGGAGAATGATCCATACCATGAACAGAAGAATCCTCCTTGCCATTCTAGTCACTGCCTCGCAAATAGTTCCGCAAACTGCGAAAGCATATCATCAATTGGCCATGGATGGTCGGAATGTCTATGTCATCACGATACCGGACGACGCCATTCCTGCGGAGAAAACCGCCGCGCAGGAACTCCAGACGCATCTGAAACAAATGACCGACGCGGATTTCACCATCGTGACGGCTTCGGAATACAAAGGCGGTCCGCGTCTGGCGATCGGTTTCCAGAAGGGACTTCCAGAAGTACTTTCCTCAGAACGATTTCCGAATCTTAGCCCAGAAGAATTGGTCATTGATTCAAGCGGCGACACCATCCTGCTCGCTGGCGGACGTCCACGCGGTGCCCTCTATGCCACTTATGAATTTCTTGAAAGCCTTGGCGTCCGCTGGTTTACGCCGATCGAGACATTCGTTCCACACAAGCCGACTCTGAATGTGGAAATCACCACAACACGATACACATCACCGTTCCGTTCGCGCACCAACGTGCCCGGAAATGGCGCGACCACTGAATGGTGCGCACGAAACCGCATGAACTCCCTTCTGGAATGGAGCCACCCCGGTGAGAAATACGGCGGCGGCGTCAAACAGGGGCCTGACATGCATACGCTATGGCGTCTCATGAGCCCGGAAATCTTCAAGACGCATCCTGAATGGGCCGCGATGGTCGATGGTAAACGCATCACCAACCATGCCAACAACCATTGGGGAGTCTGCCTCTCCAATCCTGAACTCCAGAATTTCATCGTGGCACGAACCATGGATTGGTTGCGAAAGCATCCAGACATGACGGATGTTTGGTTTGGCCAGAATGATGGATCGCCTTATTGCACATGTCCCGACTGCCAAGCCTTTTATGACAACCATGGCGGTGTACCGTCGTCGATCATTTGTTTTGTCATCAACAAACTCGCAGATGCCGTAGCGGCTGAATTTCCACATGTTCGTGTGAAGTCTCTTGCCTATGCATGGAGCCGCACGCCGCCCAAAAACATGACGTTGCGCGACAATGTGACCATCATGCTCTGCGCCACATTCGGCTGGTTTTCAGAGCTCAGTGAAGACGCATCCACCACGACTTTCATCAACGACGTGGAGGAATGGAAAAAGGTCTGCCATGATTTCGAGGCATACCTCTACTCACACCCTACCGATGACTTCTGGTTCCCCGCCTCTTGTTTATACAATCAAGCGCGGAACATCCAGCGAATCAAAGACTTGGGGATTAAATCCATCCATCAGGAAATCTATTCTTCGAATTTTGGTGGCGAATTCGTGCATCTACGTGCATGGCTCTATACCCGCATGATGTGGCGGCCTGATTCGGACATAGAAACTCTCATAAAAGACTTCTGCCAAGGATATTATGGGAATGCAGCCGAAGATGTGCTCTACGCCATCCACCGCACGGAAAAGCATCATGCCGATGGCTGGCGACCGCAAGGCAAGATGGCTGAATTCGTTCCCGATTATTTGGAACCAGATGTCATTGAAGACGTTCTGCCGCGTCTTCAGACCGCATATGACGCCCAGCAGGATCCTGTGTTGAAACGCCGTCTTGGACTCGTCCTCCTTCCCTATCTTTGGGCGGATTACTGGATGAATTTCCATGGGGCTGGAAAAATCGACAATACCACAAACCTGTGGGGTGTTTCCTTCACCAACCGCGAACGTTGTGCCTTGGGCGGCAACTTGATACGGAAATTAATGATTGAAAACAAAATCACGGCGCTTCGTCTTGGCGGCGGTGGCTTCAATGTGTATACATTTCGACTGGCTGAAATGACAAAGGCTTATTCGTATGAAAAACTTGCCGATGACAAATACGAAATCATTGTTGTGCCTGGCTTGATGGGCAAAATGGTCAAATTCGCCCACGACGGCAAAGATGTCCTCAAGGCCATTTGGGGCCACCAGCTGTACCAGTATCCAATGGCGGGCTACGGAAGAGACACGTTTTTAGGCCATGAGCCTGCTACATTCTCCGCGACATCTGTTTCCAGCGATTCCGTGAAACTCGCTGCCAACACACCCAATGGACTGGCGGAAAAGACGTTTGCGTTAAAGAACGGCACTCTTACTTACAGCGTGCATTTCCAAGCCAATCAAAACACAAAAGGAAGGCTTTCAACCGCCCCGCGTTTCAACATGAACGCCGATTGTTTTGGAATCTATCCCAAGCTGTACATAGCCAATGCAAATAGTTGGAAATTAGTGGAATTAGGCAAAGCCGGAACGATGTGGTATCAAGCCGCCGCTCTGCCGATTGACGGTTTTTCTGGAAAGATGGTTCTCGTAGCGGAAGACGGACATCTCGGTCTTGAAATCAACATTTCTCCGGAACAACTTGGAAATGCCAGTTATATGTATGACCGATACAACTTCCAGCCAGAAGGCTCCGGCCGAATGTTGGAACTGACTTTTTCCACGCCTGAACGTGAATTTGTGCAGGGCGACACAATTTCGCTGGATATTATCTACCGCCTTCTCTCAAAGGATGAAATTCCGGTAATTGAGTAACTAGCTTCAAAGCAATTGACAAATTTGGGGATTTTCCGGTAAAATGGCGAAAAAGATTTGGGGATTTTCCGGTAAAATGACGAAAAAGATTTGGGGATTTTCCGGTAAAACGGCAAAAAAGATTTGGGGATTTTCCGGTAAAACGGCAAAAAAGATTTGGGGATTTTCCGGTAATTCTTTTATAACATATTGTTTTCTAGCATGTTAAACCATTTCATGCAAATTGCTTATAGCCATTGAACCAATTGCCTGTCAATGGTGGTCATGCTTCCGAATGGTCGAACAGGGACACGTCAACAATCCACTGTTCGACACTGTTTGTTCTGACAAAAATTCACACCAACAAGCTCTGACGACGTTCTTTATAACGTGCAAACCAATCGTCCGCTCTCTTGGCATCCTGCGGTTCGCAAGCCGTATCCATCGCCACCATTGCCGCAATCGCCTCATCAAAATCGCAATAATGGCCGGATGCGACGGCGGCGCTGACGGCGCAGCCCATCGCGCCACATTCAGGACATGCCGTCTTTACAACCGGACGTTGTAAAATGTCCGCTGTCAATTGTCGCCAAACTTGCGAACGCGCCCCGCCACCTGTGATGCGAATCTCCTTGATACGAGCCGCCGCGTCGGGCAGTTCCTCCAAGGCATCACGGAAATAGAAGACGACTCCCGCCATGGCGGCACGTAGCAGATCGCCACGTGTCGTCTCCAACGATAGATCGGCCATCGCCCCGCGGCCAGCAGGCTGATGGCGATATGGCCCCGTCTCCGCAAAATACGGCAGGACAATCACATCGCGGCATGTGTCTGAAATTTCCGCATCCATTTTTACATATGCGTCTTCCCCTGTGCAATCACGGAAGAACTGGTTCCGCATCCATTTCACCAACGAACCACCTGTTCCATGATAGACGTAACTTGCATACTGACCAGGCACGATGTGGTCTTCCAGATTTAAACCAATTCGGCCGAACGCGCCGTCCGTCGAGCCGTCGCCGTGGGCGATGCTCATGCAGGCGAAGGTTCCGAGGCCGAGCATCGCGCCGCCATGCTGTCCAATACCTGCTCCCAGCATGCCCGCGCATTGGTCATGGGAACCCAACGCCACGACTGCCTCAGATGGTAGTCCCAACGACCGCGCCACCGCGCTGTTTGCTTTGCCAATAACTGTTCCACACGGCTTTGCCGTCGGCAGTTTCTCATCTGTTAAATCCATCGCCGACAGTATCTTGCGCGACCATGTTTTGCTGGTCGCGTCAAAGCAATATGTCCGTTCCGCCAACGAATAATCCGCCGTCGCAATACCTGTCAATTGGAACACCGCAAAATCCGCCCACGGCAACAGTAATTTCACATTTTTCCAATAGTCAGGCTTCGCATGTGACAGATAGTACAATGCCGTGAACGAGTAGCCTGAGCAATATGGAGCCGCAGTGATTCGATACAATTCTTCAGGCGTGAAAACCGCTTCCAACCGCGCCATCGCCTCCTCCACACCACGCAAATCGGAACCGAGCACGCTTGGACCGCAAATCTGATCATTTGCGTCCAACGGAACCATCGATTCGCCCATGGATGTCACGGAAATGCCGCGAATCGGATCAAATTTCGTCGCATTTGCGCAGACACAAATCGTCTCCGCAATCTTGCCCCATACATCACGGGCATCAATTTCCGAACGCCCTGTCGCATCGCGAAATGTATCGTATTCACGGTAATGCGAAGCAATGATTTGTCCATGTTCATCAAATGCCACGGACTTGCATCCAGACGTTCCAATATCAATTCCCAAAAAACTCATAGTTTATTCCTATGGATATATGGTTTGTAAATTGTGCTATTTTGTACAGTAACCAAAACGACAATAACAATTATACAAAAAAGAACAAAAACATGAATTATTTCATATAGTTATTCTTCTTGTTTCTCCTTTTTACTTTGCATGGCGGAACTGCATCGCATAGACATCCGCGTCACGCATGCGGAATTCAATCGTGACCGGCTTGCCCGCATTCGCCGCGACGGCTTCTGCATCATCAAACACGATCTTTCGGTCAAGCGTATTGCCGAATGTCTCGCAGGAGGCGAAGCGTTTCCCTTTTGCATCAATCAGCGTCACAAAGAGATAACCCATGGCGGATGTCGCAAAATTCAGCCGCAATTCATCACCATCGTAGGTCAGCGGTTTCGTCACGGCGACAACTTCCTTTCCGCCAGCATGCAGCGATGCAAAGCCGTCCATCCGAATCGTATAGCGGATCATTTCGGCAGGCTCCTGCATCCAATGATTCGCATAGCAGTACATCGACAGTTCATCCGGCGCACCAGGCACGGCGTTTGGCGTGATTGCAAAGCCACGCGCGGGATAGCAGTCACCATAGACCCAATTGATGCCATTTTCCATTTCAGGCCGCATAAATGCCTCCCAAAAGCGATGGAAGTTGCGACCATCCCGCGAAACAATGAACACACAGTCCGTAATGGTCAAACCATATCGCGGATGGAGCTTCATGCGTGTACGACGCTTTTCCGCACCGCCGAGTTCGTCGAAACTACCGTTCCATTCGAAGCGTTCAATGTAGCGCGACGGGAAACCAATATACATCTGCGGCGCACGGAAATACGGCGATATGACGTTTGTGTAGAGCGGAATGTCCTCTCCATCGTCGAACGACAGCAGTTTCGGATCCGTCCATGTCTTGAAATCATTTGATTCGATATAGGAAATGTCACGCACGGGATTTTTGATTCGCGGGTTGGCCGTATTATGAAAACCACGAATGTAGCCACGGTAGATTTCCGCCCGTGCATCCCAGAAAACAACATTCAGTGAATCAAACGCGCCTTTGTTCGTGATGACATCACCCAAACGGAAATGGATACCGTCCGGGCTTGGAAAGCAACGCAGGCCGCCTTTGCTGACGCCAATGCCTTTATAGCGCATGTCCGGCGGACAGGCGGGATTGTCGTCACGGAACACCATGAAATTGTCGATACCACTGGTATTTAATGCTTTGTCAAACACGATATTGTTCTCTTTGTTACCTTGCCATTCAATGACGCCAAGCTTCGGCTTGATCCAGTGGATACCGTCAACGCTTTCCGCATAGCAGGCCACGATATCGTACTGCGGTTTTGGATTCGGTTCCGCGCTCGGCATCTGCCAACCGAGATAATACATTCTGTAAACGCCATTTGGATGTTTTCCATCAAAGCCCGGATATGTTTCGTCAAAGAAGAAATTATGGTAGTCGCAACCAGAGCCTTCCCATGGTTCGTCATGCTTCAAGACGGATTCTCTCACGACAGGCTGGTGGATTTTCAGCTCCGCCGTCGTCCGCCCCATGTCCAGCAGATATGTGTCGTAGAAACATTCGCGATCCTGTCCAATAGGCAGGACGCCATCCGCGCACACGGCCAAAGCCGTCAACATAAGACCCGTCATGACATGATATTGACTCATCTTTCTTCCTCCTGTTTTTCACTGAGATAAATAGGATTATAGGACACCTTATTCTTTCAGTTTCAATTTTCTACACATGCCCCATGCGAGCAGAAAAGCCGCCATGGCGGCCGTCAATTTCGTCACAAGCATCGGCAGCAACAGCTTTGGAGCAACCGCTGTGCAGAACGCCAGATGATCAGCGAACGCGAACGACGCCGATGTCATGAAAGCGAAATTCAGCACTTTTCCCCTCCGATCCATGTCCTTTACCAAGGCGAAAGTCGGAATCGTGTTGGCCAACGTGGAAAGAAGCCCCAAAACAGACGCTTCGTTTATGCCCAACCATCCGCCAAGCCGTGTAAACACGGTTTTGAACAATCGTGACAGCAACGTCACCAATACATACGCCCCCGGCAAAACAATGACCACGATGCCGACCGTGTTCAAGCAGCTTTCCACCGTCGCCAACTTCACACGTCCTTCAAAATCAAGCAGTTTAGCCAATACTGCAACGATGATGCCACAAAGCGCAAGCCATGTCATCACCTTTCCTAAAACAACGAACGCTTTGATCAGAGTATTCGGATACAATTTCAACATCACGCCGATGACGGCAGAAACCATCAACACAGGCAACATCTGCTTCAACAGCAAGATGAACGGCATCCTCATCGTCAATCCGCCGAACAGACAACCGATTGGCAACGTCACAAAACCGAACAGGAATCCCAACGCCACATCGCCTCTGTCCTTCTCCGGAATCATGCCCAACGCCACAGGCAGGTTGAAAATGACATTCACACCTACGACAGCCCCCACGAGCATTCCACCAAATTCTCCCGCCTGGCGGTTGTCCGCCAAACTCTCCGCAAGAAAATAAGCGCCGCAGTCATTCGCCAACAGCATGCCCGGAAATACGCCTGGATCCGTGCCGATGAATCGAAACAACGGCGCAATCAACGGCGCCGCGTAACCTTCCACCAGCGGTACAATCGCCAATATGCCGCCCATCATCAAAAACAATGGGCAGAATGCCTCCAAACCCTCTGTGAACCGCTTGCCCAACCCCCAGTGGTTGCCGCATAGGTAGTCCACCGCACCGATGACGATGCAGCAAGACATGATGACCATGATGATTTTGTTGAATGTCATATTCGTTGTTCAGAAAGACCGCCCTGCATCCACCGTCATACAATCAACCTGCAACAGCCAAAATCAAGCAAAAAACTCTGTTTTTTCCACTTTGGAGAGATAATAAATCAACTTTGCAGTTCTTAAAACACAATAACGAATGCACGCCCCGTAACACTTCAAGTTCGTACCGTTTCCATTCTTTTGTAAGTCCGGCCTTTGGCATTAAATTACGGTATTTTAAACGTCAATGATTTATGAACAATCCGATATCGAGAATAATGCCATATGGACAATTCCCAATTCGTCATCTACTGGGCAGGAGCACTCTTCAATCACAAGGAACTTCTTGGCAACCAGATACTTGCAAATTCAGTGAAAAATCTTTCCAATGGATGGTACGACGTCAGACTGCCGCAGGACTTCCAAACGAAGCCGTCAGCCAAAGCCATCGATATTCGCAATGCAGATTTGACAGAACTCATTCATTGCGACATGGTTGTGGCCAATTTTGACGGAGCGGAACTAGATTCGGGAACCGTTGTTGAATTCTGCATTGCCAAGGCTCTGGACATGCCGACCGTCCTCCTGCGTACGGATTTTCGCAACGTCGGTGATGCCGACGGCATCCCATGGAATCTCATGTGCGCGGGATGGCCGCGGACGGAAATCCTTTGGATCAATTCGCTGGCCGATTATCAACGCCATGGCATCGAAGACTTCCATAACGCTTTGGCCCGCAAGATCATCCAGTCTCTGGACAAGGCCCGTGCCACGGCATCATGGCTGTCTGCCAAAATCGCATTGGAGCACTTCCGCCGCACGATCCAATCTGTCGGCGGCGGTCTGGATGCGATTCTGACGGATGAAACGCTCGCCTCCATTGTGGAGCGCAAACGCCAAAAAGGATTGTTGGCGTAAAAAACGATCACGGCCGCGCATGAGCGCAGCCCTCCCAATTCTAAGGAACTTCCACGTCCCGTGTTTGGGCAATCCAATCACGCAGATACTCTTCCGTCGGAAGGCCGATGCCCATGACGGAATTGGCCTCAAAAACAAGCCCATCCACACGGCCCGTCTTCAGCATCTCTAAACCGTATTCACACTGGAATTTCATCAGCTCCATATCGACGGCTTCACGCGTCGTGAAATCATACATGTAGATGCCTAGCAGCTTCTTATGATTTGGACACGCCTTCTCCGCTTTTGCAAAACGCTCCGGAAGCAACGGCAGCTCCTTCGACTTCCATGTCCAGAACATCAACCCGTCCAGAAGATTCAGAACGGACGGCGCCACATTTTGGATATTGTGCATGTAGGCCGTCACATAGACGGGCATTGGACGAGCCGCGGCCGACAGTTTGCGACGAATCTCCTGAATACATGCAAGTAGTTCATCCGTATGTTCTTCTGGCTTTTCACCAAATCGCGAGAAGAAATCATCCAGATACGCACCGCAGATGTTTGCGTATTTGTGGGAAATATCGCAAATGAACGCCTCTTCATTGCCGTTTCGCCAGCCACCGCTGCCGCAGGAGCTCCACAAGACACGCTTCAATGGACGAAAACTTTCGCAATATTGGTAGGCGTCCGCCGTGAACGGCACGGGTTCGGCATTGTCGCCCGTCACCATGATGATGTTCGGCACGCCAAGCATGAACGCGCCTTCCGCCGGCGTGATACGCGAGCCGCAACGGCGTTTTCCGTTGCCGCGGCCCAACGCGTCCAGCAGCGTGTCATCCTGATGCGCACGGACTCCGAACAGCCAATATTTGTCTATCGCCTTCGCCATCGTTCGATTTCCTTTTTTACCTTAGTAAAAGAGCCGCGGATTCGTAAATCCGTGGCTCTTGGGTGCTTTCAATCGTTCACGCCGTCTTCTAGCAGATTACGGCTGCGCGGGGGCCTGACCGCCCTGTTGCGCTTTAAAGAACTTGATGAGATTGTTGATATCGGTTTCTTTCATGTCGAAGGAAACCGCCATGCGCTTCGCATCGACGGCGCATTTCAGCGTGTCAAGCAACGGCAGTTCGCCGCCGACTTTGCCGATGATCATGGGTTTCACCTGCTGCAACATCGGGGCGACCATCGCGTCCCAAATCTGGCCTTTCAGCATCGCGGCGTCTTCCGCCTGCCCCATATCCAGATTCAAGGCGATCGTCAGCTTGTCGGTGACTTTCGTCGTAAAAGCAATACCATCCGCGTTAGACATCGCCTTGGCGGCCATCTGGTTGGGATCGCCCTCCTGCGCTCTCGCGGCGGCACCGCTCAGGAAGCTCTTCAGCTGCGGGAACATACCGATGGCCAGGAAACCGTACTCTTTGTCATTGAACAACTTCTGGATGTAGGAATGCTTCGGGGCGGCAGTCTTCGACTCAACGCGCTCCAAGGCGGCGAAAACGCTCTTCTCCGGGCCGGCCACGAGAATCTTGCCGTCGCCGACGAAACCACATTGCAGGCGGCGCAACGCGGCAGGCATGTCCGCCGTTTCATCCGATTCTTTAATGAAGAGGGAAAGCAGCTTCGCGCCATTGCGTTCCGCAACAGTAATGTCCGCCTTGTCCTCCGCATCGCCAGCGCCGCATTTCTTGTCAGCGGCCAACAGAGCGGTCTTCACCTGTTCAGGATTCAGAGCTTTCTTCAGCTCCGCCACCACCAAGACATCCAACTGGGCGAAATCAGGCTCGCCAGCTCCGAACTGCATGCCGCCAAGGTTGACACTGACCTGCCATTTCACGACATCGTCGTTCGCCAAATTCAAATCCTTCTTGACGGATTCCCAGAACTCCTTGGCCTTCGTCTGCTTGTCACCGACCGCATTGGCCGCATTCTTTGTCAGAATCGACTGCAATTCAGCCTCATACTGCTTGGCAAGCTTGACAAACGCGTTGTCTGCCAGATCGCTTCCGTCTGCATACAGCACGATCGGCGCGTTCGGAACCAACGTCGCGTCAAAAATCTCTTTGGACGACTGCGCGAACAGTGCGCCGCAAACCATCATCAGCACAAATAACCACGTCAATTTCTTCATGTTGTCTTCCTCTTGTTTAATGGATTCTCTTCTCGAGCTCAATCACTAAAACACATTCTATATCTTATAGCATCAAAAGGCTTTTTGCAAGCCATTACCGACGATTCCTTTGCTTTTGACAACAATATTCAATGACTCGTTCCCAAACTTATAGTGGAACTGCTTCATTTTTTCCAAATCCCTCCAGAAAAAAATCATATCGTCAGGAAAATAATCGCGACGATTCCGAAAAGCACCGCGATCATCTTCTGCTTCGTCATCTTCTCCTTCAGGAAAATCGCGCTCAGCAAAAACGTCCCCAGAAAACTCATCTGGGCGATTGGATTCACGACGGATGCGTTGCCGCAGGCGTTCATCCACGCCATGAAAAACACGATGCCGGAGACGAATATGCCGGATGTGAGGCCAATCAGCCAGTCATGCTTCGTCGGCAACGACAGTTTGTGTTCACGAATCAACGAATATAGCACGCCGCCGGCCAGCCAGCAGAAAGCGTTCAGCGCCGTCACACCGTTGACGTCCGCCTGATGGCTGAAAGCATATTTGTACGACAGTCCCATGCATGCCCGAAGCACGCTCGCCAAAACCGCCAGCGTGAAGCCGAGCTTCGCCTTCGCGGCGTCCTGCGCCGCCGTTTCCGCCGTCCGTTTCGGAATGAACGCCATGACCGCCACAAACGCACAGACGACACCCGCCACAATGGTCGGTGTCAACGGTTCACCCAGAAACAAAAACGCGCCGATGACAACCAAAACCATGTTGAGGCGGTAGATTGTCGAACTGACGCCCGCGCTTTGATAGCCCATCGACTCAATTAATAAGATGTTACCCACCAACGAGAAGAATCCAGATATGAATCCCCACAGCAATGTCGCCTGCAACGTCGTCCCTTCCTTGTGCGGAAGGCCGATCGTGAACGCAAACCAAATCAGACCCACAATCGACACGAACAGGCCGCAGGAACGCTTCTTCGTTCCCCCTTCGCCAGAGGAGCTGTTCGCGAACAGTTTGAATATGAAGTCATTCAGCGCGGAGAAAAACAAGCAGCAGAATGCGTATGTAATGGCCATGCCTTGTCCTTTTCGTGATGATTCCGGCCTCCTCCAGTCCTTTTTTACCTATAATATAATATAAAATCGGCCTGATGATTTGAAAAATCGACGAAAAAATGAATAGTATTAAGATAGAGTTAATGTATCATCCTACCATAATCCGTTTTCATGAGCCAAGAGGAATCAAACAACCAGACAAAGAAAATTCCGGCATATGACATGCCGCTAAGGCCGCAGAGCGACAAGACAGTCGTTCTGTCGGACGCTGTCGGTTGCGCCAATCCGCCTCCTTCCAAGACGCATGAAGCCTCCAAAGCCACCTCTCCGTCCGTCACTGCTGCGCCGTCCGAAGCATTTCCGCTGACGGACTTTAAGTCCATCAATCTCCCCGGTTTCGAATTTTGCAGTTGCCTTGGCATCGGCGGCATGGGAGCGGTCTATCTCGCCAAACAGAAAAGCCTTGGTCGATATGTTGCCGTGAAGATGATCAAAAGCGAATACGCGCATCTTCCACGCTACCATGACAGAATCGTCGCCGAAGCGCAGACCATGGCCGCGCTCAACCACCCGAATGTCATTTCGTGCTATGACATCATCACGACTCCGGATCATGTCTTCGTGATCATGGAATACATTCCAGGCGGCCTGACCGTGAAGAATCTTCTCATCCGTTTCGGCCGGCTGGACGACACGATTGTCATCCGCATCCTGACGGACGTCGTCGAAGGCCTTTCCTACATCCACCAGAAAGGATTCATCCATCAGGATCTGAAGCCGGACAATCTCATGATCTACTGCAGTTCCTCAAGCCCTTCCAACACGCCTGCGGAAATTTTCGCCTATCCGGGCAACCGCATTGTCATCAGCGATTTCGGTATCGCCCGCAATGTCAAGAAATCGGAAAAAGAACAGCAGCAGAACAGCAACTCCACCACCCAGACTGTCGTCGGCAGCCCCCTGTACATGCCGCCTGAACAATACTTTACGCCTGACGACATCGATCTTCGGGCAGACATCTACGCGCTTGCCTCCACCGCCTACCATCTGCTCACGGGAGAGCTTCCGTTCGACATCCAGAACGCGGAGGAACTCATGCACTACAAGCAGGAGCACGGCATACCGGATCCACGCGCCCTACATGCCAACCAGACCTCAAAGGACAAGACCAACCATAAATACAACGATGAGCTCTGTGAAATCATCATGCGCATGGGCAAGCCCAACCCAGATGACCGCTATCGTTCATATGATATTCTCCTGCAAGATCTTCACCATGTCCAGACGCTCAATACCATTTGGTTCCGCGTCGCGGGACGGGAAGCGAAAACGCGCGCCTTCCATCATGGAATCATCCTCTCCGGCTGCATCGCCCTTTTGGTCATTCTTCCATTTGTCGTCAAAAACTACATCTGGAACCGCTACTTCTCGCCTCTCAAAGTTTCGCGGGCCCAATCGACCGCCTACTGGGAGGAAGATGGCGCCAAGGCATGGCATCGCATGCCGCCCGATCTGGAAGAGCCGCATGTCTATCTGCGTGGCATGAACACAACCGAACCGCTTGTGCTCAAACAACATCTGAACCCTGGCCACATGGTGGAATTCAAGGCCCGCTTCTTCGGCATCGCGCAAGTTGGATTCGGCCTGCGCAACGAGGACGGAAACCTCCTGAACATCCTCTGGAAGCGAGAGGATAATGGCAAAGTCATTTTCATGATCGCGCCTTATCACAAGCCATTTACCTACATCGGCGAGTTCAACGGAAAACTTCCAAACAAATGGGTCCATTTCCAAATACAAATCGACAAGACGCAGGCCGTCGTGTTCATGGACAACAAAGTCCTCGGCGTCGGCCATTTCCATGAACCGCTCACCCAATGCCAGTTCTTCGTGTCCCTCTCACGAAGCCGCTATATGGAACTGAAAGACATCTATGTCAATGACTTAGATTCATCGGGCACCAACCCATAACCTTCTGATTTCTGCTATCATGCCCAGCAATACCATTTGGATCATTTCAGGCGAAGCCTCCGGAGACGACTACGGAGCAGGATTGGCTCGTGCCATCGCCAAACGCCGTCCGGATGTCACCATCCGCGGCATGGGTTCCGACAAAATGCGCGCCGCCGGCGTTGATATCATGGTCGATTCCACGGATTTAGGCATCGTCGGCATCGTGGAGGTCTTCCGTCATATCCGCTTCTTCCTCAATCTGTTAAAGGATTTGACAAACCGCGCCGCAAAGGAACGGCCGGACGCCGTCGTCATGATCGACTATCCGGGCTTCAACATCCGCTTTGCGCAACGGCTCCATGAAATCGGCATTCCCGTCGTCTATTACATCAGCCCGCAAGTGTGGGCATGGAAGGCTGGGCGGATCCCCAAAATCGCCGCCTGCGTCAACCGAATGCTCTGCATATTTCCTTTTGAACCAGAAGTTTATGCCAAAACGTCCATGCGGACGGAATTTGTCGGCCATCCTCTGTTGGAGACGTTGGCACCTTATACAAGCCAACCGGAAGACCGCGATCCGAATCTCGTCATCCTCCTTCCGGGCTCGCGCCGCGCGGAAATCACACGCCTTCTGCCCGACTTCCTCCGCGCCGCGCAGATTCTCAAAAAGCAGAATCCCGCGTTGCATTTCCACGCCCCCATGCGCAATGAACAGGCCATTGATATGGCGAAGGGAATCATCGCGGAACAGCTTGCAGGCGAAGAAGTTCCAGAACTGGAATTCAGCGCGGGAGACGCTCGTGAATGGTTGCGGAAAGGCACGGCCGGCATCGCCGCCAGCGGCACCATCACCGTGGAGGCGACCATTCTCGGCCTGCCTGTCGTCGTCGCCTACAAGCTCAACTGGCTGACATGGCAGTACGCCAAATGCGCCGTCAAACTGCCGAGCATCACAATCGCCAATCTTGTCACGAAGGAAACCGTTTTTGAAGAACGACTCCAGCATGACGCGAATCCGCAGAATCTCGCATCGTCGTTGGCCGACATCCTGCCCGGCGGCAAACGCCGTGAACAGGCCATAAACGGCATGAGAAAATGCGTCCGCATGCTTGGCGAAAACTGGCCCGTCAGCGACAATGTCGCCAAAAACGTCCTCGAAGTCGCAGGGCTGGAGTAACGAGGCCGTCTCGGCCTTACACAACATCATCGTTCCATTTATTCCATTTAATTATGTTCGAAACAGATTCAGCACATCTTGGCGTGACGGTACTCGGAAGCGGCAGTTCCGGCAACGCCACCATCGTCCATTGCGGCGGCGAAGGCATTCTCATCGATGCAGGCTTCAGCTTCCGTGAATTCAAACGCCGCTTCGAGGAGAGCGGATTGGCGGACACCATCCGTCTCCGCGCCATTCTCGTCACCCATGAGCACGACGACCATGTCAAAGGCCTCCGCGTCTGCGCAGACAATCTGGAACTGCCTGTCTTCACGACGCGTAAATGCGCGGATGTCCTCCGCCGCCGCGATGCGAAAATCGGCCATTTCTCACTGATCGCGCCTGGTGGCATGTTCACCGTCGGCAGTTTTTCCATCCTTCCGTTTTCCATCCCGCATGACGCCGTCGATCCCGTCGCCTTCGTTGTTCGAAAGGATGAATATAAAGTCGGCGTCGCCACGGATTTAGGCAACGGAAACCACGTCGTCCAATACGAATTGCAAGGTTGCGACACGCTCGTGCTCGAAAGCAACCACGATCTCAATCTGCTCGCCGCCTCCTCCCGTCCATGGCCGCTGAAACAACGCATCATGGGGCCGCAGGGCCATCTGTCCAACGACGCGTCGTCGCAACTTCTTTCCAAAATCATCGCCCGCAACACGCGAAATGTCATTCTCGCGCACATCAGCCATGAATGCAACAAGGCGGAAATCGCCGAAGATTGCGCACGCAAATGCCTTTGCTCATGCGACCGCGGCGACGTCGCCCTCAGCCTCGCGGATCAAGACACACCTATCCAGACAGCTTGGTTATAACCTATTTACGATTAAGGAGTTCTCATGGACAATCTGAAAGCCATCGCCAAAGTCGTTCCCGTTCATTCATCGGAAGTCGCATATTCCCGTTGCGGCATCGGTTTCGAAAAGCTCGACCGCGCCGTCTTCGATCCATCAAAGGCGTATGACAAAGTCGCCGCTCTCGGTGTCAAATGGATCCGCCTCCAATCCGGCTGGGCGCGCACGGAAAAGGAAAAAGGCGTCTATGATTTCGCATGGTTGGACGACATCATCGACAATCTTGTCAATCGTGGTCTAGTCCCTTGGCTTTGCCTGTGTTACGGCAACGGCATCTACGATGAGGACGCCGCGAAAATCTTCGGCGCCGTCGGTTGCCCGCCCATCAAGACGGACGAACAAGTCAAAGCGTGGCACGACTACGTCGTCGCTCTTGTGAAACGCTACCATGGCCGTTGCGAATGGTATGAAGTCTGGAACGAGCCCGACGGCAAATGGTGCTGGAAACACGGCCCGAGCGGCACGGAATACGGCAATTTCGTCATCGCCACCGCCCAAGCCATCAAAGAAGCGGATCCGACCGCCAAAATCATGTTCGGCTCCACCTGCCTCCGCTCCATCAAATGGCTCACGGAAGTTCTGGAAACGGGATGCGGAAAATACGTCGATGCACTGACTTATCATGCCTATGACGGCCATGAGGAAAACAGCTATGAACGCGTCAAAGTCCTGCGCTCACTCTGCCAGTCCTACAATCCCGCCATCCAGATGATCCAGGGCGAGACGGGAACGCAGTCCCGCAGCGACGGCGCAGGCGCCCTCAAAGGCGGCGCATGGACGCCTCTCAAACAGGCCAAATATCTCGCCCGCCACATGATGTCCGATTTCTTCAGCGACGTCATGTTCGCCTCCTATTTCTCCTGTATGGACATGATCGAGGCGTTGAATGGAACCGTCGGCGATAAGGCGAGTTATCTCGACTACGGCTATTTCGGCGTGCTCGGCGCGTCGTTTGACGAAAATGGCGTCGCCACAGGCGAATACACGCCCAAACCGTCCTACTACGCGATGCAGACCATCGCCTCCATCTTCCGCGAAGACTTCTCGTTGGCCGACTTGCCCGTCCTGTCGTTCTCCGCGTCCTCCCCGCGCCTGCTCCGCTATGAAGACGTCTGCCGCGGCGACGTCTTCAGCCATGGCTTCCGCAAGCCGAACGGCTCCGCCGCCTATGTCTATTGGAAGGCAAGCGAGCTTTTGACAACGACTTATGAAAGCACGATCTCCTTCGAGGTCTCCGCCCTCCCGAAGAAGATGGAGCTCATCGACCTAGTCGATGGCACGGTCTATGAAATTCCCGAAGACCAGATTGAAGACTGCGGCTACTACCGCAAGCTCCTCCATCTCCCGCTTCGCGATTATCCGCTTCTCCTCACGTTTGGCGACTTCCGCTAAATCTTTTCACATAACCAGATAGGAAAAAAATCTTCAAAATATTTTGAAAAATCCCATTTTGGCTATATTGTAAAGTAATTCCATGCCGGAGTGGCGGAATGGCAGACGCGCTAGACTCAAAATCTGGTGTCAGTGATGGCGTGAGGGTTCGAGTCCCTCCTCCGGTATATCAACTATAAAAACTCCAAGAAGTAACATCTTGGAGTTTTTTTATTCCATATCTTATCGGCGATGGCAACGACCGTTGGAACGGCGCGGACAGTCGGCTTTTGATGCACCACCTGTTCCAAGGCAACGATAGCATATTTCGTTTTCCAGCGGTTCGTCTGCGAAGAAAGCGTCAAGATTGGCGAGCGTTGTCTGCGCGATGTTGGCAAGCGCCTCCTTTGTCAGAAACGCCTGATGCGACGTCACGATGACATTCGGCAGCGAGACAAGTAGGGAGAGTGTTTTGTTCTGAAGCGTCACATCGGAGTGGTCTTCATAGAACCATTCACTCTCCTCCTCATAAACATCAAGCCCGGCCGCGCCAACCGTGCCTTCTCGCAGGGCGGCAAGCAGAGCCTCACTATCAATCAGCCCTCCACGAGACGTGTTGATAATTGTGACGCCATGCTTGACTTTTATTAGTGTTTCGGCATTTATGAGATGGCGCGTATTCGGCAGCAACGGACAATGCAAAGAGATGACATCCGCCTCGGCAAGCAACCGTTCCATCGACACGTATTCAAGACCGCTTGATGTATTCGGATAGGCGTCGTAGGCTAATACGTTCATGCCGAATCCCTTGCAGATATCACAGAAGATGCGGCCGATCTTCCCTGTGCCAATGACGCCCGCTGTCTTCCCATGCAAGTCAAAGCCTGTCAGACCGACCAACGAGAAGTTGAAATCGCGGGTACGCGCCGCAGCCTTGTGGATATGCCGCGTCAATGCCAATAGAAGCGCGACCGCATGTTCGGCCACGGCATATGGTGAATAAGCAGGAACACGCACAACGGTCAGACCAACTTCATAGGCGGCTTTGAAATCAACGTTGTTGTAGCCTGCGCAACGCATCGCCAGCACCTTCACGCCGTTGGCAACGAGCCCTTCGACCACCTCACGGTCGATTTCCGCATTCACAAAGGCACATGCGGCATCACAGCCCTTCGCAAGCGGCAGGGCGGCCGCCGTGAGACGCGTCTCAAAGAAACGGATATCATAGCGGCCATTGTTGAACTGCTCAAACGATTCACAGTCGTATGGTTTTGTATCGAAAAAAGCGATGGTTTTCATAATGTTTTCCGGTAATGCTTTATCTTTAGTCCGGTCTTCTCGTTCATCCTGTCACTCACCGAAGAACAGCCTGAGATCCTCATCAACAGTGCCTATTCCTGCAATGCCGAAGTTCTCGACAAGAACTTTTGCAATGTTTGGCGAGAGGAACGCAGGGAGTGTCGGTCCCAGATGGATGTTTTTCACACCAAGATAAAGCAATGCCAGAAGCACAATGACGGCCTTTTGCTCGTACCATGCGATGTTGAAGCATAGCGGCAGATCATTGATGTCCTTCAGTTCGAAGACCTCTTTGAGCTTCAACGCTATCAGCGCCAGCGAATAAGAGTCGTTGCACTGCCCCGCGTCCAGCACACGCGGAATGCCGCCAATGTCGCCCAACGGCAGTTTATTATATTTGTATTTGGCGCAACCTGCTGTCAGAATGACGACATCCTTTGGAAGTTTTTTCGCGAATTCGGCGTAGTATTCGCGGGACTTCATGCGACCATCACAACCGGCCATCACGACAAACTTGCGGATGGCCCCCGACTTGACGGCCTCAACCACCTTGTCCGCCAATGCGAAAACCTGCTCGTGAGCAAATCCACCGACTATCTTTCCTGTTTCCAATTGTTTCGGCGGCTGGCACGTCTTGGCCTGTTCGATGATAGCCGAAAAATCTTTTGTCTCGCCGTATTCACCGGAGATATGATTGCAACCAGGGAAGCCCGCTGCACCAGTCGTCCACAAGCGTGCACGATAGCTTTCCGCCGGCGGCACCACGCAGTTGGTGGTCATCAGAATAGGACCGTTGAACGCTTCAAATTCTTCTTTCTGCTTCCACCATGCGTTGCCGTAGTTGCCCGCAAAGTGCGGATACTTCTTGAAAGCAGGATAATAGTGGGCCGGAAGCATTTCCGAATGCGTATAGATATCGACGCCCTGCCCTGCTGACTGCTCCAGAAGCATTTCCAAATCACGTAGGTCATGGCCGGAAATGAGAATGCCCGGATTGTTGCGGACGCCCAGTTCGACTTCCGTTATCTCCGGATTTCCGTAGGCGGCCGTGTTCGCCTTGTCCAACAATGCCATGCCGTCCACACCGTATTTACCAGTCTCCAAGACCAACGCCGTCAATGCATTCGCATCAAGCGTATCATCAAGTGTCTTGGCCAAGGCAGACTGGATGAAAGCGTCAATTTCAGCATTGTCCTGCATGAGGGCATTTGCATGTTTTGAGTAGGCGGCTAGCCCCTTCAGCCCGTAGATGATCAGTTCACGGAGGCTGCGGACATCTTCATTGGCCGTGGCCAACACGCCGACCGTCACCGCCTTCGCATCGAATTCAGCTTCGTCGCCATCCCATAGCGCGGCCTCCGGCAGATTGGATTTATCGGCCAGTTGCGCAAGCAGTTCACATTTAGTTTTCAACGTCTTATGGATTGCGCGGATGATGGCTGCGCGATCGAAATTGGCGTTCGTGATGGTAATGAAGAGGTTGACAGTCACGAGATGATTGACATCCGCGGAGACTGGCTTGCCTTCGCCACGAAGACGCGTCGTGACCACACTTAATCCTTTGAGAGTATAGACGAGCAGATCTTGCATCGCCGCGACTTCGGGCTTCTTGCCGCATACGCCGCAAATGGTGCAACCTTTCCCACCAGCCGTTTCCTGACACTGAAAGCAGAACATCTTGTTTTCCATGGTCTTGTCTCCTTTTTATTGTATTTATCTCAAACTTTGCATCTTAGGTGTGAGAAGCTCCTTCATGAACTCAAGCATTTCATCCCGTTTGGCGCGCAAATCAAACGCACCGTCCGACAGTCCCCATTGCTTGATGAGAAGCCGCAATGGTCCAAGAATCAACCGAAACAGCGTGTCCATCGGAATGTCCGCCCGAATGACACCGTCATCAACCGCCTCCTGAAAATGGCATTTCATGATTTGTTGGTGACGTTGCATCATTCCATAGAGGATCTGCGCAATTTCAGGAGAATCCTTGAAAAGCTCCTCTGCGAAGAGCACCCGTGCCAAGTCAGGCTTTGCCAATACGAGCTCTGTCCGACGAACCAACGCCGCTTCGACGGCCCTCCAGCCACGCAGTTCTCCAATTTCGTCCACATCCTCTTCAAACCGCGACACCATCGCCTGAATGATTTCCGTCTTGCCCGGAAAATGGCGGTACAACGCCGCTTCAGTCACACCGATGGCCGTGCTCAGATTCCGTATCGTCAGATGCTGGATGCCCTGTTCCGCAATCAGCTTGAGAGCTGCATCGACGATTTCCGCCTGACGAGACGTCAATGTCTTTTTCTTCTTGTCCATGTTCGTTTCCATGCAATGTTAGTAAATGTTAACTTACTATAATCGTGAAATTGGAATCGTCAAATTGAAAACACGAAAAACAGCTATGACAACTACAAATTTGTTTTGGTAACTCCAGTTGCTTAATGGTCGAGATGACTATTTCAAACAACAAACACCTAGCGTACCACATAAGCATTCATCTCAAAAGAAAAACGATACGGATGGCCTGTAACGTGTTCCGCTACATCATCAGAATGAAATCCTATGCACCATTGACTGTATAAATGGTGTTTTTGATAACTTTTGTTTCTATCTGGTAATACACACTTTACATTTTTTCTATGCACCGTCTATGCTCGGTCTATGCACATGGGGCAAATAATAAGACTAAACCAAGTATATCGCAAGTCTTATACGATGAAAACACAATTGCAAACCTTGCCACTTTTTGCTCGGTCTATGCTCGGTCTATGCTCGGTCTATGCTCGGTTTTTGTTATTGGTTTTGCATAACCCGCTTTTCTCACCTATTGGCACAAGCCGGTCGATTGTATCTCTTCCTTCCGTCAACTCCAATTTCAGCTCAAAACGGCTTTGGTAACTCCGAAACTTGCCATTGGCAACTCCAATTTTCCTTCTGGGAGTTCCAATTTCAGCACAAAAACTGTTCTGGTGACTCCGATACCGATTTTGGTGACTCTGCTGGTGACTCCAAATTTGTTATCGGTGACTCCTCTTGCTTCAAAGGACAATCAGCATTTTCTTTTACATGAAGGATTGTTCTTGCGGCATTCCTTCTGCCTTGCCTCAGCAAGTATTCCGTCAGCAAGACGTTGGTGAATTTCATAACCGCGACTCCAACAGATTCTACTGGTTTTGCCCTTGTTTCTTTTCCTGCCCGTTGCGGATGACAGGAACGTCATCGGGCAGACCGAAAAATGAATATACATTCACACGGCCAGACAGAAGCTCGGGATGGCCATTGTCCTTCATGTCCTCCGTGATGGTCATCGACTTTCCGTCGTAGCGGCACGTGACGGTGGTCGTCGCGACATAGCCCTGTTCGTACATAAATGTCGTCCCGTCATCGTCATAGTGAGTGAAGGAAGTCGTTCCTTGGGCCGCATAGATTTCCCATGTCAATTCATTCAGCGGTTTCTGGTGCGAGAAGAGCATGTCAGGCGCGACGGGCAGGATGGCGCCGCCTTTGACGAAGACCGCACCGCCCAGCGGCTGCGAGCCATCGCCCCATTCACGAGGAGAATCGACTTCCAGCCAGCGGCCACCCATGACGGGCTGTTTTGTCCAATAGTTGTACCAAAGGCCATCTGGGAGATAGACTCGGTTGGAGAATACCGCGACAAGCAGCGATTTTCCAAGCATGAACTGCGAACAGATGTCGGCAGTGTTCTCGTCTTCCGGAAATGCCAAAGGCATTGGCCGAATGATCGGGAGGCCATGAAGGTGCGCCTCCCAGGCGCAAGCATAAATATATGGTAAAAGTCGATAACGTGCCTTGGCATAGAACCTGAAGCAGTCATTGATGTCTTCGCCTTGGAACCAAGGTTCTGTATATTGATGCCAACCAAGAAGTTGCGACCATGGAAGCAACATTCCCGCATGGATGCCCGCCTCATTATCGACGTCCAAATCGCAGGTGCCGTTGGAATGGCCTGACATGGCGAGGTTCATGAGGCCTGCGATGGATTTTGGACCACCGCCCGTGTCCCCTGTCCATGTGGCCGAATACTGTTGGATGCCCGCGTATCCGCCAGCGGAATAGACCATCGGGCGTCTGCCCGTGTGCTCTCTGAACCCCTGCGTCATCTGTTTGTTGTAGAGAAGCGGATAAAGATTGTGCATTTCGCAGTCATCCATGCCGTTGAACCACTTGCGGTCCGGGTGGAAGCAGACTTGATTCGCTCCGTCCAGCTTGAAGGCGTCCGCGCCGTCGTCAACAAATTTGCGCAGATGCTGGAACCAAGGCTCGCCAGGCTTGGTGATGGTGTCCATGCGGACGGCTCCCTTCAGATGCGGGTCGTTGACGAGGTCTTCCGCTGATGACGGAGCATCGGCGACAGTATCGTAGCCGCCTGTCTTGCCATCTGCCAGACATGCCTCCTCATATTCCGAGAGATCATAATCGCAGCAGAGCCAAAGGCTGAGATGGAAGCCCATCCGATGAAGGGAACTCGCGAATGTCCCCCTTTGCGGATATTTGAGCCAAAACGGAATGTGGAAACGCTTCTCGCTCCACTTCTTGTCCGTGGAGAAGTCGTAGTGTTTTTCCATCCAGTCGGGTTCGAGCCCGATGACATCGCATGGAATTCCCTGACGGCGGAACTCGTAGGCTTCGTAAAGGACGTCGCGGGCGCGAACTTCCCGCTCATCGCAGACGAATGTGAAGCCATATGCCCAGCGAGGAAGCAATGCGGGGCGGCCCGTGAGGCGCGTGTAATAGTCTAGCAGCCCAGTCATCGAGGGCGCGATGAACAGATAGAAGTCGATGTCTCCTCGGGCGCATTCGCAGACAATCCGTCCAGAGCCATCGGAATCCACGTCGATAAGATGATAGAACGTGGTGTTGAGAAGAAACGCCCACCCGTTGCTGCTCATGACAAACGGTATGGGGATGTAGCTGGTCACGTTGCGGAGAACCATTTCCGCGCGGTGCCCGCGCTTTTGGAGATGCTCCCGGTTTTCATCGCCGAGACCGTAGAGCCGTTCGGAAGCATCCAGATTGAAAACGAGCCTGAAACCGCCTTCAGAACGCGAGGTCAGCTCCGTGGCGCGCATGATGACTTTGCCATCCCGTTCAATGGTGAACTCGTTGGGTGAGTCAACGCGAAGCAGGCATCCGTCCGCGAGTTCAAATCCGTTGTCACGGCCGTGAGCCTGCGACGGGTCGTCCTGAAGCGGCTTTTCGTCGATGATCCCATAGCGGTTCATGCCGCTGCCAATCCCCCGCCCGTCTGCGCCATGCGTAATGTGGACGCAGTGGCCGCCAAGCGCGGCAAAACGAAGAATGCTTCCGTCTTTCAGAAGAATGTCATGGTTCATGGTCTTTTCCAGCGTCTTTGAATCCATTGTCAGCGCCTGCCAGCCCCCATTGAATCAGCGAATAGCATACACCGAAGTGCCTTTTTGTCAAGAAGAAGACGTTGGGAATTGGTAGCAGTATCTTGTCTGCAATATGCATGGCGCGATATTCTTCACAAATAGTTTACTATTTCCACAATATTTCCGGCTTCCCCATGACGAGACGGCGGACCGTGATTCCATCCTTTTCCAAAGCGTCTTCGTTGCGGCGCGGCTCGTCCCACGGATGCTTGGAGAGCGTGTATTTGGAATGATGGACGGTGATGACCTCCTTAGCGCCGAGGTCATGGCAAACCTGCGGCAGTTCAGACGGAAGCGTATGAATCTGCGCCCAGTCTTTATTGTATTGTCCATTCTCCAATATGGCAAGGTCGATTCCGGAAAATTTCTCGCCAATCTCCTTGAAATGCGGGCCATAGCCACTGTCGCCGCCAATGTAGATTTGTCGTCCGGAAGGCGTCTTCAGCAGGAAGGATGCCCATAGCGCCTTGTTGCTGCGCAATCCGCGGCCGGAGAAATGACGGGCAGGCAGGCAGTGGACAGTGAAACCATCGCCCAAATCGACGTTTTCCTGCCAGTCCAGTTCGGTAAGCATCGTTTCGGGAAAGCCCCATCGCTCAAAATGCTCGCCGACGCCCAACGGCAGCAGAACACGCGTGATGGAATCCTTCAATTCCGTTACAGCCTGATAATCCAGATGATCCCAATGGTCGTGGCTGATGAGCAGCCAGTCGCATGGCGGCATGTCCGACGGCTTCCACAAGTCCGTGCCCGGATACGGCTTGTTCACCCATCTGACGGGCGCGGCCTTGTAGAAGACAGGATCCACCAGAAGCCGTTTTCCTTCGATTTGAAGAAGATAGGACGAATGGCCGAACCAGACGATGCAATCGTTTTCACGGGAAAGCGTCTGCAAGTCTGTCTTTTCTGAAGGCACTGGCTGAGTGGGCTTTGTGTATGTGCGGGACTGCGTGACAAACTCCCACATCGTCGCCAGCCCACTTTTGGAGGACGTCATCACCTCCGTCTTCACAGGATAGCGGAACTCGCCATCGACATAGTTCGGCGACTGGCGAATGCGCTCCAGACGCTTTCCTGACGGCAACCGTCCGAACGATGGCGTGTGCAGGAATACGCATCCCCCCAGAAGGAATGCCAACGGCACAACGATAAAGATGATGAGCATTTTGCGTTTCTTGAAGAGGTTGCGTTTCATTTCAAATCAAAGCGAGACATTTCGTTCAATGTTTTCAGAAAATGCCGTTCAGCCACGTGATGACATCATCCTCCGTGTGATGCGATGGCACACCGACATCAAGGCGGCGTTCAATCTGGTTCGAACCGCGCGCAACGAATCCTTTGAGCACCTTTGCCTCGGGACAGGCTGCCTGGACATCCTGTTCGAAGCGGCCCGCTCCACCGCCGCCATGTGTGCAGAAGGGCACGACGGTCTTGCCTGCAAGCGGATTTGCTTTCAGGAACGTGGCGATCGGCGGAGCGTATGTACCATACCAGATTGGCGAACCAATGAAGACAATCTCGCAGTCTTCAGGAATGGTGACAGGCTGTATTTCCCTTGGCGTTTCCTCCTTCCGCTCACGGTTGGCTTCCTTGAGCGTGTCGGAATAGGCATCGGGATATGGATTCACGGGAATCACCTCGACCAGTTCGCCGTCAACATGCTTCTGGATCCATTTGGCGACAAGCGCCGTGTTCTGGACTTTCGACTGTGAAAAATAGACGATAGCGGCCTTGCCTGGCAGTTTGGCGGTGACTGCAATGGTCGCTTCTGTGTTGCGGCTGTTGAGCAGACGGCATCCGACGGTTATGATGCCAACGAGAACAATGACGATAATGACGATGATTGCAATTTTCATGGCTTTCAATGAGTTTGTGATATTTGTTCTGTCAAAATGGGATGATGTTGATGATCATTCCTGTCACAAGCGAAAAGAGCAGGACGAAAAGGATGTAGAGCGCGAAGTTTTTCGCGCCGAGGACAATCTTCAACGCACCAAGATTCGTGATTTTCGTAGCGGGACCTGTGACCATGAATGCGGTCGCGGCTCCAAGGCTCATTCCTTCGGCAAGCCAGTCGCGCAACATGGGAACCGTGCCGCCGCCGCAGACGTAGAGCGGGACGCCGACCGTCGCCGCCAATAGAAGGCCGAACTGCTTTTGCGGGCCGAAGAGTTTACCAACCAAGTCGGCGGGAATATACCGTTGAAAGAGCGCGGAAAGAAGGATACCGAGTGCAAACCACGGTCCGGTCGCCTTCAAATTGCGTCCGAGATTGAACAAAAAGCGCAGGAACGGATTCGGATGCGTGTCATGCCCGGCTCTTTCAGAAAAACCTTTGAAATTGAAGAAGTTCTTCTCTTTGAAGCAATAGTGAAGCAACGCACCGGCGGCGACACCGCACAGAAAGCACGTGATGACGCGAATGCACAATGCGGTGCGCCCCAATGCGACGCTGTACATAATCAGCTGCGGGTTCAGCAGGATGGAGCTCATCATGAAGGCCGCCAGAAAATCCTCCTTGATTCCCTTCTGCGAAAAGGATGCGCAGATGGGAATCGTCCCGTACATGCACAACGGCGATGCGATGCCAAGGAGGCTGGCGGCTATCCAGCCGACCGGCCCCGTCAAATGCTGCCCAAGGCGGGCGCAGAGACGGTGGATGCCTTCCTTGGCGAACACCGACACAAGCGACCCCAGTACCATGCCGAGCACCCAGTACCAGAATATCTGGTGGAACTGCAGGTCGGCATAGTACCAGAGATAAATCGCCTCGCCCTTAAGAAGTTCAAACATAGAGGATTACTTGTCCAGATTGACAAGACGGTAGCGGCGGTGATAGAGGCCGAGGGTATCCGTGTATTCCAGAATATGGCGGCCCTGCTGGCGGTCTATGCGCGCCTTAAGACTTGCGGAATCGGGAGCCTGCCAGACCTTGTCAATGCACGCCTGGTCGAGGGCCAGCGGGTCGAGGGAGGCGAGAATGCCGATGTCGTGCATATCCGGTTCGGCGGGATTGGCGTTGCAGTCGCAATCGACGCTCAGGCGGTTCATCACGTTGACGAACGCGATGTTGCGTCCATTGTCCATCGCCTGGCAGACGGCCACTGCGGCCTCGCCCATCGCCTCCAGAAAGGGAATCTGCTTTTCGGTGGCCCAGTCGATGCTGCTGGCGCTTCTGCCGCCTGTATGGATGATCGCCTTTCCGGATTTTTCAGCGCTGGTGCCGCTGCCGAAACCGATGGAGAGGTTCTTGAGTGCGCCGCCGAATCCGCCCATCTGATGACCTTTGAAGTGGGACAGTACCAGATAGGCCCCATAGTTCTTGAAATGCGATCCGACGTAGTCTTCCTTTAAGACTTTGCCGTTCACGGGAAGCGTCATGTAGCCTTCTTCGTCCAGCAGGTCGAACGGCGCGATGTCGAGATAACCGCGTTCCTTGACGGCCTGGTGGTGCAAGGCGACCGTGGCGCGACTGCCGCCGTACGCGGTGTTGCATTCCACGATCGTCCCGTTGACCTTCTGAACCAAATCTTTGATAAGCGCGGGGCGCAGGTGGTTGGTTTTCGCCGATTCGCCCGTGCTGATCTTCACGCCGACCTTGCCGTTCGGTTTCCAGCCGAGAGCCTCGTAGGCGCGGACAAGCCCTGCGGAGGAGATGTCTTTGGTGAAATAGACGACGGGCGCCATCTCATCGGTCGTTTCATAGTAAGTGACTGTTTCCGTTGCGGCAGGCTGTGTCGCCGCCGTCTGCTTGGCTGAATTGTCCACCTTGGCCTTGCTGCAACTAAACAGCATTACCGCCGAGAGAATCATCCATAAATGCTTTTTCATTGTTTTTCTCCGTGTGTTGTTTTTTATTTGAAAGTATCTGCGATTTCCTTCATATATTTGGGAATATCAATGGATTGCGGACATTTCTTCTTGCACGCTCCGCAGGCGACGCAGGACGAGGCGCGTTTATCTTCCGACATGGCGTCATAGACAAGTTTTGCGTGGAAAAGAGGCAGTCCGCCTTTGACTTGATTGAGCAACGCGAGATTGCGCGGGATGTCCACTCCGACCGGGCACGGCGAGCAATAGCGGCAGCCTGTGCAGGGAACCGCACCGGATTTCCGGTAGGCGGCCAGTGCTTCCGCGATGACTTTCTGCTCCGCATCCGTCAACGGTTCAAATGGCGAGAACGTGCGCAGATTGTCTTCCATCTGCTCCAACGCCGACATGCCGGAAAGCACAATCTGTACATTCGGCAGCGACGCGACATAACGCAATCCCCATGAAGCGGCGCTGACGTTTGGATTTGCTTTTTCGAAAACCTTTTTCGCTTCCGGGGAGAGACGAACCAGCGTGCCGCCCTTCAGCGGTTCCATCACGCTGACAGGGATGCCGAGCTTGGTCAAAACGTCATATTGTTCCTTTGAACGGCAAAGTTCCCAGTCCAGATAATTGAGCTGGATCTGAACAAGTTCCCATGGATACGACTCGGCGATTTTCTTCAAGGTCTCCAGTTCTCCATGGAAGGAAAATCCTAAACGGCGGATCTTTCCTTCCGCCTGCATTTTCTTCATGAAATCCAGCGTCTTGAACTGTTTCGCCTTTTCCCAATGCGTCTCATTGAGCCAATGCATGAAATAGAAATCAAAATACCCTGCGCGGGTGCGCTCCAGCTGTTCGTTGAATATCCGCTCGTTGTCGGCTTCCGATTTCATCATGACAATCGGCATCTTGGTCGTGAGATAATAGCTCTCGCGCGGATACTTGGAGAGGACGCGACCAACAAACCTCTCGCTTTCACCATCATGGTACATGTAGGCGGTGTCGAAATAGTTGCATCCGGCCGCCATCGCCTTGGCAACCATCTTTTCCGCCGTCTCCTCATCGACTTTTCCGTCCTTCTCCGGGAGACGCATCATGCCGAAGCCCAGCCGCGGCATGGTCATGTCCGTATTTCTGTAGGGGCGCCGCGTCACCTGCGTTACTTTTTCTGCATTGTCCATTAATCCTCCTTTTTCCTTGCAGTCGCGACGTTTGCGAACGGCGCCAACATTGCGACTGAAAGGGTGTTTTTAATGAAATCACATCTTGGAATAATAAATCACTTCAAATATGCTTTCCAAGTTGATAGGCTTTTTCGGGAAATTCCGTATGGGCGATCGCGCCGACCGGCCAGACGCCCGGAGCGATGATCTGGCCGGCATCCGTCCAGCCAAGATATTTCAGAAGCACGTCATAATGGGATTTGATGGGCACGGCTTCCGAGGCGGCCGTATTGGCGTAGGTCATCAACAGGACGGCTTTCTTGCGAACGTGAATCGAACCGTTGATGGCGTAGAAACGATCGATGACCGCCTTGAGCTGGGAGGAGATTCCGAAATAGTACATCGGCGTGGCGAACACCACGCAGTCCGCATCGACGATGTGCTTGCGGACGAATTCAAAATCATCCTTGAAAACGCATGGCCCGTTCATGCCGCAGGTGTTGCAGGCAATGCAGGCATGGACTTTTTTGAAAGCCGCGTCAAACCGCTCGACGGAATGCCCCGCCTCCTTTGCGCCACGGGTGAAATAGTCGGCCAGCGTGGCGGAATTGCCGCCTTTGCGCGGGCTTCCGGTCAGTACAAGTATCTTCATCTTGCCGTTATTCCTTTTCATATTGTCTGCCTGGTTTGGTTCGGCAAGCCCCGTCGTGCCGATGACGGCGGAGCCGGCCGTGGCCATGGTCAGATTGCGGATGAATTCGCGCCGATTCATTGTTCATTCTCCATGATTCATAATCAGTAAATATCATTTGGCGACATTGTTTGTCTGAATGTCGAGATGTTGCGTGTTCGCCTGATGGACAAGACGTTTTCCGAGATCGTAAGCCTGCTGCTCATATTCGGCATAGTGTTCCTCACGCATGCTATCAAGAATCTTGGCGAACTCAAGATTGAAGGGATAACGTTCAAAATCAGGAAACGCCGAGAGGCCTCGGAAATACAATACTTCCTGCGGACCGAGCAACTCCAATGATTTTGCAGCCACGCCTAGTGTCTGCGCATAACTCATGTTTGCAAAAAGTTCGTCATTCATGACGTGCATCGTGTAAATGGTGGCACATTGTATCTTTTTCTTCAGAGTGGAACTGCCGGCGTTGACATAATCCAACGGAGCAAATAGCAGACGCTCCATGAAGGCCCGAGTCAAAGCGGTCTGATAGTGAAAATAGACTGGTGTGCCGACGACCAGAATTTCGGAGGCAAGCGTCTCCTCAAGCACAGGTCGCAAGTCATCCCGCAGAGCACACAATCCACCGCATGTATTCCCCTTGATCTTGCAGGCAAGGCAACTGATACAACCTGAAAATTTCAGGTCACGCAAGTGAACAAGTTTGGTTTCGCATCCCGATTCTTCAACACCTTCCATGACTTTTTTCAACAAAGAAACGGTGTTGCGGTTTTTTCGAGGACTTCCATTGATGATCATTGCTTTCATCGGCTTATATCCTTGATCTTGTGTTTCTCGGTGAGTGAAAAGGATATCGTTATTTCGTCGCGTCGGCGTATGCCTTGTCATCGACAGGCTCGAGCCATTCATTGCGTCCGCCTTCGCCCGGAGCCTCCAATGCAATGTGCTGGAACCAGCAGTCGGGAGCCGCGCCATGCCAGTGCTTGACGCCCGCGGGAATGTTCACCGTATCGCCTTTGCGGATGCGCCGTGCGGGCTTGCCCCACTCCTGATAATAGCCTTCGCCAGCCGTGACGATGAGAATCTGGCCACCGCCTTTGGTCGCATGGTGGATATGCCAGTTGTTGCGGCAAGCCGGTTCAAACGTCACACCGAAAGCAGGGACTTGATCCAATGTGAGTTTATGAAGGAAACTTCTGCCGATAAAGTACTTCGCAAAGGCAGTATTCGGCTGGCCAACAGGAATCGCCGACCAGTCGGACGGCAGCTTCGCGGGATCTTCCGGACAGCGCACGCGGGCGACAATCGCCTTCGCCTGTTCATCCGTCACACCATTGACTTTCGCGACGCCGATGTGTGATTTCATCTGTGGCTCTGTCTCAGGCCGCGCCGCCAAAGCGGCGACGGTGGCGATTTCACGAGTCCGCCAATCGACGTTGTCCCGTGCGAAAATGTCGCCGAAAAGATGCGCCTTGAGATATTCGTCCAGTTGCGGATGGAAGTCGAACAACGGCCCTTTCACCTCACGCCCGCAGAGTTTCGTCTGGTTGGCGGCGCCGAAAACAATGGCCTTGCCGACGGGCGGCGGATTCGGGGCGCGTCCTTCGGCGGGATGCTTTTCGCCGGCGACTTTCATCAATGTCGCAGCGGCGTTGAGAGCACGCGGGAAGCCGCAGTAGGCGTAGAGCTGTCCGACCAGTTCCTTGGCTTCATTCAAGGTAAGTCCTGCTTCAAAACCTGCGTTCAGCGCGGCGGCCAATGCGGCCTGTTCGCCACGTGCGACGGCGGCGGACAAATCGATGATGGCAAGTTCCTTTTTGGTAAGCGTGCTGTCCATGGCGAATGCTCCTTGTAACGTAAACAGAATAGCTAAAAGGATGATGGTTTTCTTCATAAAAAAATCCAATAGTGGGTGATTTTTTAATAAACGTTATCGGATGAAATGCATCGGCTGCCAGGGTTCATCAGCGGGGCGCGGGATGGCGTCTTCACGCTTGAGGTTCTTCAGGAGCCATGCCATGTTGCGTCCAAGGGTGCGCATCGTCTGCATTCCCTCGGTATCCTTCTCGCATTCTCCCTCTTCACGTCCGAACACAATATTCCAATATTGTGACGTGACAACGGGGCAGTTCAACATCTCGAACAGCATGTTCATGCACTGGTAGGCGGCCGTCGAACCACCGCGACGGCACACCGCGATTGAGGCGGCGGGCTTGCCTGCGACGTGCATTCGCCCCGCCACACAGACACGTTGCCATACGGCTAGAAACGCGCCGTTGGGCTGGCCATAGTAGGTGGGCGCTCCGATTACGAACGCATCGGCTCCAGGCAACTTCTCGACAATACGGTTGGCGACATCATCGTCGAATATGCAACGGCCAAGCGACTTCTCCATGCATTGAAAGCAGGCAATGCAGCCGCGTACAGGCTTTTTGCCAATCCAAACCGTTTCGGTTTCGATTCCCTCGGTTACAAGCGTGTCAGCGACTTCCTTCAACGCCCGGGCCGTGTTGCCATTCGCACGAGGGCTACCGTTGATGAGTAGAACTTTCATCGTTTATTCTCCTTTTATTCCCAATGACTTCAGCCATTCGGCAACGTTCTGCTGGACGGTTTTCGCATCCTTTTGCGCGGTCGCGCCGCGAATCGCGAGCCCTTTCTGCTCGATCTTCGCATTCGGATAGGCTTTGGCAAGTTTGCTGGCGGTGCTTCCCAGGCCCGAACCTTCATGCGTGCAGAAGGGCAGGATGCGCTTTCCATCGGCTTTCGCCTTGTCCAGAAACGAATAGACGACCATCGGGGCGCTACCCCACCAGTTCGGATATCCGAGATAAATCGTGTCGTAGGCGGCAAGATCTGGAGCGGTTCCCACAAAGGCTGGACGCGCCTTTGCCTGAAGTTCCTTCTTCGCGCGGTTGATGCATTCGTCGTATTTCACGGGATATGCTTCGGCCTCCTTGATTTCCCAAATGGACGCACCAGTCTGTCGTGCGATCTCCTTGGCGACTTTGGCCGTGTTCCCTTCCTTGATGACACCCACGGAGTAGTTCTCACCCGTGTGCGAGAAATAGATGACAATGGATTTTTCGGCGGCAAACGCGCCGCTGCTCAAAATGGCTGTTGTAATCATTGCGATGATTCCTTTATAAAATTTCATGATGACTCCTCTTCTTTAAATATGTTGAATGGGAAAAAAGCCTTACTTGTCTTTCTCCGGAGAGACATTCGGCTCCTGAAGATTGGCCGGATTGCATCTATCTTTGGATTTGCTGGCAAGAAGCTCCTCATAGTAATGTTTCTTGTATTCAAGGACTTCCATCTGACGATGCAATTCGTCCAACTGCTCCTTGAGTTTTTTCTCCTGCTCAAAAATGAGAGCCGCGCGTTCAGGAATGGTCGAATCCCCCTCGCGGCACATCTCGATGTAGCGGCGCACCTCCGTGACCGGCAGCCCCGTGGAACGAAGGCAATGGACAATCTTCAGCCAGGCGAGATTGTAGTCGGAGAAGAGACGGATGTTGCCGCTAGTCCGCTCCACATCGGGGATGAGCCCCGCATTGTCATAATATCGGACGGCATACGTCGTCAGATTCATTTTCTCCGCCATTTCCTTTACGGTGTATCGTGGTGTCCGATCGGTCAGACCCGCGATGGATGATTCTTTTTTCATCTTAACTTTCCTGAAAATAGGTTGTTATGTCGTTTGACCAAAAACTGTTCCCCATTGACTTTCCAATAAAATACACATTACAGTTACTGTAAGTCAAATGCAAAAAAAACTTTTTTTTCATTTCATGCAAAAATAAGGAACATTGAAAATTGAGAAGATGCTCTCCAACATGTTTCACTGCATCATCAGAATGAAATGCTATACATCATTGATTGTGTGAATGTTGTTTTTTGGAACATCATTACACCCTTTGTATTCTACCATTCTGCCATTATATTTTCATCCATGTTCGAACGTATGTATATAGCCATTGATCTTAAGTCATTCCAAACTTCTTTGGAGTGTGCTGGCAGGCGGTACTTTGAAACAGGAGCTCCCAAAAATGAAAAGAACCATCATTCAGACTGTCGTGATAGCGGCAATGGTTGCTATCCTTTCATCCTGTGTATCAACCGTTTCGAACACTCCGCCGTCCGGCTTCGTCCATCTAGCCGAAGCCGTGCCGGACGCAATTCTCGAAATCCGCTACTATTCCACTTACAATTTCGTCGGAGATCGTATCGACGGTTATGAACAGCCGACAGCGCTTCTCACGGTGGAGGCCGCCAAGGCGTTGAAGGCCGTGAGCGATGACGTGAAGAAACAGGGCTACCGCCTGAAGATCTTCGATGCCTACCGTCCCCAGCGGGCCGTCACCCACTTCATGAACTGGGCGAAGGATACGGGCGACATACGGATGAAGGCCTATTTCTATCCGAATTTGGACAAATCCGTCCTGTTTGCGCAAGGCTATATAGCCGAAAAATCGGGCCATAGCAGAGGAAGCACCGTTGATTTGACACTGTTCGACATGGCGACGGAGAAGGAGGTCGATATGGGCGGCACATTCGACTGGTTCGGCAAGGAAAGCCATCCCGACTGGTGCGGCAATCCCGAAACAGGCGAATACACGGGCGAGTTTGCGGGAGATACGCCGGCGAAGGACGGCAAGATCAACGCCACTCAGTTCCGCAACCGGATGATTCTCCGCCAGGCGATGATGCGCCACGGCTTCAAGCCTCTTGAGGAGGAATGGTGGCACTTCACCCTGAAGAACGAGCCGTACCCCGACACCTATTTCACGCATTCTGTCAAATGAAACTACCGTTTCATACGATACGGTTGAATAACGCACGCTGTATATCTTCGGACACGGAGGTTTGACAAGCGAAATGAAAGCAAGAACAAAATTTACGCAGATATCTTTATTCAGCGTTCTGCTCAGCGGACGCTATGGCGGAGTCATCAGCGTCGCTGAACTGAAAAAATTGGGGAGCATGTCGATCGCCTCCATGGATCGGCTGGACGGTGAAATGCAGATGATCGACGGAGTGGTTTATCAGGCGTGCGCCGACGGTCATGTCTATCTGCCTGAGGATGACGCAACCATCCCCTTTGGCACAATCGCCGAATTTCATGCCGAGCAAAGTATCCAGCTTGGCGACATCCCAAGTTATGAACTTTTCGAAGAGTATATGGCGGAATGCTGTCCGCAGGAAAATGTCCCGCTTGCAATCCACTTCACGGGAGATTTCCGTCGAATGAAAGTCCGCGCGGTTGCCCGTCAGGAGCGGGATGGACTCGGTCTGGCGGAAGCGGCGAAAAACGAAGCCATATTCGATTTGCCTGATTGTTCCGGCGATCTGGTGGGATTTCGACTTCCGGGATATGTCAGCGGAGTCAATGCGCCCGGATGGCATCTCCACTTCGTGGACACGGCGCGACAGCACGGAGGCCATGTGGTCAACTTCTCACTGCGCAACGGAGAACTGCGCTTCTGCCATGCGGATGATTATCAGATACATCTCCCCGCTCCCGAAAAGCTTTCCGGACTTGATTTGGGCCGAAACTGGAGCAACGAGTTGAAACGGGCTGAGGCAGAACGATGATGACAATCCGAAGAATATCCTCGGCGGCATTTCGTGTCGGAGCGCTTCTTGTTTTGATGCTGCTGTTTTCGGGATGCGCCACTCCCGCGGATGCGCTTTCTTCTGTGCGGGAGCGCGGCGTCCTCCGCGTCGGCTCGACCGGGGACTACAAGCCGATGTCGTTCCGCAATCCCGCAACGGGAAAGTACGAGGGCTTTGATGATGCGCTTGCAAAGGATCTGACACACAGTCTCGGCGTGAGGCTGGAATACGTGCCCACCAGCTGGCCGACCTTGATGCAGGATACCCTTGACCGCAAGTTCGACCTTGCGCTCTGCGGGATTACCATAACTCCAGAGCGACAAAAACATGCGTTGATGTCCGTGGGCTACCTCGGAAACGGCAAAACCATTCTCTGCCGCGCGGAAGATGCAAAGAAGTATGTCACGCTTGCCGCCATTGACCGACCCGAAATTCGCGTAATGGAGAATCCCGGCGGGCTTAACGAGAAGTTCGCACGAAAGAATCTGCCGCACGCAACGTTGATCATCCACCCTGTCAACGAGGAGATTCCCGGTCTTATCGCCTCCGGCAAGGCGGATGTGATGATCACGGAGATCATGGAGGCAGCGTATTACTGCTCTCAGGATACACGTCTAGCCGCGCCGTTGCTGGATTCACCATTCACGCATGGGGAACTGGGAGCTCTCCTGCCGCCGGGAAACGAGGCTCTGCGAGATTACGTCAACGATTTTATCAACAAGGAGCGGCAAAGCGGACGGCTGGATGAGCTGAAGTCGATTTATCTGGACGGCGGAGGCCGCAGCACGCTCTCCATATTGCGTCTCAAGGGAACGTGGTCCGAGATGGGGCAGCAGTACGGAGCCGCCATGAGAGCGTCGATGCAGAAGGTTCTTGATTTTGCAAATCGGCGTGCCACCGAGGCTTCGGACCACTATCTTCTGCCTCACGGAATTCCCTGCGGTATCACTTTCCTCGATCAGTTCTTTGCCGGCGTCGCGGCTGGTTCTGGACTCTCCATCAAAGACCTCATCCGCATCAATGGCGTCGAAGTGGCATACGGGGAGGAGTTGGTTCGTCTTTTCGGCAGCGGGGCCGCAGGAAAGTGTTCCGCGTTGGCTTTGTTCGGGGAAAAGACTCGGAATGGCGGCATGATTTTCGGGCGCAACTACGACTGGCTGCCCAGCTTCGCCGAACTTGGACTGGTGTTGACGGTTTTCCATCCAACGGATTCAGATATGGATTTCGCCATGCTGAATTATCCGGGATGTTTTTATCTTACAAGCGGCATGAACTCGGCGGGCGTCTTTATTGAACTCAACTCCGGCATGTTTGCCTCCGCCGACTTTCATCCCGAAGAACTTCACAATGCGTGGAGTCTCTGGCATGTCCTGACACAAGCCAAAAGCACCGACCAAGCGGTTCGAATCTTGAACTCGCTTCCATCGCACAGCGCCTACATCATCGGGATCGCAGACTCAAGCAAGAGCGTTTCCTTTGAATGGGAACGCCGCAGCTCCGCCGCACTGTCGTCTTCGAATGCCATCGGAATTCTGGCCATGACCAACCATTTTGTCCAGCCCGAATGGCGCAATCTGCCAAGTGCCTCTGAAGGTGGTCTCCTCTCATCCGAAAGTCGTCTCCGCGCACTGCGGCTTCTCGCAGAGAAAATCCCGTCCCGCTCCGCCGATGTGGAAACGATGAAGCGGATTATCTCCATGCCAGTGGAAGAAGGCGGAGCCATGTGGCAGGGGACATTGTTCCAAATCATTGCCATTCCAGAAAAGAAAACAATGCTGATAAAGTGCCGAAATCAGGATGAATGGACAGAATTCACCTTTTGAAATATCATTGCTCAAAATTGTTCCAAACTAATCATCAACCTCCTGTGATGTGAAAAGTTTCCATTTCTCACATGACGTCTCTTAGAGGTTGAAATGGAGACGCTAAAAAGGCTGTTGCTTACCTTATTAAGGTCATGCAACAGCCCCTTTTTGTTTCTGCTAAATCACAATTGGAAGAAAGGCAATTTTTTCGACAATTGAATAAGCGGTTCTCACACATTTGCTTTCTTGTCTTCAGTCTGGCATTGACGGCACTTCAGCTTGCAAATCCCCTGCGTCATCGTCCCCATCGGACAGAACACGCACCAGCTGCGTGGTTTGTAAAGGAACATCACGACAAGACCGATGATCGCCGATGTCAGCATCATGCTGTAAAAGCCATAGGCGAACTGGACAACCCATTCAAAGGCTTCAGGCAGAGCACCTTGCCGATATGCCCAATGCCATGGCAAGCGGAATGTCCATAGCAATGTGACGCTTTGCCGAAGCCCTTGTTTTCCTGCCGCGACAAGCCATGTCATGAAAAGCATATTCGAGAACATCGCCATGAAAAAGACTAGGAATCCATAACGGAACCATTTGGACGATAGGAACTTCGGCGTTTCTTTCCGACGGCTCATATGCCATGACGCGCCCAGCAGGTTGAAGAGCTGTGCGCGTCCGCACAGGTTGTTGCAGAACCATTTGTTGCCCGGAAAAATCGCAAAGACAAGCGGCAGGATGAAATCGATCATCCCAAGCCATGCGAAAAGGATGTTGAATAAACCAAGAGCGAAATAGACAATCGCCCAAATCCAGAGATATTGATACCAAGGCTTGCGTTTAGAACTCATGATGCCACCTCCCTGTCCTTTATGACGATGCTTCCTGCGGGACAGACCTCTGCGCACTTTCCGCAACCAATGCAAATGTCCACATCCACTTGGGCGAAACAGCCATGAAATATGGTCACGGCTTTTCGTGGACAGACATTCGTGCAAGCTCCGCAGGCAACACAACAGTCCGTATCAACTTTGGCGTATCTTTTTGATTTTGAGGGCATAGTTTTTTTTTTATTGATTGTTTTTCATGGTTTCAGACATCCAAGCGGAATGATTTGCACGCCATCAGGACGTGTGTAGGCCATCTTTCCGCCAGTGATGACCATCAGTGATGATTTTCCATGTCTTTTGATTCCAAAAATCAAAATTTCCCGAAAATCATTAAGTCATATTATAACGTATTGTCTATTATATAGTTAACTTATTAAATTTTCTGAATAAATGACTTCCATTCGGTGTTTTTGAGGTATTTCGTTCGGTGTTTTTGAGGTATTTTATTCGGTGTTTTTGAGGTTTCAAGCAAATGGACGGAAAAACTACACCAAAATGAAGCCAAGGACGATTGGACGGGATTTGACTATCTATATTATTAAGGTATTATAAAAACAAACTACAACCATCAAGATTTCATCCTATCACACACGACCATGAAAACACTTTTGATGACAAGTTCGTTGATGCTCGGCATCTGCGCATGTGGCGCGACGTTGAAACCGATGATGAAAAGCACCTGGAGAAACGGCATTCGATTGGAGGACGATGGCGGCCCAGTCTCCGTGGCCAGTCTCCTGACATTCGCAAAGCCCGATTGGACAGATCGTTATGTCCGCTCCCGCCCAGAAAGCTACAGCGGCGTCATCACTGTGGAGAAGACAGATGACGGCTTCGTCGAGCATGTCACGGCAGACAAGCTCGGCGTGGCGCAGATAGACGAATATTCCGTCCGCTGCCAAGGCAACACCGCCGTCATCACCGCGCAGGCGACGTTTTTGAAAAACGATGTGCCGATCATGATGGAGCACATCCCCTTCATGCTGCATCCCGTCTTCATGGAAGGCGCCAGTTACGAAATCACGACTGCCAATGGCCAAATCCATCATGGAACGATCGATATACCAGAACGGACATCCGTCACAAAATTGCCGATTCCGCCCTTCGTCGAAGGCGTCTTCGAAAGCTACCGTGGCAGAATCGCCGTCAAAGTGCTCGAAGGGGCACCGTTGGAAATACAAGACAGACGGGCGAACGTCTTTTCAAATTACGGCAAAGTGTATCTGCTGTTGACGACGAAACCAGATTGCCAAGGCTTAGATCAGATTCGCCATGTCATTCAGTTGACGTATGATAAGAACTCAGCGAAGGCTATTTCGCAGACGGACGCCATCGCCAAAACCATGGCGGATTCGCCCCGCTTTCCAGAAGCGAAGCCTGCTTTCCCATTGCTTCCGCAGCCTCACGAAATTCAATTCAAACAAGACACTTACACGCCTCATCCTCATGACGCCATCGCCGTGATCGGCGGTTCGGACAGAATCCGCCGCCACATTACGAAACTGGCTCCCGAACTCGGCCTTTCATCAATGCCAAGAGAAAACGCCGGTGTGAGGATCATGATTGGAAATGACGATGAAGACGAATCTTACACCATCGATATCACTGCCAAAGGCGTGGACATCGCGGCAAAAGGCGAACGTGGCGCATTCTATGCATTGCAGACATTGCGCGGCCTGAAACGTCATGGCCGTTTCCAAGGCGTCCATATAACAGACAGCCCTGATTTCAAGATACGCGCCATCCACGCCATGGCTGATTCAGACACGTTGTCGAATCTCGGCAGTTGGATGAGTATCATGTTGGCTCCCATGAAGATAAACACGATTCTTCTGGAATGCCCCTATGTCACATGGGATGCCATGGCAGGGCAACATCATCCGTTGGGTATGCCGAAATCCGACCTGCTGAAATTCCTTGAAATCGCCAAGGAAAATTATATCACCGTCTATCCGCTGATTCCGACTTTAAGTCACAATCAATGGTTCTTCCAGAACGACAAGAACTTGGAACTTCAAGACAACCCACAAGACAAATACGCCTACAACCCGATGAAACCGGCCGTCTATACAAAATTAGAAGCGCTTTTTGAAGAAGTCATCGAGACGTTTGGACATCCTAAGTACTTCCATATCAGTCACGACGAACTGCCGACGGGGTTCCCTGTCAATGAAGACGGCAAGAAAGTCGGCGCCAAAAAACTTTTCTACGCCGATATCATGTGGCACTACAATTTCTTCAAGAAGCGTGGCATCAAGCTCATGATGTGGCATGACATGCTCGTCACCAAGAAGGAGACAGGCCCCCGCTGTGTCGCCAACGCCCGCGACGGAATCGAAGAGCTTCGCAATGAACTGCCCAAAGACATCATCATAACCACTTGGAACTACGATGACAAGGGCGGTGATTTCAACAGTGAGGCGGGCAGGCAGGTTGCGGAATTCGATAAAATCCACGCCAGCGGTTTTCCGCAGCTTGGAGCAGGATGGTTTTCAGCGAACAATCTCAAACGTCTCAGCCTCGCCGCCAAAAAGTTGCAATTAATGGGCATGATTGAAACAACATGGCATAATAAGTTCCTTAGCGGCGGTTTATTGACCACGCAATACAAACAAATCGTCGCCTATCCGCGCGCCGCCGCATTGTTCTGGAATGCGGACACGCCTGAACAGGACTACCCCAAAATTCTTGTCGATTTCCTGCGCAAACACCATGACTCGACGACGACTCTTCACGGCCTCCCGTTCAAGGCGAACATCCTGCTGGACAAAACGTTCGACAATCTGCCCGAACATGTGAAAACATTGGACAACGTCGAATTCCAGCTGGCAAAACAAGATGGCCAGACTGCCGCGCTATCCGTCAAGTCCAATTACTACGACAGCCTGCCGGAAAAGATCAGACTCCCGTTGCAAACCACGTGCCGCCAGATACATGTGTTACACACGCTACTGGACAAGACACGGCGAAAGGACGCCGTCACGGTACGCCTTGTCTTCCGCTATGCCGACGGGACATTCGCCATCGCCCAGCCGCGCAATAATTTCCAGATCAACTACGGCACGTCGCCGCAATTTTTCGACGGCGACAAACCAGCCATTCTCTGTGAAGTCGCCACACCGTACGAAAATTTCTCCTTCCTGCGCAACCACCGCAACGTCGTCAGTTGGAAAAACGGCGATGGCGAACCGATGAACGTCTGGTCGTCCACATGGTCCAATCCGTTCCCGGAGAAGCAACTAGACCATCTGCTCGTCGAAACCCGCGATCTGGAATGCGTCTATTGCCTGCTGGCCGTGACGGTGGAAAAATAGTTGTTAGTTGTTAGTGGTTAGTGGTCAGAAGGACTGTTTTTAACTGGATATTCTGGATAGACTGGATAGACTGGATTTGACCTTCCAGAACTTCCAGAACTTCCAGTAAATCCAGTAAAAGTCTTTAAGCTTTCAGCTTTAAGCTTTTAGCTCTATTTCCCCACCATCTTCGCAAAGCGTTCGCAGCGTTCATGCGCATCCACCAGATAGGCCTTTTGATTCGCTTCTGGTTGCGTTCCAGGCTTTTGTGTCTCCGGATCAATGAATGTGAACGGCGTGTGCCGCATCGTGATTTCATAGCTCAACGGGCCACGATAACTCGAATCTTTGATGATGTCCGCCAAAGCCTGCCAATCGACCGTTCCCATGAATGGCGGCTGATGAAGGTCATGGGCACCGTCGTTGTCATTTAAATGCAACGCGCCCAGACGATTGCGGTTTTTCTTCAGCAACGGAAGCTGCTTTTCCGCCGATCCCTCGAAGACATTGCCGTGGCCGGAATCATAGCAGAAATTGACAACGGACGCAGGATAGCGCGACAAAGCGGTCTCGATATTTTCCCATGTGTCATGGAACGTATTCTCCAACGCGACGCGCACGCCTTCCTTCTCCAACCACGGCACCAGTTCGTCCAATGATTTAAGGACTTGTGCGAACTGCTTGCGCTGACGGTCATTGTCTTCCTCTGTCTTATTGAGTGTGCAAGCTGGAATGTGCATGATGACATGGCCCGTTCCGCCCAATTCATTCAGCATGATGGCGCGGTTTTTGACCAATTCCACGCCAGCCAACCGCTGCGTTTCATCATACGACCACCAGCACTTTTCATCGCCGGATGAACCATGAACATCCAGCAGCTTGAGATTATTGGTCGCCATCAGCCGACGGATCGCGTCGATTTCACACGGCATATACGCAAAATCGCCCGTGAAATGATGGCACCAATGCAAATGCGTGAAACCCGCCTCGCCAATCAGCCGCAATGGCTGTTCGGGAGAACCAAAACTGCTGACGTAATCCGTTGTAATCGAAAGCTGTGTCATATCCGTTGTCCTTTTGATGATTGGTAACGAGGGCATCCCGCCCTTGACCAAGGCCGAGACGGCCTCGCTACCATTAATCTACATTCAAGACAACGCTTTTCAATGCATTCGCATTGCCTCATGGTAGTTTTGAAATATAGTATGGACAGAAAATCCATAACCATCGAATCACAAGGTGCTCCCATGACATTGATTCCTGTCGCAGAACTGAAGAAACGCGTCGCTTCCATCGCTATCGCAGGCGGCATTCCCGCTGAAGACGCGGACATGCTGGCCGAAACATTGGTCGTGACTGACATGCGCGGCGTCCATTCCCATGGTGTCGTCCGTCTCGCACGATATCTCGACTGCATCCAAGCAGGCGGAATCAAACCAGCCGTCATGCCTGTAACCATCAGCGAGACAGACACTTCCCTACAAGTCAGCGCGGCAGGCGGCCTCGGCATTCCGGCGGCGGTCCGTACGATGCGGCGGTTGATGGAAAAAGCCAAAGAACAGCCGATCTGCATGGCGACCGTCAATCACAGCGACCATTACGGCGCGGCGGGCTATTATTCCATGATGGCCGCAGATGAAGGCTATCTCGCCTTCTCCATGAGCAACACATGTCCGCTCATCGCGCCGACCGGCGGCCGCGCAGCCGCCATCGGCAACAATCCGTTCGCCTATTCCGCGCCCGGACGCAAATATCGCGGACTGCTGTTCGACATCTGCATGAGCAAAGTCGCCGCCGGTAAGTTGATTTTCGCCGCCGCCGAAAACAAACCGATTCCAGAAGGCTGGATTCTGACGCATGACGGCAAGCCGACGACCGACGCCAACGAAATCTGGCATGATCCCGTCATGCTGCCGTTCGCGGAACACAAAGGGTACGGTCTCGCCGTCATGGTGGAGCTGATGACGGCTGTTTTGGGCATGTCCGGCATGATGTCGGGCGTTCATTCATGGAACACAAAGCCCGGACGAGACGCGAATACAGGCCATGCGTTCATCATCATCAATCCGAGATACATGGGTGGCGAAGAAGCCTTCCGCGACCGTGTCGATGCGATGATCGATGAATTGAAACGCTGCCCGACGATGGACGGTGTTTCGGAAATCCTCTATCCGGGCGAACTGGAATGGCGTCGCGAAGCCAAAGCCTTGCAGGAAGGATTGGATTTGCCGGAAGCCACCATGAAAGAGCTCGAACGGGCGGAAGCCATGGTCGCGCAGTGACGACGACAACTATTGACATGAGTTTTTTTGGCTAAAAAAACACCTTAAGTCCAGTCGTTGTCGTTTGACATGCTATATTTACTCCAATGTATTTTTATAAATAATCCCTCCCATTCATACAAAAGGAGCAACCATGTTTGTCAAACACTGTCTGCCATTGGCCTGCATCGGCCTGCTGGCTCTGAATATCGCCGCGCAAGAAGAGCCTGCCGAACCGCAAATTCCTCCACGGCTGTTGATTGACACACAGGACGCCGCCATCTGGAATGGCGGCTCCCTGGACACGACCGTCGTCCGCGAAGGCATTCCCGCCACCATCCGCTGGGAACACGCCAAGGCCCCCGCCCTCCGCGCCACAACATTTCCAACGGACTGGACAGGACCGCACAACGCCATCGAATTCTGGCTGCATTCCAACAAGGAAAACCGTGCATCCTTCATGTTCATCGTCGCTTCCGAAAATCCCAAGACGGACGGCATGGACTACTACCAGATGAAAATCACCTTGAATTTCTCTGGCTGGCGGAAATTCACGATTCCGATGAAAAACATGGGCATCGCCCGTGAACCGCTTGGCTGGAATCAAATCAACGCCGTTTACTTCACCGCCGAAGGCTGGGGAAACACGCCAAAACCGGAAACCGTCGTCAACGTCGGCCCGTTCAGCCTTGTCTATATATCGCCGACGCATGGTCCGCGCGTTAAAGACAAAGAGTTTTTCAACTGCCTGAATCTTGACTATCCGGGCATGGAAGCCGTCAAAGAAGCCGTCGCGAACAATGACCTCAAAGCGGCCAAGGCCGCATTTGTCAAGCATTTGAAGACTCGTGAAAAACCGCTTTGGTATTTCGACTGGCGGAAATTCAACGATCCGTCCTCCCGCATTCCAAACTACAATCTGACCAATGCGGACAAATATGCCGCCAACCTGCTCGTCTCCTGCGGCATCTGGCATCAGTTCGGCGACAAAGTCGAATGGGACATCAATCCGACGGAGCTCAAATACAACGAATGGACATGGCAGCTCTCCCGCCACCCATTCTGGACGGAGCTCGGAAGAGCCTACTGGGCAACAGGTAACGAAAAATACGCGAAGGCGTTCGTCAGCCAGCTCCGCTCATGGATCATCGACAATCCCGTCCCGTTCGACGCGGGCAACGTCGCCTATTCCCGCTGGCGCACCATCGAGACGGGCATCCGCACGTTCTCGTCATGGCCGAACTCCTTCTTCTATTTCCTCGCGTCGCCAAGCTTCGACGACGACTCCATCATCCTGATGCTCAAGTCTTTCTACGAGCATGCCATCCATCTGCGCACGTTCCCGCAGAGCAACAACTGGCTCTGCATGGAGATGAACGGCCTCTACCATATCGGAACGCTTTTCCCCGAATTCAAAGAAGCCGCCGAATGGCGCGAATACGCATCGAACCGCCTCTACACGGAAATGAACATACAGGTTTATCCGGACGGCGCGCAGGTCGAGCTCGCCCCCGGCTATCATGGCGTCTCGTTGGTAAACTTCCTCGGCACTTATAAACTGGCTAATCTCAACAATCAGCCACTTCCAAACGATTATGTTTCGCGTCTTGAAAAGATGTACGGCATGTATTTGAACGTCTCATCGCCATCAGGCCAGGCGCCACCTCTCAACGACTCCGGCTGGGCCGGAACGAAGGGCCCATGCAGAGAGGCCGCCGAACTTTTCCCGAACCGCACGGATTTCCTCTATTGGGGCACTGACGGCAAGCAAGGCACGGTTCCATCCTTCACCTCTAATTTCATGCCCTACGCAGGATGGTTCACGATGCGCACAGGATGGGATCCGGAAGCCCTTTGGCTCCACATGGAAGCGGGCCCCTTCGGCGCAGGCCATCAGCATGAAGACAAGCTCACCTTCGTCATTCAAGCCTACGGCACGCGGTTGCTGACGGAAGGCGGAACATATGCCTACGATTCATCGCAATGGCGTCGCTACGTCCTCTCCGCGCGCGCCCACAACATCGTCCGCGTCGATGGCCTGGACCAGTGCCGCTGGAAAGACAATCGCTTCAATCTCACGGATAAACCGCTGGACAACCGTTGGATCACAAATGACCAGTATGACTTCGCGGAAGGAATCTACAACGAAGGCTATGGCAGAGAATTACAACTGAAGGTCAGCCACAGCCGCGCCATCCTGTTCATCAAGCCGAACTACTGGCTGCTCTTTGACGTTATGTCGCCAGAAGATACGGCGGAACACGAATACACGTCATGGTTCCATTTCAATACAGACCAGACGCTGAAGTTGGACGCCTTCAACGGCTACATCAGCGCCGATGAAAACACCGCCAACTTGCTCATCGCGCCATTGAATCCCAATGGGTTGGACGCGCAGAACCTTTGCGGACAGGAGAAGCCGGAAGTTCAAGGCTGGATTCCCGCCGGCGGTTACACCTGCCGTCCCATTGCGACGCCGACCTTCGTCCGCAAGGCGAAAGGCGTCCATGCCGAACCGTATCTGCTGTATCCTGTCCAGAAAGGCGAAGAACTGCCCGTCAATCAAATCAAATCGTTGGGCGACAACAACTTTGAAATCCTGTTTAAAGACGGCTCCAAGCATGTCGTCCAATTCACGCTTGGCAAACAGTATCTTGATTCATTGAAATGGTCGTCGTTTGACCAAAACGGTAAATTGACATCCAGCATCGTCATCGAATAATCAATAAGGAACAATCACCATGGCAGAAAAAATCACCGCCGATTTCAGCGTCTCCACGGGCAAAGTCCGCAAGGAGCTCTACGGTTCGGGCCTTCACATCTTCACCGCCCACCGTCACATCCATGACAACACGGAGGTGTTCAAAACACTCCGCTTCCCAATCGTCCGCAACCACGACTGGGCGTTGAACAACCCCAACCAACGGATGATCGACGTGCATCACATCTTCCCGTTGATGCATCTCGATCCCGCCGATGAAAGAAATTACGTCTTCGGCCCTTCGGACGAAGTCATCCGCCTTGTCTATGAAGCAGGTTCAAAAGTCTTCTACCGCCTGGGCACGAGTATCGAACACACGGAAGGCGTTCATTTCAACGCGAATCCGCCAGAAGATTTTGAAAAATACGCCGAAGTCTGCGCCGCCATCATCCGCCACTACACGAAAGGTTGGAACAACGGCTTCCACTACGACATGAAGTATTGGGAAATCTGGAACGAACCAGAAGGCCGCATCAACATGTGGACAGGAACGGATGAACAGTTCGCCAAATTCTTCGCCATCGTGCTCAAACGCCTCAAAACCGAATTCCCCGAACTGAAGATCGGCGGCCCCGCCCACTGCTCCTTCCGCGCGGATCTCATCGACATGCTGAAGGCCGAATGCGACAAGCTGGACGTCAAGCCGGATTTCTATTCTTACCACATGTACGGCAACGAGTTGGACACGCCCAAATATCTCGGCAACGCTCCGCGCGAATATTTGGACAAAATCGGCTGGACGGAAACGGAAACCGTCCTTAACGAATGGCATTTCATCCGTGCCTGGAGCGGCGTCCATTCCAATATCACGGAGGAATCCTACCGCCGTTCCGTCGAAGGGAAAGACGGCCTGATGGGCATCAATTCCGCCGCCTTCAACATCGCCACATTCTGCATCTGGCAGGATTCAAAGCTTGATTCCGCATATTATTATGGCTGCGGCGTAGGTAGTTGGGGCATCACGTATCCAAGCACACGCTATAACAAGAACTACTACTCCCTGCTGATGATGCGGGACATGGTCTATGACTTCCCGAACAAAGTCGCCGTCTCAGGCGGTGGCAGTACACAACGCGCCCTCGCCGCCGTCTCCGACGACGGCAAGCAGGCCGCCGTGCTCATCGGCGACCTGTATGGCTCCTGCATGGACATCCCTGTGGAAATCAAGGGGTTCGGCTTCGCCTCCACGGTGACATGCACGATTTTGGACGATGCCCGTGAAAACGCCGTCGTCGAATGCAAACCGGACAAAAACGGCCTCTACCATCTGACGAAATCCGAGCCCGGCTCCGCCGCCTTCATGCTGATTCTGAAGAAGTAGGAGGTGCCATCGGCGTCCCGCCGTTGGCTATGGGAGGTGCCATCGGCGTCCCGCCGTTGATAATACGAAGTGCCAAGAAAACAAACAAAACCGCTTGCAAGTGCCTGCAAGGCACGCAACTGGCGGTAGAACAAAAAAGGAGAACACATGCAATTCTTTAATACACAAGGTCTTCCGGATTTCAAGGCGGGCGCCGCCCGCCACTGCATCACGCCGCCCGTCGGCGTCAGCCTCTACGGCTATTTCCACGACCGCATCGGCACATACGTGAAAGACGACTTGTTCTGCCACGCAATGGTCATTGAAGGCGACGGCGGAAAAATCGTCTTGGTCTCCCTTGATTTGGGCTGCATTCCGCAGGAACAAGTCTTGGAAGCCAAAAAACTGATTGAAGAGAAGACGGGCATATCTGGTTCCAATGTACTGATTTGCGCGACACACACGCATACGGGCCCTGTCATGTCGCCGAAGAGCTTCCTCAAATGCGACACAGTGTGGCTCGCCACCCTGCCGGGCAAAATCGCCGAAACCGTTGCCGACGCAAACAGCAAGCTGCAGCCTGTCCTGCTCGTTCCCGC
>JAFZAB010000074.1 GCA_017548425.1 Victivallales bacterium
CATGTATGATCCTGTCTTCTTCGATGATCTCAGACGGTACAAGAATGTACTCAGACAGCGCAATGCAGCCATCAAGGAGCAGAGATACGAGCTTCTGGACATATACGATGACAAGCTCGTCAGGTACGGAATTCCGATAATGAAAGCCAGAAGCAGCGTGTGCAGTTCTTTTTCCGCAATCTTTCCCAAAAGCACAAAATTGCCGCAGGAATAGATGAATGTCGTCCGCCTTGGATTGACAGGCATCCACGCATAAAGCCGCCGCATGAATTCCGCATGATCGGCTGAACAATATGGCTTGCTATTGTCGAAACCGCTGGCATGGGCGGCTAGATCCCGCACCGTGATGGTGCAATTCTTGCCCAAGGCGTGATCAGGCAGATAAGTTGTAAATGGCGCATCCAGATCAATTTGCCCCTTGAAAGCGAGCATCGCAATGCATGCGGCCGTAAAGACCTTTCCTGTGGATGCGATGTCAAAGCGTGATTCCGCCGTCATGGGAATAGATCCAGCCTGAATTCCAAGCGCGATGGTTTCGTCACTCAAATTTGTCCGGACAACGGCCCCATGAATCAGACCGGAATCAATCTGTTTTTGTATCTCATCAAACACAAGCTGATTCATCATGCTTTCCCATTGTTGTAAGGCCGCAACCAAATCATTTATTATGAACCATTAATGGACACGAATGCCTCGCAGGCGGGACGCCGAGCGGCACATCAGCTTTCCGTAATAAGCTTGAGAAGCTCTTCGGCACTGATGGTTCCAGGCGTGTCGGTGCCAGAGAGAATCTTTTCCGCCAAATCACGTTTTTCATTGTGGAGCGCGATGATTTTCTCTTCGATGGTCTGTTTTGCAATGAGACGATAAATGGTGACAGGCTTCGTTTGACCGATACGATGCGCACGGTCGGAAGCCTGATCTTCGACGGCTGGATTCCACCATGGGTCGAGCAGGATCACAAAGTCCGCACGAGTAAGATTCAGGCCCAAACCGCCGGCCTTGAGGCTGATAAGGAAAAGATTGGAATCGCCTTTCTGGAAGGCCTCCACGGCATCCACGCGGTCCTTTTTCTGCGTCGAGCCATCGAGATACTGGTAGGAGACGCCCAATTCGTCCAAAATGGGCCGTACGATGTCCAGATGGCGGACGAACTGCGAGAAGACGAGCGCCTTGTGGTTGGCAGCGACAAGATTTTGAACCAGCTGCACGAATGTTTCAAGCTTGGCGCTCGGCACATCTGCTTCCGGTTCAATGAGTTTCGCATTGCAGGCGGCCTGACGGAGCTTCGTGATGGCGGCGATGATGCGGATGCGGTTCTGCTTGGCGGAACCGCTCTTTTGGTTCTGCAGTTCTTCGATGAGATTGAGCCTGACGGCTTCGTAGAAGGCGCGTTCCTTTTCGGAGAGTTCAACGAAATACGGAATTTCTGTCTTCGGCGGCAACTCCTTGAGCACCTGGTCCTTGCGTCTGCGAAGGAGGAACGGTTTGACGATGCGGCCGAGCCGTTCCGTCTCCACGCGGTCTTTCTCGTTTTCAATCGGCACCGCGAATTTATTCTGGAAATGAAGCCGCGATTTCAACAGGCCAGGCGTGATGAACTGGAACATCGTCCACAGTTCCGACAAATTGTTCTCCAATGGCGTGCCCGTCGTGATGATCTTGAACTGCGCGTTCAGTTTGAGGGCAGCCTGCGACCGTTTCGTCTGGCTGTTTTTGATGGCCTGCGCCTCGTCGAGTACGACAACACGCCAGCGGACTTTACGGAACGATTCGATTTCGCTCTGCAGCAACCCGTAGGAAACGACCATCAGTGTTGATGGTGCGGCCTTTGCAAGCATTTCGGCACGATTCCCTTGCCCGAAAACGACAGGTTTGAGGGCTGGTGTGAATCGTTCGCATTGTTCCAGCCAATTATGGCAAACTGTGGTCGGGGCCACAACCAACGCAGGGCCTTCCTCCGCCTTGGAGGAAATGAAGGCAAGAGCTTGAAGCGTTTTGCCGAGACCCATGTCATCCGCGAGACAGGCTCCCGCACCCCATGCATCAAGTCGCGTAAGCCATTGGAAACCTTCGATTTGGTATTTTCTCAACTTGACATTCGGGCTTAAATTGTCCGGTAGTTTAGGCTTGAGGGCCATGGCGGCATTGATCTTTTCCATTTGTTGCAACCATTCATCGGGCCGCACACAACTGGCGAAACCTGCGTCGTCAAAAAGCAATTGCGTGGCGGGAACGGCGAAACGGTTAATGACAAAACGCCCTTCTGGATCAAAAGCGCCTATGGCGTTGAAATCATCGATGCGGCGTTTGAAATCCTTTGCGAGAGCCAGAATCTGGCCGTTGCCAAGCGTGATGAAATTGCCTTTCTGCTGCGCGGCAAGTTCCAGTAGCTGTCGGAAACTGATGGTCTGTTCATCGCTGACTTTCACGGAGCCGTCCAATTCGAACCAGTCTTCTGTGCTGCTGATGGTGACATGGACGTTGGAAAGCCCCAACCGCCGTGAAACGCTCGGATGCTTGTTCTGCTTCCAGCGGACGATCAGGAAGTCAGTGAGCTCGTGGAGCATGAGAAGCAATTCGAAAATGTCGTTGTGCTCCGTCAGTCGCCAATTGAGCGGCGATGTTTCCGTTGTGTCACAAAGTTGCGGGCACAGTTCCAGAAGACGCGCGGCCTGCCGCTCCTCCTCTGCTGTGTTCCGCAGAATGCGAATGGGACTTCCCATGCCAGATGGGAGGAACTCGCACGGGCCTGAACCGGGCAGGCAGAGCTGTTCCAACTGCTTGAACGGCTTGAAAACCAATTCGACGGTAAGGATATCGTTGGAATAGTCGAGATTGAGCACAGGGGTCGGTTCTGCCTGAAGGACTTCGAAATCAAGACCTTCCAGTGGGATTTCCGACACAATGTCCAATTCCTTTTGCAAAAAGGCGCAGACTTCGCGGATTTCGTCTTTCGCCTGCAAGGGAATCTGCAAGCCACGACGGATGATCTGGGCGAGATCCAGCTGGATTTGCGAGAATGCGCAAAGCTTCAAGACATCGGCCGAATCATGAATGGGGACGATGCGTTTGAAACTCGGATTGTCCGGATGAATGGTGATGCACAGCTTCGTGTCGTCGCTGGAGAAACGGACGAATGGCGACGACTGCTTGCAGGCCAATGGTATCTGCTCATCTTTATCCGCCCAATAGAGGCATGGATGGCCAATTAGGGCGAAAAGCGGAGCCAAGCGGTTGAAATTCATTTCATAAAGGCCTTTTTCGTTCTTTTCGGACAACAACCGCAAGTCGTGGATGATAGAGATGACATGGATGTCCTGGCTGGTGAAATGCGATGGCCATTCATTGTTCTTATCCTTCACATCAAGCAACAATTTGTCGAGATTAACGGCGTGGCCCTTTGTCCATTTGCCAGTTTTGGTAAGTTGTTGTTCTATCGGTCTTAACGATATGACGACAGGCGGCGGGGCAGGCTCGACAAGCCATGCGAGACGTGTGCCGCGCTTTTGGCTTTCATCATCGATCCGACGGCGCAACTTGTTGAGTTCAATGGTCCACGTAGGAAGGACGTCATGGCAGAGGAGCATGGATTCGCAGTGATGCTCCGACCAGAAGGCGACAGAGCTTGACGTATTCGGAATCCATGCGGAATCAAGGCGTGCGATCAGTTCGTCGCATTCGGCAACGATGAGGCCATATCCGTTCTGCGCCGTTTGATTGCGGAATGACTGAACGGCGGCGAGTTGTGTGTTCGCGAACAGAAGCGGATCCCGCCAGTAGTCCAAGATGAAGGCGAAGAATTTGGTGAAGTTGTTGCGCGGTTCCGTCGCCATGGTGCGGAATGTACGCGATTCACCATAGATGAGTGTCATGAGAAAATCATGGAGATGTTCATAAACGCCTCCCCACAAAGGATTTCCAAGAGCCAGTTTCGTATAGGCGAGCGCGTTGTTGATGGAGCTCTGCGTCTTCTGGCGGATAAGGGCCAGAATATAGATAATGCCGGTAATAGCGCTGAAATAATAGTCCGTCTGATAGGAAGAGCGGCGAATTGTGTCCAGCATGTTGGAAAAGACGGCGGTGGCTTCTTGCAGATTGCCGTGCAGGAAATGAAGCCA
>JAFZAB010000075.1 GCA_017548425.1 Victivallales bacterium
ACATATTTGCTCCTCTTGTTGGTGTTCTACTCAATCGCCATTTCTTTACTTTATTGTTATAATACCTAAAAAACAAGCCGCCCGCTTGTTTATTTCACAGACAAGTGGATATTATTTTAAAAACATCTTTTCCGTTCTTTTGATTACTCATTACTCATTACTCATTACTCATTATGAATTATAAAAAACCTCCCTTTTCCTCTCCCTCCTTCTCGCGGGATGCCTCCATGTTTCGGCCGACAAGACACAACAGGAGGACAAACCACCACGCGCCACAGGCGCCCTCTCCCAAGTCGCCGTCCCAAGCTTCCAGAACGTCACCGACAGCTTCCCGAAGCTACAGACAAACCATATCAACGCGTTGGATATCAACAATGACGGCAAGCCAGACCTGCTCGTCGGCGGCGCGACGCTTCTCCTGAACGAAAGCACACCCGGCCATATCGCCTTCAAAGATATCACGAAAGAGGCCGGCATTACAGGCGGTGGCGTCTCGCTCGCCGTCGATTACAACAACGACGGCTTCGTCGATATCGCGACCGTCCGCGGCGCCCTCTATAAAAACAACGGCGACAACACGTTCACAGATGTCGCCGAACAGCTTGGCTACAAGCCAGATCCGCATGGCGCGTCCATCGCGGCGGGCGATCTCGACAACAACGGCTTCCCCGATATCATCATCGGCATGGGAGAAAACTGGAACAACGGCAACCCGCAATATTGGCCGTTGCAACTGTGGCACAACGACTTCGGACAGCACTTCGACGAAGTCGCCAAAACCGCCCGCATCAACCGTAGCACCTATGCGCGATCCATTCTCGTCCATGACATCAACAACGACGGCTTCCAAGACATTATCGTCGCCAACTATCGTCTGCAACCAAACTTCTGCTGGATCAACCACCAGAACATGACGTTTTTCGACGAGGCGCAGGAACGTGGCATCCAAGGCCGCCATAATCCGAAGCAATTCTTCGACAGAAACGTAAACGCCTATTACGGTTATCGTTATGGACATTGCATCGGCGCCGCGTTTCTGGATTTCAACAATGACGGACAGCTTGACCTATGGATTTCCAATCTTGTCCACAAATACGTCGGCCCAAGCCAAAGCATGCAATACGACATCCGTGGATATGTCTGCGACGATTCCGCCATCCTCCACAACCAGAAAGGCGTCTTCTCCGACTGGCGGACCGCCCTCCGCGTCCCTCCCCTGCCTATCGGCGGTCGCGGCGTCTATAAAGGCGACGAATTGTGGGCGGGCGTCGCCGTGGCGGACATCAATCTCGACGGCTTCGAAGACGTCTTCGTCCCGCAAATATACAATCTCGTCTATGCGAAAGCGCGACTTTTCTTAAACCATAATGGAAAGGCATTTGTCGATGTCGCCTCCGGCGTCGGAGTCGAACGGATCGACACCTATGCGGGCATCTGGGCCGATCTGGACGGCGACGGCTTGCCTGATTTGATCACGGCGGGCCGTCCTGAAAAGGACGCTCCCGCCGCGATGGCCGTTTTTCGCAACACCGGCAATCTGGAAATGAATGGCCGTTCGTGGCTGAAAGTGCAGCTGAAATCACTGCGCGGCACCGCCATCGGCGCCGTCGTGACAGCGGAGGCCAACGGCCTCCGTCAAACGCGGCTCAACAACGCAGGCAATTCCTCCATGGGACAGCAGAACGACCCGTTGCTCCATTTCGGCTTTGGAAAACTGCCCGACAACCCGCAGATTGTCGTCACCGTCACATGGCCTGACGGCAAAAGCGTTTCCAAAACCACTACTCCGAACCAAATCGTTTCATTCACACGCTAGCTCCTGCTAGCGTGTGAATGAAGGCTTATGGCCTATGGCCGTCACGTAAATGTCAAGCGGGGGACGCCCCACCAGACGGTCGATTTTTACAAAAATCAAAGAAGTCATCAGACTTCTTCTGTTTCCTAACTGACTGCGTATGAGTCGAATGGAAGGCGGCAGGCGACAGGCGAGAATGGGACCTCATTCTCGTCGGAGCCGGTCGGCCGCCGCCTTCCGCGGACAAAGCCTCTCCGCCCCGCGGCGTTTTCACGTCCGCGAGCTCGACATGGTTCGGCGTCTTCGGAACCGCGCCTTAAAAGGGAATGAATGCTGTCACGCGCACTGGACCCCGAGGTCCGTGCAAATTGCTGCCCTCTCTGTCAAAAAAGGTGGTCGTAAACTTATGGGGAAACGGCTCTTTCTGCCAGCCATTAACAAGACGCTCCACCTGGACTGCTCATTTTCCTGCGGGCACTTCATTTCCGAAGACTATTTCATACTCTCTGCCATTTTATTATATTGCCTGCGTCCGCCCCTTGCAAGCGGATGCGGCGAAAATCACTTTTCCGCCCCGTCGCCCTCCGTGCCGCCGTCCTTGTCCGCGACCTGCTTCGGAACGTAGTCGGTCCCGTGAAGCCATACGGCCCGGATCCGCATCAGAAGCCGTCTGGCGACGGCGACCACCGCCTTCTGCGCCGTCTTCCTCATGGCCAGCCTCCAGTACTTGTCATGGAGCTCCGCGTCCTTCCTCTCGGCCGTCCACGCCGCCTCCATCAGGATGCCCTGGAGGAGACGGTGCTTCCTGTACCCGATGCCGCCCATCCGCTCGTGCTCGCCGCTGCCGGTGAGGCGGGGGGCGAGACCGGCGAACGACGCCAGGTGGTTTTCCGTGGGGAAGCGCGACATGTCCCATATCTCCGACAGGACGACGACCGCCGTCCTGAAGCCGACGCCGGGGACGGTCATGATGCGATGCACAAGAGGCCACAGCCCGAGGGCGCTGACAGTCCTGCGCTCCGCCAGGACTGCCGCGGCCTTTTCAGACCGTCTCGTTATCAGCCTGCCCACCGCCAGCGCCATCTCCTCGTCCCCCTCCCCGACGGCCTGTTCGAGCCTGAGCTTCAGGGCGCCCCCGTTGATCCGGGGCGGCTCCTCGCCCCGTTGCGCGAGGATGCTTTTCATGCGGTTGATCTCGCGGGTCACGTCCTTGATTGTCTGCGTCTCGCACCTGACGACACCGCGCAGAAGGAGGTTCGCCGGCGACGGCACGTAGATCGCCTCCAGGCTTCCGTTGGACAGCTCCCTCGCCAGCTTCCGGCTGTCCACCGTGTCGTTCTTGTTGGCCCGCTCCTTCCCGCTGGTCGGCACGTCCGCCGCGTTGATGACGATGTTCCGGACGCCCTGCGCCTCCAGCTCCCGGTGGACGTGGAAGCCGCAGAACCCCGC
>JAFZAB010000007.1 GCA_017548425.1 Victivallales bacterium
GCGTGAGCATAAAATGTTATGTTCACGCCTGTTGCATATGAATGGTGGTAGGGCTTGGATTCGAACCAAGGAAAGCATGGCTAGCAGATTTACAGTCTGTTTTTGACCTGGTATTGGAGGTGGGAAGGAGAAGGGGAGGTTGTTAGGGGGGGGAAAGGTTTTTCCCCTCCCTAACTGGGGGAGGAGAGAGGGAGAAAGGGGGCTTGGGGGTTTGCCCCCAATACCTTATTTATGTATGTTATGACAATACATTATATGTTTTCTTATGTTTTCTGCTGTTTGTGGTATCATTTTCTCCAGTATCATTTGATGAATGTCCTTTAAATCATCTTCATTAAACACTTTTGCTTTCCGTGAAAAGATTATCTTATTTAGATCATTTGTGTTCGTTGCAAGTTCGAACGGCATTTTATTCATAGTCTTTATTTCACATTCGCCATGAATCATGACAACATTAATAAAATAGCATTCTTCAATATTCAATAAAGATGAAAGACATTTAATGTGTTTGTAATTTTGCCTAAATGGATTTTGCATTTTATCCGTTTTATGAAAATTCTTGATTGTCCAGAATTCATCGTATTGACTTCCAAATATCCAGCCGGAAAGATTTTTTGTTTCAATAACGAAAATTCCATACAAAGTCAAAAGAATATGGTCTATTTGAGTAGTGCCGCCAAATTCATCAGGAATCAGAATGTTTTTTAATGATATTCTGTCTTTCGGTGGTTCTTGTGGTTTTTCTGCGCCTTCTTTGATTTTATTTAGGATTTCAATTGATTTATTTGTTTGATCAATTGCTTTTTGTGTTTTCCTTTCGCCGCAAAAACCTTTAAAAAAATTAATTATATTATAAAAACCGAAAAATCTAATGCATGCAACGATAAAAATAAATAAGAAAAACGGCCAGAAAGTCTGAAGAGCCCAAATCAAGCCGTTTGCTGCAGATTTGAAAAGAACGTCTTTTCCCCAGTCTGCGGCTTCTTGTGGTGTTTTGGCGTTGAATGGTTTGGGTTGAAAGTATTGTTTGGGTTCGGATTGTATAGCTATAGCATTATTATATTTCATTATTTTCTTGTGTTTTTAATAATAAATCAATTAATTTTATAGCAATTTCTTTAAATTCAGGTTTTAATTTTAAAAATTTTAGAATCGTTCCTTCTTCTTCAGTTGCTTGAGTTTTGTTTTCTTCTTGTTTATCGAATTTAAAATTTAATACTTTTTCTATTTTGTTTAAAATGTTTGAAGGAATAGGATTTTTGTTTTTGTTAGTTAAGTAATATGATAGTGTGGTGTTAGGAATGTCCAACAAAACGGATAAGTCCTTTTGTGACATTCCTTTTTCGCGTAATAAAATCCTGATTTGGTCACATTTTTCCATAATGACAAAAATGTAAGTCTTGTAGTAAAATTTTAAAGTCAAACTGTAGATTTATGAAAAATAATAAAAATAATATTTAATTGAGTATTCAAAATGGTAAAATTACGAATTGAATGAAAAAATTACGAATATTGATTTGCAATATTACGAATGATGTGTATTTTATTTTCCGTGAGAGCTGAGAGGGGGGCGCTTTTGGGGCGTTCCCAAGATTCAAGCCGTGAGGGGCAGTCAATGGAAAAAACAGTATTCATCTTTGAAAAAGGCCGTGACTACATAGCGAAGGAAAGAGACGCTGACGGAAAGATCAAGGTTCACAAGCTTCATTGTTCACAATGTCATGGTTACCATTCAGCGCATGAAATGCCAGTTTTCAACAATGGAAACAGAATGGTTCATGTTTGTGATTTTGACAGAATCAAAGCTGACAACGAAAATCTAGAAGTGGAAACGGCAATAGTTCGGATTTTCAGAAACCATGATTGGTCAAAAGATTTGGAAGTTTTGGCATTTCCCGTTGACATGCCAAAGTTCGAATACGAAAACAATTAAAAAAGTGAGGTAACGGAAAAATGGCTGAACAAAACAAAAATCAATTCCTGCGTCTGGTCGTGAACTGCGGCGGCTACGCCGTCATCAAGGACATCCGCAAGCTTCTTGACAAGGACGGAAAGGAAAACGGAAATCTGGGCGTGACCTTCGCGTATGAAGGTGGCTCGGCTTCCTTGACAGTACCACGTTCCATGATGCCGGACTACCAGGTTGGCGAAGTGGTCGAACTCTGGTTCAGCGTTGAAGGCTGTGACTGTGGCTTTGACTGGCAGGGGAAGCACATCGCGAAAGATGGCTTCCGCATTCTCGGATTGACGCAGATCAAGCGTGTTTAGTAAAATTCGGTTTCCAGCCTTTCCGCTTCTCCTTCCCTACATAGATCTCTCCCAAAACGTGGAAAGGCTGGTATTATGGGTTTCCGTCCCCTCACGACGGTAAAGCGGTGACGGCTTCTCGGTCTGGGTGGTGTGGGATAGCAGACATTAAAGCTAGATGGGAACTGATGATATGAAAAAAGTATTATTAATATTATTTATTTTATTGTTTAATTTTTATTCTTTTGCAATAAATATTGGTGATAGAACTAATCCCGCCCATTATACATTGGATTATTATAATGGTTCAGATTATAAATATGTATTTCAAAGGGAAGTAATCATAGATTCAAAACAGGTTAATATGATTTTAAAAGCTAGTTCAGAAAACTCATATTTAAAATATTCAAATTTACAGTTTTATAATTATTCACCTGTTGCCAATACTTATAATCCAGATACAAATACTGGTTATTCATATTATAATTTAACACAAATATATAATAATTTAATCAAAGATAGAATATTGCTTAATCAAATGATAAATGATAAACAGTTAAATTTTTCTTCATTTTATGGTTTTGGTGATAACTGTGAAAATGTTTTATATGATTCAAATGGTTATGCTGTAGGATATTATTCTGAAAATGGTGACTGCTTAAAACCAGACAACGAGGAAGTTTTTTATTCAAATGGTGACAAGGCATTGTTTTCAACTGAAACGGATGAAAACGGCAATCTGATTTATAAAATAATAACTTCAGACACTTCAAAAGCATTGATTCATAGCTTTGGAGAGCAATTGAAAAAGATTTCCGAAAATACAGAAATTAGGCTTTTCGCCGCCGTCATGGTTGTTGTTGGTGGTTTTGTTGCTTTTCGCCTGGTAAAGCGTGGTCTTAACTGGATGAAGATGGAGCCTTATTATTCGGATTTGGATAAGGCTTATGAAGCGTACAAGAAAGGTGAAGTAGGGGATTTCACACTTAATAAAGCATTGGGACGCGATTATAAACGCTATAAGATGAAAAACTCCCAATGGCATTATGGGAAAAACGGAAAAGTTATCTTCGATAATACGGATGGCGTCATGTCCTTCAGGGAATTTTCCAAGAACCGCCTGAAGGACAGATACAAATATAAAAACAAATATGATGCCAAGAAAAACGAAGGATTCAAGAAATATGTGGATGAAAAACAACATATTGAAGATTTGGCTTTCAAGCGTTTGCCGGATGAGGAACTGACGGCTGATGAATACGCCAGAAAATACGATAAGGAAATAAAAGGTTTTATCATTCATCACATGAATAATTATCGCAGTTATGACGAAACCTATTTGAGAAAATCCTACATGGAAGAAGGAAAATACAGCGAGGAAACGGAAGCGGAAATACAGAACATGCTGAATATAATTGAAGAGGAAAACAGACAAAACGACCAGAAGTTTTTTGACAAACTGGAAGAGATTGACAAAGAATCTCCCATTGATTCAATGGAATGGCATTATCCCATAAGTGAAGTGTGATGCGGCCGCGACAGCGGCCGCGATTGGCAAGCCGCAAGGCTTGCCAACTAGGCTTGTATATAGGATTAATAACCTTACAAACTTCTTTTTCTCCTTATGAAAACCTACTTCAACGATGAATACATCATGAAATCCAAGAAATGCGGAAACTGGTGCTGTTCTGAATGTGGAAAGAAAAAGGGGAAATGGCTTCGGAAGATTCTTCATACGAAGAAAATGGACTTGTTCATTATTCCAAAACTGTTCACGTTCACAGTCAATCCTTCGGCTTTCGCGTCGGCAAAAGAAGCTTACAGGTTTGTAAGAGAAGGAAATTTCATTCCCAGAATGATGAGATACATGCACATAAAAAAATGGATATGCGTTCTTGAATGCCAGAAAAACGGTTTCCCTCATTGGCATTTGATCATAGATATAGCGGATTTGAAGGAAGCATGGATAAAGGGAAAAGGCGAGAATCTAGTAGTGAGATTCAGCAAGCCTGAAGACAACGACAGGTCTTTCCATCATGTAGAGCATTATGTGGATATGAAGAAAATGCATCGGCTGTGGAGAAAATGGGGAATTGGTGAACAGGTCGATTTCTCACGGAAGAATGGAAGAAAGAACAAAGCCCATTGCTTCAACTACATAACAAAGTATCTGATAAAGAATCCGGAAAACGGATATCCTGCATGGCTGATGGATGAGGAAAGAGTCCGTTTCGTATCAGCAAGCAAGGCGGTCGGTTCCTTGTTCGGTTCTAAAAGCATAAAATCAGAAGATAGGGAAAAAGAAGAGGATGAAGAAGAAAAACGCGACAAATCACAGATTTTTGTTCGTGTCGCGTCATGCGGACTGAAAACGGACTTGATAGAATACAATGAAGGGAAATACAAATACTTGACCACCATTGATATACCTTTGGAGAATCTGCTGCAGCTGAAGCCGGATGATTTCTACAAAAGAAAAGTCTGGGACGAACAAAAGCAGAGCAACTACATGCAAGTCATGATGAAAAGAAGGAAACTGGATTTTTGGATAAAGTTAAGCGAACATGACGAAAGCCGGATGATCTTCGATCATAAGTTCAATGAAAGAATGGAAAAAATGGGAATCGTGGAGCCGTTCTGATGGAAAGTGAATTCTTGGACAGTCCTTTTCGCTATTTCGTGTTTCTGCACTGGTCGTTTATCACATTCGCGTATCTGATTTACGTCACATTCTGGTATTTCGGCAAAATAAAGATCCTCGAGCATTTATAAATCGTGAAGCTAGCGCACGGTCTATAATAAAAAACAAAAAAGAAAAAACAAGAACAAACAAAAACAAGGAAAACAATCATGAAAAACAAGATGTTCTACCTCAACAAGAAATTCAACTCCGTGAAAACCGCCGTCATCGCCGGCGCCCTGACCGCCCCTCTCGCCTTCTGCGGCGAAAATTCCGTCACACTTCCCGATTGCGGCGTTGATATCGCAGGATATGCGACCGCCGTTATCGCAGGTCTCGGCGCAACTATCGTTGTCGTTGCTGGCGGCTACTGCGGTTTCCTGCTCATCCGCAAAGGCCTCCGTTGGCTCCATCGTCTTGGCTAATTGACTGAACACGGCACGTCCTAGTCCTTGAAAAAGCCTAGGATGTGCCTAATGAGGGGACAAAACATGAAAAAGATTCTCGGCCTTCTTCTCCTGATTTCCCTTGCCAGTTTCGCTGACGGGACACAGGACTATTCAGCCATTTTGGAAAACCAGAAAAAAGAACTTTTCTACCTGCAGGTCATGACTTTGTTTCTCGCCTGCACTTGCGGCCTTCAGACAGTCCAGCTAATGATTCACGCGAAAAACCAGAAATCTTTGATATGAAAAGATACTGCTTAATAATATTCTTTCTGGCGATCAAAATTATTAATGCCACTACATTTAATTTTGCATTGGGAAATTCAACTACATCGCAAACATTCCATATTCATACACCTAACGGTAAATATGCAAGATATACTAGAAGTTTATCAGCTAATACATCAATAAATTATTTCAAACAAACAATGATGGGAGAAGAATATATTGATGATGATAGTTTTATATGCGTTGGGTATTCGGATGGTGGTGGAATAACATTAGATGCTAAACATTTAAGTGGTTCAACAAATACTGTAGAATTTGGTGGTACTGGAGATATTGCTATAACCATATCTGCATATTCAGGAAGCATTCATGGTAGCGGAGAACTTTATACATGGGGAGTGACTGGAACATTGACGATTCAAGAAGTAAACAACTGCCCTAATACTTCATTATGCTCTTCTTCTACGTGCGAATATTGTAAAAATGTTTTTTGTGCTGTTCATGACCAGCACCATACAGGCATTTACACTCACCATGAAAGCGCAAACCAGCCGGAAACGACACACACATTCTGCACGAACGACCCGAATCTGCTTCAGCAATGGCGTTCACAGCTGGAGGGGACTTGCCCTGACTGCGGAAAATTCATCTGCAAGCTCTGCCCGCATTCATGCCTTGACATGCCTTGCCCAAATGGTCAATACTGTCAACCTACTACATGCCAGATCTGTCATGGGACATACTGCGGCAGGCACATGATCCATCTCTGCCAGAACTACACGGAAGCGAACAACCACACGGGAAACGAAAACATAAACGTTCAGACTACCATAACAGGACAAGCCCAAGTGAGCGTTAATATCACAGACAATACTACCACGACGGATATGTCGCAGACAAACAGTTTACTAGGCAATATTGACAATAATACACAACATTTAAATACAAAACTTGATGCAATCAAAGGCTCGTTGGATACACAGACAACAACACTTTCAAATAAGCTTGATGGTGTGAAAAGTGAGATTCAAAATCAGACATCGGCATTAAGCGGAAAAATTGATGATGCAAAGTCTGCCTTAAACGACATGGCTTCGCAGAATCATCAGGACTTGAACAGTTTGCTTTCTTCCATTCATGGCGACATGTCAGGTATGGAAAACAATTTAACAAGTGAGATTGGCGGCGTTTCAAATGCCATTGGTGACACGAATTCAACATTAAGTGAAATTTCTGGAAAACTGGACGATCTCGGTGACGTGAACGTGGATATGTCAGGAACAAACGGAATTCTGGGAGACATAAAGACAGACATTGCCAGTATCACGACAGGTGACGGAAATCTGGGGCTTGGCGGTGTCGGAACAGCAGTTCCGAACAGAGGGGTGGGTTCTGAAATCGTACAGAACACTCTTACAGGAAGCGAAATTGAGAACGTGCAGAAAGTAACCTTCTTCGACCAGATAAAGACAAAGCTTTCTCCGCCTTCGCTTGACATTTCGACATTCGACACGACATGGGAATTCGACATTCCCACTTTGTTTTCCGAACCCATGCATTTCAGCGTTGATCTGAATGACAACCGTCTTTCAGCTGTTCGTCAGATGGTTAGGGCGTTGTCTTCCGTTACCATGGTTGTGACTTTCACCTTCGGAATTGTAAGAATGATAAGGCAGTATTGATATGGATTGGATAAAAGATTGCTTCAAGAACCTCGGCCAATTCCTTTTGAACGCATTCAACAAGGTGATTGACTTCTTCTCGTCTATTTATGACGATGTTGTCGATTTCTTCAAGTACATAGCGGATTCGTTGTCGAAAATCCTTTCGTGGTTCGAATCCCTGTTTGATTCGTTCATTGACAAGGTGGGCGTGTGGATTGCTGCGATCGTGGACATGATACCGAATCTTCAGGGCTATTACAGTAGTTTCTACCAGAACTACGGTAAGCAGATTTATCTGTGCAACCAATGGATTAATCTTGAACTTGCCTTTACTCTTCTTGGAGCCTATCTGGCAATATGGCTGATATTCGTGACAGTCAAATTCACCTTGAAACTTATTCCTACAATAGGATAAGACAACTTGTGAGGGGACAAGATGAGTACAATCATATTGACTACAGGCGTGCCGGGTTCCGGCAAGACATACGTCAGGTGTGCGCGTTTTCTTGTGGATGATTTCCTGATAAACGGAAAAGGTGTCCATTATTCCAATTTCCCTGTCAATGCCGACGTGATCGCGGAGGATGTGCATAAACGTCTTTCAGGAAAACTCGGTTTCTTTGCGCGTCTGGCTTTCGGTTCGCGCAAAATCCCGACTGTTGAGGAACTGCGCGAAAGAATCAAAGTCATTCCCGAACCTGTCATGCAGTCATGGCGGCAGGGGATAAGCGGCCCATGGGACTATTTCAAGGACATTGATTTAAAATACGCCCATATCGCAATAGACGAAATCCATGAAATCGTGAAATTCTCATCGCCTGTGGAATGCCTTGAGCATTGGGACGAATTCCTCGGCACCATACGGCACAGGGGATGCACGATTGAAGGACTGACACAGGACATATCTTCAGTTGACAGATGTTTCACGTCAAGGGCTTCAATCAGGTATGAATTGACACCTTGTGAAGATCTGCGCGACCCTTATTTCAACATTCCGCTTTATGACTGGTATCAGCTGAAGGCGGCGTTTACTGGTGAATACCATAAATCCGTGGTCATGCACGAACTGAAGAAAACGGCAAATGGCCGTTTCAAGGCGAATCATCACCATGTTTTCGCAATCACGCCGGAATACTTCAAATACTACAACTCCTACTCGAAGACATTGAGCGGCGGCAACACGGAAGACGAGGAATCGCCGAAAAGCGAGTACCAGACGAAAAGCAAAATCGGCCTGGTCTGCTGGTTCCTGAGAAGGAATATCTTTAACGTCCTGCCGAAACTGGTTCTTGTAGGCGTTTTCATTTGGCTTGCCTTCTTCGGCGGCGGTCTTAAATGCTTCATGTACATGATGAAATATTTTGAGAAGATACATCAGTCCAACATTGTGAAGAAAGTGACGAAGAACAACACGACATTGAAGAATGACGCAAAGGAAAACAAAACAGATGTAAAAACTAACGAAAACGAACAAAATCCGGAAACACCGCCTATTGAAAAGAAGATTCTGAAACCAGAGGAAAAAGAGGAATTCCTGAAAAGCCATGAGTATATGCAGGTAGTGAGGAATGAGGAACTTTTATATGAGGCATACAATCATGAAAAGGAACTGATTGAACGTACACAGCAGGAGGAAAAGGAAAAAGTCCTTGAGGAAATTCGTCAGAACGAGGAAAACAAGAAGAAATTCGGTGAATTGAAATACATTGACGGCGAAACGGCTTTTTTCAACAACGGAGAAATGCTGAAGCGTGGTCAGAAATTCGTGAGGGGTCATTACTATGAAGGGCGTTCGGTTACGGAGATTAATTACAGGCTTGGCTTTGTGCGTCTTGACGATGATACCATTATCAAGCTGTCAGTCAGTCAATAAAAGCGTGAAATCAAAAGTGTCTTTGGATTTCACGGACTACTACAACATGCTTGAAACAATAAAGCGACAGAGCAGTAAAGGCGTTTCTGAAGAAAAATACACGTTCTCGGCAACCGAAATGAAGTTCCGCGAGTTCGCGTTCTGGTTCGTGCGGAAGACAAGCAAGGGTTTTGTCTATTCGCGTGAACTGGATGACAAGACGATCAGCGTCGAATTCTTCAACGCGACGTGCGAGGAAATCATAAACGCAGTTTCCCAAAGATTCGATGTAAAGTATGAGTTGAACGGCAATACATATTTCATCGGCAATCTGAAAGACGAAGAAACATCATACATGGTCAGGAACATAAAAGGCATTAAATACGAGGACATGAAAACAGGCCTTGAAATGATGAAAACGACAAAAAGCAAGGTTCATGTGACGCAACAGGGCATTTTGTTCTATTCAGACAGGGCAAGCAACATCAAGAAGATCGAGAACATTTTGACGGACTTGGAGAACATACAGATTAATACATGGGTAGTGCAGTTTTTCATTATCCAGTTCGTGGATGACAGGAGTTTCAATTTCGGCATGGAAAACGCGACCAGCGGAGATATAAGCCTACTGCTGAAAAACTTCATCAAGCCTGATTTGAACATGGGCGATCTAGCCTTCAGAATGTCTGCCGTGCTGTCAGGAAAGGACACGGGCTCGAAAGTCATTTCCTCGCCTATGATTCTGGCTACACAGGGAACAAAAGCGATTTGGAATGATGGTTCAGAAATACCAGTTCCGAATAAAACAGTTTCGGATTCGGGAACGGTCACGACTTCCGGATATACAAGGCTACAGACAGGGCTTCAGATTGAATGCACATTGTATGAAACGAAGACAGGGGCTTTGATGGATTTGACCATAGAGGATTCGTCAATTTTGAACTACATTGAATACTCGCCTGTTCTGAACAAGATAAAATTGCAGTCGCAATTTCAATTGAATGAGAACTCCGTTTATCTGATAGGCGAACTGCGCCGGAAGAAGAATTCAGACGGCTTGCAGTCGCTTTTCAGTTGGGAGAAGTCGAAATCAGATTCTCGCGTGTGCGTCTATACGCGCATATACAGAATATCGGATTTAAAGGATTTGTCAAATGATAAAGATATTCAAGAAGCTGATAAGGGGGGCGTTGTCGAAAACGTACTGGGGGCGGTTCAAGGACAGGGAAGGGAAGACGATAGAAATTGATCTGGGCGTGGAAAGCAACAAGACGGCGTATCAGATCTACAGGGAACTGCAGTTGCAAGTCCTGTATGACTACGCATTGAACCATGAAAAGCTGTCTTTGCTTGTGGATCTGTTCATAGAGAACCAGCGTTCAACCGGTTTGAATGAGAAGTATGTCCGGCAGCAGAAAAGCCACCTTGAAAGGGTGTTCAAATACTGCAACTGGATTACAGTAGATGAAATGAACATTGAAGGGTTCGAGGAATGGCGTTCAAAGGCAGCCATGTCCGCGAACACGAAAAACCATTATCTGGCCTCGCTGTCGTGCTTCGCGCAATGGGCATTCGTCAGAAAGTACATAGGCGAAAACATGTTCAGGCGTTGCCAGAAAATCCGCGTATATGAACCGCTGATTACACGCCGCGCGTTGAGAAAAGACGAGATAACCAGATTGCTTGAAAGGGCGAGAAATCCTGTATTGTACACGCTTGCATTGGCAACCGGTTTGAGAAAAGGCGAACTGGAGAAATTGACATGGAAAGACATTGATCTAGAACGTAAAATTCTTCGCGTACGTGCGTCGGTCGGAAAAAATCGCAAGCTGGCATATCTGCCGCTGACTGCTGAAGTTACCCAAATGCTAACAAAATACAGGAAAAACGCTCCTGATGATGAAAAAGTTTTCGGTCGGATTGGCGAAAAATGGAAACGCGACTATGAACAGGCGGAAATTGAGATGAAGAGCATGTCAGAGAAATGCGATTTTCATTCCTTGCGAAAGACGTTCATCACGATTTTGGCGATGGAAGGGACGAATCCGCGGATTCTTCAGGAACTGGCCCGGCATTCGAATTATCAGCTGACATCAAAGGTGTATATGGACATGGGGCTGATGGATAAAAAATCAGCCGTCAAGACATTGACACCATATCTAAAGCATTGAAGCCAAAAGCGTTGAATGAAAACGACTGAGTTTTTCATTCAACGCTTTTGGCCTTTAATTTTCTGAAAAAAGAATAGGCATTTGATGTTAAATCATTTAAAATCAGCGATATGCAAAAGCTCCAAATTCTGGGAAATTCGACCGGCACAGGCAAAAAAACAAAGGCGCGTGATTAGATGTCTAATCATGCGCCTAATGTTTTAATGGTGGTAGGGCTTGGATTCGAACCAAGGAAAGCATGGCTAGCAGATTTACAGTCTGCCCTCGTTGACCACTTGAGTACCCTACCATCGGGTTGGTAACATCCTATAAAGTAGCGCGACAACGCGATTCTTCAAGCCGACATGAGTATTTTTTTGCGAAAATGGTATATTATGGGGAGCTGAAAGCTAAAAGCTGAGTGCTGAAAAGCAAATACAGCCGCTTAGCTGAACTGAAAGCTGATTAATAAAGTAAAGAATGATAAACATATAAAACCATTAGGAAAACGACCATGAAAGTCCCACGCAGAAAGCCGCTGAACGCCCGCATTGGCGTCATGAGCATCGGACTGGACACATATTGGAAGCAGTTCGACGGACTGCTGGACGAACTGCTGAAGAAGACGGAAGTCTTCAAGAAGAAAGTCACGGCGTTGAGCGCAGAAGTCGTGGATTTCGGCATGATCGACAATTCGCAAAAGGCGTATGCCGCGTTGCCGAAGATACTTGCGGCGGATCTGGATCTGCTGTTCGTCGATATGGTGACATATGGAACGAGCGGGACGTTCGGCATCATTGTGAAGTCTGTGTCGTGTCCTGTCGTGTTGGTGGCATTGCAACCGATGGCGGCGATGGACTATGCGCATGGCACGACATACATGCAGCTGTGCAACGACGATTTGTGCTCCGTGCCAGAATTCACAGGCGTCGCGATGCGGTTGGGGCTGCCTGTGCCGCCCGTCATCATCGGCCAATTGGAAGGCGACGCCGTGGCGGATGCGGAAATCGCTGAATGGGTGTCTGTTGCGCATGTGCGACATGACTTGCGGAAAGCACGGCTCGGCCTGATGGGGCATGTGTTGGACACGATGCTGGACATGCAGGCGGATCCGACGGCGGTGACGGCCGCTTTCGGTGCGCATGTCGTTCCATGCGAAGCGGATGAAATCATGCGTCATTTCAGGCCGTTGACAAGCGGTGACGGCGACGTCGTCGCGATGAAACGCCGCATATTGGAATTTTTCGACACGCCGGATCCCGTTTCCGATCCGTTGACGACGAAACTGACGGATGCGGATCTTGATGTGGCGGCGCGGGCCGCCGTGGCGCTCGAACGATTTGTGGAAGCCAAACAGTTGGATGGCTTTGCGTATTACTATGAAGCGGAGGCCGGCAGCGACATGCGGACGTTGGTGACGAATTTCATCGTCGGCAATTCGCTGTTGACTGGAGCGGGCTTCCCGATGTGCGGCGAGTTCGACATCAAGACATGTATCGCAATGTTCATCATGGACCGACTGGACATCGGCGGCAGTTTTGCGGAGTTCCATCCCATTGATTTCGTGAGAGATTCGGTATTGGTCGGTCATGATGGGCCGCACCATGTGAATATCGCAGACCGCCGTCCTGTCATCCGTAGTCTGAAGAAATACCACGGCAAGCCTGGCACGGGGGCGGGCGTGGAATTCAACATCCAGACAGGGCCGATCACGCTGTTGAGCATTGGCGTAACGGCGAACGGCAAGTTCAAGATGGTGATCGCCGAAGGCGAATCGATGCCTGGGCCGATTCCGCCGACGGGCAATACGAACACGCATGGCAAATTCCAGCCGGACGTGCGGACGTTTTTGAAACGGTGGGTGGCGGAAGGCCCGACGCATCATTTCGCGTTAGGTGTCGGCCATCATGCCGCCACGATTGCAAAAGTCGCGGAATCTTTTGGTGTTGAATATGCGATTATTAGTGGTTAGTGGTTAGTGGTTAGTGGTTAGTGGTTAGTGGTTAGTGGTTAGTGGTTAGTGGTTAGTGGTTAGTGGTTAGTGGTTAGTGGTTAGAAAAATTCGAAAGGGACGAATGAGATAAGAAAAAGCCTATGGCTGAAAGTGTGTTCAGACATAGGCTTTTTCTATATGTCGCCGTAAAGGCGGCAATTTGCTTTAAGCTTTAGGCCATAAGCCATAAGCCATAAGCCATAAGCCATAAGCCTTAAGCCTTAAGCGCTGTCCGCAGGACAGATTAGTGGTGGGAGAAGACGCGTTCGGGAGCGTGGAAGAGGGCAACGCCCAGTTCGTTGGCACGCTGGATGACATCCGCATCCTTCAAGGAGCCGGACGGAGCGATGATGGCGGTCACACCAGCCTTCGCGGCGACTTCGACGCCGTCGGGGAAGGGGAAGAAACCGTCGGAGGCCATGACGGCGTCTTTAATGGTTTCCTTGCCGCCGTATTTGTCGTTGAATTTGACGATGGCCTGTTCGACGGCGCCGACGCGGTCCTGTTCGCCTGTGCCGACGCAAAGCGTGCCGCCGTTCTTCACGATGACAACGCCGTTGGAGCGGACGGAGATGTTCACATACCACGCCATGAGAATGTCTTGCAACTGCGCGGGCGTCGCTTTGACGGTGCTGACGACATGGCCGAGCGTCTTGCTGTCGGCTTCGGCAGGCTTCAGATCGGCGACGGAGCGGATGTTCGTCATGAGCGGATCAGCAATGACAAGGCAGCCGTCGGCGAGCACTTTGAACGTCTGGTAGCCGGAGATATCGTCGCCGACGTATTTCGGCAACTTCTTCAGATCACCGCACTTGAGGATGCGGACATGCTTGTTGAGTTTCGCTTCTGGATCGGAGAAGATGGCGACGGCTTCAGGCTCGAAATCGGGGGCGACGACGCATTCGACGAACGTCGTCATGATTTCGCGAGCGGTGTCGGCATCGACTTTCACGTTGAAGGCGATGACGGAGCCGAAAGCGGCGCGTGCGTCGCAGTCGCGGGCTTTGATGTAAACGTCTTTCAGCGTGTCGCCTGGAACAGCGCAAGCCGCGCCGCAGGGATTGACGTGCTTCATGCACGCGCAGGCGGGAATGTCGAAGAATTTGACGATGTTGAGGGAGAAGGAGATGTCTTCCAGATTGGTCTGGGAGAGGCCGGATTTGCCGTTTTTGAGGACCTGCATGTCACCGATGACGCAGTTGCGGCCGACGGGCTTGTAGAAAGCGGCCGTCTGATGCGGGTTGGTGCCGTAGCGGAGGTCATCGACTTTGACGAATTCGCGGCCGAGAATATCGGCCTTTTCCGGGAAGTCACCGACGTGCTTTGAAAGATAGGTGTTGCGGTTGAGCTTTTCTGTCATGGTTTGTGTCTCCTAAAGGTTTTATATAAGGGATTCAAGGGATTCAAGGGATTCAAACTTTTGGCCATAAGCCATAGGCCATAGGCCATAAGCCATAAGCCATAGGCCATAAGCCATAGGCATAGCCGTCAGGCTATTCCGGCGTATTGTATTGTAGATCGTGGAGCTTCTTATAGGCGCCGTCGTGCTGCAGCAGTTCGGCGTGAGTGCCCTGTTCGATGATATGGCCATGGTCCATGACGACGATGAGATCGGCATCGACGATGGTGGAGAGACGGTGTGCGATGGCGATGACGGTACGATCTTTCATCAGCGTGTTAAACGCTTGCTGGACAAGATGTTCTGTGGCGGTATCGAGAGCGGATGTTGCTTCGTCGAGAATGAGAATCGGCGGATTTTTGAGCAACGCGCGGGCGATGGCAAGACGTTGCTTCTGGCCGCCGGAAAGAAGGGAGCCGCGTTCGCCTGTCATACGGTCGTATTTTTCCGGTTCGGACAGGATGAATTCATCCGCGTTGGCCTGATGCGCGGCTTCGACAATCTGTTCTTCCGTCGCGTCGGGCGAGCCGTATTGGATGTTTTCACGGATCGTGTCATTGAAAAGGAATGTATCCTGCGAAACGATGCCGATGAGCTTGCGGAGAGCAGTATTGTCGATATTGCGGATATCCTGTCCGTCTATCGTGATGTTGCCGTTGGACGGATCGTAGAATCTGGAGACGAGATTGGCGACGGTGGATTTGCCCGAACCAGTCTGGCCGACGATGGCGACGAACTGCCCTTTCTTGATCGTCAGATTGAAATGGCTGATGACTTCAGGCGAGTTCGGCGTGTAGGAGAACGAGACGTCGTTGAAAACGATGTCTTTATCAAAGGTTTCCGGCTTAGCGGGCGGATCGGAGAGGTATTTCAGCTGCGAATCCGTGTCGAGCAGCTTGAAGATTCGTTCGCATGCGGCGGCGGATTTTTGGAGATGGGAGTTCAGTTTCGCAAGCTCTTTAATCGGTTTATAGGCTTGCTGCGCGGCATAGCCGATGACGGCAAGCGTCGCGAGCGAAACTTTATAATGGTAGCAGATGACGAGGAAGAAGGCCGCCAGGGCGATTGCGACAAGCTGCATGGCGGGTTGCATGAAGACGTCCGCCAGCATGGCGCGTTTGACAGAACGGAAGTAGCGGTTGGACTCCTTCGTGAACTTCTTGCTTTCGTACTCTTCTGTGTTGAAGGCTTTTACAACGCGGATTCCGGAAAAGTTCTCTGTCATTTTCGTGACGAGCACGGAAATACCTTGCAGGACTTTCCGCTGATAGCGGCGGATGTAGGTGGTCAGCCAAAGGACGGGCAGGATGCAGATCGGCATGGCGATGATGAGCCACATGGATTGCTGCAACAAGTTGACGGAGATGGCCTTCTGGATGATGAACTGTAGCGCGACGAGAATGAGAATCGGAGACGTGCACAGTTCGGAAGCAGAGATGGCGATTGTGTTTTCGACGATGGATGTATCGTTCGTGCAAAGGGATACGAGACTTCCGACATCATTTTCGGAGAAGAACGCCACGGATTGTTTCTGGAGTTTGTTGAACAGTTCGATGCGGATATCCGTGATGGCGCGCGACGCGACCCAGCGGATGAAATACTTGTTGATGAATTCGCCCAAGGCTTTCAGGAAGAAGAAGGCGAACATCAGGCTGATGAGCAGGCAGAGCAACGGGAGGGAGATGGCCTCCTGGTCATCGACTTCGATGCCGAAGCGCGATGTCATCTTGTTGATTTTCGAGACAAGCGAGCCTTCGCCGCGCTTCTTTTCTGGCTTGGGGGCGGCTTCGACTTCTTCCTTCGGTTCCTGCACGGCAGGTTGATCAGACGGTGGCGACGATTTCTCCAGTTTGGATCCAAGCCAGCGGATCGTCTTGGATTCCTGTAACTTATCGACTAGCGACCGCTTGCCTTGCGTGTCTTTTTTGACGTAGCCTGATTCCAACGCGTTGAGGCCGAGATCCATGAATCGGAGATATGCCGACATGGCGCCGCCCATTACCAGTCCCGCCGTGATGCCAAGGAACAGGCGGAACCAATAGCGCAGGGCGAACGTGCGGAAGAGACGCCAGTAGATGATAATGGCGCTTCTGGTCGAGACCTTCGCTTCCTTCTCGCCTTTCTTTTCTGGTTTGTATGGGTGGTAATGCTTCATTCAAAAGGACATTGACGTCTTGGAGCGGCTTCTGTCGCAACTATGTCTTTGTTTTAGGAACCACAGATCACACAGATTACACTGATTTTTCACAGATTGCCTCCCCGCAGGAGCCGACAACTGCCAGAAGGCTATATTCTAAATTACGAAATCCAATTGTGAAAGAATTTCAACGGCTGCCTGCGGCTCGGCGGTCTGAAAGCGCTACGCGCAACAGATGGAAGACAGATTGAAAAACTTCACGATAAAACATGATGAACGATAGTCGTACGTCTAGCGCATGGCGTCCGCGATGGTCGCGGCGACATATTGCTTTTGCTCAATTGTGAGATCAGGGAAGATTGGAATGGCAAGTGTTTCATCCGCAGCTTTTTCCGCTTCCGGGAAGTCGCCTTTCTTATGGCCGAGATACTGGAAGCAGGGCTGGAGATGGAGCGGGATGGGATAATAGACGTCGCAGCCGATGTCGGCCTTTTTCAAGGCGTCCCAAACTTTTTGGCGTTTGCCGTCATGGATGCGGATGATGTATTGGTTGAAGACATGGCGGGTGGTCCATGCGGCGGTTTGCGGTAGGGTGATGCCTTTGACGCCGTCGAGCAGATTGTGGTAGTCGAGAGCGTTCAACTGGCGTTTCGTCGTCCATTCGTCAAGATGCGGGAGTTTGACGTTGAGGATGACGGCCTGCAACGCGTCCATGCGGAAGTTGCCGCCGATGAAATGGTGGTGGTATTTCGGTTCGGAACCATGGTTGCGGAAGACTTCGAGGCGATGCGCCTTTTCTTTGTCGTTGGTGACGACCATGCCGGCGTCTCCGAAGCAACCGAGATTTTTGGACGGGAAGAAGGAAAGGCAGCCGTAGTCGCCGATGGAGCCGGAGCGTCTGCCGTTGCATTCCGCACCGATGGATTGCGCGGCGTCTTCAATGACAATAAGCCCATGCTTTTTAGCGATTTGCATGATTGGTTCCATGTCTGCGGACTGACCATAGAGATGGACCGGGATGATAGCTTTCGTGCGAGACGTGATCTTCTCTTCGATAAGCGCGGGATTGATGTTGTATGTAATTGGATCGATGTCCGCGAAGACAGGCGTGGCGCCGACGCGGGCGATGGCTCCAGCCGTCGCGAAGAAAGTATATGGAGTCGTGATGACTTCGTCACCTGGGCCGATGTTTTCGACCATGAGCGCGATGAGCAGGGCGTCCGAACCGGAGGAGACGGCGCAACCATAGCCAGACTGGCAGTATTTTGCGGCTTTTTCCTCAAATTCAACGACATGCGGGCCTAGAATGAACATCTGGGTGGCGCTGAGTTCAGCGATGGCCTTCTGGATTTCATCCTTGAGAGTCTCGTATTGTGGCTTGAGGTCTAGCAGTGGGACTTTCATGTTTGGCTCCAATTTTATGGTGAATCGTGTTAAACTTGCTGCGGTTGGCTTCCCGCCGTGACGACGTAGCCGTTCTTTTGGAATAAGTTGAGAATGCTGTCCGGTCCGACAAGATGGCCTGCGCCGACGACGGAGAGGACGGACATGTTCTGAAGATTGGCGGAATGAAGCTTGTCGAACCACTGTCGGTTGCGGTCTTCGAGCATGAGCTTCTGAAGTTCGTTGTTGTTTTCGAAACCGTCCGCGACGAGGCGTGCGAGGCCTTTGGCGTTGCCGTCAAGCCAATAATCAAGCATTTCATGGGAGAATTTGGCCATGTCGGCGAGTTCGTGAATCGTATGTTGGATGAAGACTTCGTCCGTTTCGGGATTGATGGAGGCGAGCAGTTCCAACTGCTTCTGTGGCGTTTCGAGGCAGATGACAGGGCGCTGTTCGATGACGGAACGCTGGAAGATATAGCCGTCGATGCCGAGATGGGAATTGAGTCCCGCGAGACGGAGCGCGGCGCTCGTCAGAACGGACGCGCAATACCAACTTTGCAACGTGTTGATGTATTCCGGTGAGTATCCAAGCTTCAACGAAATGGCCGAAAGGCTGTTCCATGTTTCGGTCTTGAGATTTTGTGAGAGATGCGAGCCGTTCGGTTGGCGTCCCATGTCCGTCATCATGGCGTTGAAACGCGGCGTGGAGAGTTCGCCCAGATTGGTTTCGAAGGCGATGGCGTCATCGGCCTGATAGGCGTCTTCGAGCACTTGCGGGAGCGGATACATCTGCTCCGTGCCGAAATGCAACGCTCCAAAGAAATGGAGCGGAGGCAGTTCGGGAAGCTTTACCGTCCAGAAAAGGCCGTTTCGTTTTTGCTGTTGGCAGTGAGAATGCATGTTATCGATGGCTCGACCGATGGTTTTTATTCGGCGGGCTTGGTCTGGAAGAACGGGCGGAAGAATTCTGCTTCGCGTTGGGCGCGAACCATGAAGGGATCGCCTTGGTCATGGAATTCGCAGTGGATGGAGACGGGACCGTCGAACCCAACGCGGCGGAGGCAGTCGAAGACGTAGGTCCAATCGACCATGCCCTGACCAGCGCTGAGCCAATGGTTTTTCGTGGAACCGTGGTTTTCTTTGGTGATGCGTTCGACGAGCATGTCCTTTACGGACACGATGGAGAGCCATGGGCGGACCATGCCGAGAGCGGTGGCGAAATCTTCGCCTTCCGCGCGGAGGTGGCCTGTGTCAATGTATGCGCCAAAGTACAGCGGATCAAGATCTTCAAGCAGATGGGCCATGGCGGCGCCGTTGATGCCGATGTTCTTGTTGCTGTGCGTATGATAGCAGATTTTGACGTTGTACTGCCGGGCAAGCGAAAGCCATGATTTGAGAATCGCTTTGACGCGGGCGACTTCCACCTGGTAGTTCATCGTCCATGGATCGTATTTGAAATAGCCAAGCTTGAGGAGGCGGACGTCCGCCTTGTCCATGGCCTTGAGCAGCGGAACAGCCGTCGGATGATCGGGCGTGAGCAGATCGAAATTGCCTGTTACCATCGGAATGACAAGGCCTTCTGACTTCATGTATTCAACGGCTTTCGGCAGTTCGTCATAGGCGTTGTCCGGATTGACGGGATAGTCCGGTCTGACGCAGAGGTCAAAGCCGTCAAGGCCCCATTCATGGGCGATTTGGGCAAGCTGCGGGATGGTCTTGTCCTGCAGCATTTTCGTGAACATGATTTCTTTCATAATGTGTGGCCTTTATGGTTCCCGCGTGTCGGCGGTTTTAGATGGAATGGTCATGTAAACCAATAAAGGTAATAGAAAAGTGGCGAATTACAAGCCATCGGCAACCTTATTTATAAAAAGAAATGAAAAGTGTCCTTTGTGGAGATGGACGGTTGCCGTATGATGGCCATGTGGATTGAAAAACAATTGACATGATTTGAAAATCAGTGGAGCGATATTACAATAATTTAATTTAATAAGTATTGTAATTTATCTGTCTTCTGAATTAATCAAAATATTCTTTTAGGAGGATATATATGTTCAAAGGGATTACATTCGGCTATTACGGACGAAATGGGTATTTTTCCTCCGATGCCGCGAGACGGGAGGTCGATCACATTGCAGAGCTCAATATCCCGTGGGTCTGTCTGGTCGTCACGATCATGCAGGACGCCTATTACAGCACTCGCATGTATCGTGATTTCCAGATAACGCCCGGAGACGAAGAGTTGGTTGAAATCATCAACTATCTCCATTCCAAAGGGATAAAGGTCATGTTGCGGCCGATGATCGAATGTTGGGATGGCACGCAGCGTTGCCAAGTTGTCACACCGCAAGGCGTCGTTTTCGATGACCGCCCATTCCGTTATCGTGACGAATGGTTCAAGAACTACGCGGCTTGCACAAGCCATTATCTGCGTATCGCTTCCAAGACTGCTTGCGAGGCGTATGGCATGGACAGCGAACTGAACCAGATGGTCGGTCATTCGGCGAATTGGCTGCAAATCATCGAACTGGCCAGAAAACTCTACAAAGGCCATTTGACGACGTCGCTGGTCAGTGCGGAGCAGTTTATCAACAAGCTGAACGACAAGAACTTCTGGTTCTATGCGTTGGATTCCGTCGGAACCAGTTTCTACTATCCCGCGACGACTGACGGCAATGGGACAGTGGAAAGCATGGTTGATTTCCTGCGGCCGCATGCGGAGAAGATGAAACTGTTCGCCGAAAAACTCGGAACATGTTTCTATTGCGGTGAATGCGGCTGTTGCTCCACGGAAAAAGGCACCACGCTTCCTTATTATTGGAAGAACGGGACGAAATACGACGGCATGCAGCAGGCGAACTACATGGAGGCCGTCATCCGTCTGTTTTCAGAACATCCGTGGTGGGGCGGTTTGTTCTGGTGGAAATGGGACGAGAACAACTATCGGGCGGAGTTCAAATCCGATCCGGCAGGCGACCGTGGTTTCACCATTTATGGGAAGCCGGCGGCGGACGTCATGAAAAAATGGTGCTCGCATGCGGATTGACGACGTCTGTTTGAATAACGTTAAGACAATAATTTTGAATATATTAGAAAAAACACTGGAGGCAAAATGAGACACACAAGTCTGTTGGCGTTCATCGTGTGCATGGCGGCTGGTATTTCCGCGATTGGACAGGAAGAGACGGTCGGCGTGCGGCCTTATGAAATGGATTGGGCAGGACGGACGAAAGACGACTGGCCGGCGTTGGTTGATTTCGAAAATCTGGACGGATGGACCGTCGAGACGGTCAATTCCGTCGCGAAATTCGAGCGGACGCGCGAACAGCAGTTGTTCGGAAAATACGTCGGCAAGCTGACTTACCGCTATGAAGGGAGTGGAACGCCGAGCGTGATAATCCGTCCGCCGCAACCGATTCCCGTTCCAGCTGACTACGACATGATCGGTTGCTGGATGTACGGCAACAACTGGGCGTGGGTGACGGATGTTTCGACGCCGCGAGTCGGCGTTCATATTCTGTTCGGCGTGCCTGGACAGAAGAAAGAGGAAGCCGTCTTTTTGAAGACGGTTGACTGGAAGGAATGGTTTCTTCCGCTACGCCGTCTGACAGCGGATCAGATTGAACGTCTCGTGAAGCCTGGCGTTACGTTCAACGGCATTCGAATCACGAACGGCAAGAACAAGGCGGATCGCACGCTGTATTTCGACAGTCTGACGATGCACAAAGAAGAGTTCAAGCCGTTGACGTTCAAGCCACGTCCGTTGCGCGGGATCGACATGTTCGAAGGGCAGGGCACTGGCGCGAACAACGGTCCGGGCCGTCTGCCGTTCCCGACACGTGAAGACACGATTCTGCCGGACAGCGCGGCTCCGGGAAGCGTAAATGATGCAAAACAAAATGGTAACGCCTTCGAATTGACATATGCGGGAAGCGACGGCAATCTTGTCATGCGTTATGAGCCGAAGAGTGGGCGTTGGGACGATATTCAGATGAAATGGAACGACGGCGCATGGTTCCAGCCGTTGTTTGGCGGCGGCGCGCAGTTCTTTGCGTGGAATCGCGGCCAGGCTCCCGAAAAGGCGGAGCTTTTGAAGACGGAACTCGTTGGAAAATCTATTGTTACGACATGGAAGTATTCATTGGGCGAGAAGACTTTCGACGCAACCTACACGATGCAGATGAAGGGCAAGACGTTGATTCTGGACACGAAATCGCTCGGTGGCAAGCTTGGCGCGGTGGCCTACGGCGGCGCGAAAGGTTTGGAGAATCCGCGCGCGTTTCTCATACCATATTATGATTATGCGGCGGGACGGCCTGGTGCGGTTGTTTCGGGCACAGCGGACAAGCCGTTATTCTACACGGCGCATACGGATTGGTATCGTTCCAACGCGAGCACGCCGTGGGGCGACAGCCGCGTGGCGGACGGCATCGCCTACGCCAACGGCGGCGTGAGATACGTTCCGAAAACGGACGGAAAGACGAACGACTGCTTTGAACGCTTCTTCGTGACGGTCAGCCCGAAGTTCGAAGAGACACTGCCGAACATTCCGAATCCGAAATCGCCGTGGAAACACATCGCGGGAACGCATCAATGGCGTGCGCACGGCGCAGGCAACCGCGAACGTGATAAAGCCTATTGGTACAACATCTGGCGGCATGGCATGCGCAAATGCCTCATCACCGACCATGAAGTCTGCTGGCGTGACGGTGGCGAAAGCTTCACGTTCAGAACAAAAGCCGCCCCGAAGAAAGGCGGCGACGCAGGCATGTACGACTATGCGCGATACATGCAGGATACGCTCGGTTTCGTCTATGGACCATACAATAATTTCACGGATTTCGCTCCTGTGAACGAATATTGGAGCACGGACATGATTGCCCGCCAGGCGGATAACCAGTTGCAGCCGGCGTGGGCGCGTTGCTACGGCCCGAAGCCGCAGTACGCCATCGAATATTGCGCTGAATTGAGTCCCATCAACCAGAAAAAATTCCATTTCAGCACGGCTTATTGCGATGTCCATACGTCCGTAACACCTTGGGGGCGTTGCGACTATGACTATCGTGTGCCCGGAGCGGGCACGTTCGCCGCGACGTTCTACGCCTACGGCGAAATCATGCTCCATCAGAAGGCTGCGTGGAACGGCCCCGTCTATTCCGAAGGCCCGCATTTCTGCTTCTACAGCGGTTTGACGGACGGCAACTATGCGCAGGATCGGTCGTACTATCTCCCGACGGATCCATGGCTTGTGGATTTCGATTTGCGCAAGATCCATGACCAGGAGTGCAATTTCGGCATGGGCAACCATGAGATGTTCTTCAAACGGCAGTGGAAGACCGTCGGTGAAGAAGGCACGGATGCGGCGGTGGACCGCTTCTTGGCGGCGACGGCGGCGTTCGGCCATCCGGGCTTCCTCGTCAACATGGGCCATATCCGCCGTACGATGCGCGGCTATTTCATGTTGCAACAACTGCACAGCCGCTACACGCAGGTGAGCGCGGATACGATCGGCTATGTCGATGCGGACGGCAAAATCTATGATACCAGCGCGGCGTTGGCGAACGGCGTCTATAAGCGGTCGCAAGTCGTTGTCCGTTATCAAGACGGGACTTGCGTTGCGTCAAACGGCAATTTGAAGGAATGGATGAAGACGACGTTCAACGGTCGTGACGTGAATCTACCACCACAAGGCTATGCAGGCTGGACGGAAGACGGCATGATCGATGTCATCTCCGCCGAACATGCCGGTAGTCGTTGTGACTACGCCGTAACACCCGATTATATTTATATCGACGGTCGTGACAAGGCGTTCCAGCGGTTCCCGTTGGCGGCGGCAAGCGGCGCGGGCGTCCTACGCAAAATCGATGACAATTCCTGCGAATTCATTCCGGTAAACGATGCAGAATGTGGCTGGGGAATTGTTTGGGGCAATGATATCGTCGAAGCGACGGCATTGGACAAAGAGATGAAGGAAATCGGCAAGGCGAATCTCCGCCATGCTCGTGGTTTGACATACGTTTTGCCGGTGGAAGGCGCTTTCAGTTACAAGTTGATGCTAGGCAAAGTGAAACGTCTGCCTGATTTGAAGAGCGACGTGAGCTTGGTGGCGGCAGGCGAGACAGCCGTCATCACGGATTACAAAGGTGAAAAACATACGGTGACGATTCCCGACGACGCGAAGAAAGGGCAACGTTTCTGGTTCGAAATCAACAAACAGTGGATTGATTTCACAGTCGATGAACTCGTCAGCGTCGATTTCAGCATGGTCGATAACGACGTCGAATTCTCGTTCACGGCGAAACGCCCTGATGTGAAGGAACTTACGGCGACATTTGAAGGACAGTCCCAGACAGTCGTCATAGACGGAAACGGTCATGCAAAACAACTGTTCAGGCTTCCGGAGATGACGGAGACGGAAATGCGCACGTCTGAAATGGTGATTGCGTCCGGTCCCGCGAAGCAGTCGGTGGTCTTCGGGATGAACGTCCAGTACAAGCCCATCGCCTATCCGTTCAATTGGGAGAAAGCCAATGGGAAAGGCATCTGCTTCCGCAAAGGAAAAGAGCAGGAATCGATGGCCAGCACTGGCGCAATCGCGGCATACAGGGCGAACATGCCGTGTGGTGATGTAGAGAAGACGGGCTGGTTTATGCATCCGCCGTACATGGGTGGCGTCGGTTATACGTATGTCACGTATATTGTGACTGTTCCGAATGACGGTGACATGGTCTTCCGTGCATCGGTCGGCAAACAGAACGATAGCGATCTGGGCGACGGCATCTGGTTCTATGTGTATGTAAAAGAGGCAGATGGAAAGGAAACGAAGGTCGGCGAGCAGATTGTGAAGGAACATGCCTGGAAGCCGATCGAGGCGAATTTGGCACCATGGAAAGGACAGGAAATCCAGTTGAAACTGGTCAGCGATGTCGGTCCTGCTGACAATTCGACTGGTGACTGGTCTTGCTGGGGCGATTTGCGTCTTGAATCGAAGGATGTGCGTTTCGTCCGTTCGTTGGACAGAGTCGGAGCGCAATACAGCTTCGAAGAACCGAAAGATTATGTCAAAGGCTTGACAACCGCTGACTTGCGCAAAGCGAAACGCGGTTGGTTCTGCTACGACGGGCAGGGCTTCAACAGTAATCCGGGTTCGTACGAAAGCTATGGTGTTCTGAATGGTGTGAACTTCGGCTTGTTGAAACAATCCAACGGCGACGAAACGAAGGGCACATGGGGCGAAGAAGTCCGTAATAAATTGAACGACAAGGCATTGAAGGCGTTGGTGAAATACAATCGCTTTGAGTTGATCAACACGGGCGAAGACTATTTCAAACTGCGCCGTTTCCGCATCGTTCTCGAATTGGAGGATGGCCGCATGGTCAGTTCTAAGGTTATGACGAGTGCTGTCACACAGCCTGGCGACTGGGCCCATGCGGAAGGCATTCTCTTTACAATGTCGTCGATTTTGACGGTACCAATTGAATTCTAACGGAGGTGCCATCGGCGTCTTCGTTGTCGGAGTGCACGTGACAATTGGATTCACTGGATATTCTGGCCTCTCTGGATATTAATTTTCTCCAGAGAGGCCAGAGTATCCAGCCTATCCAAATATTTTTTCAATTTTATTCTTTTTTATGACTTTGTATGATTCTTTGGTAATCACGATGACTTTTAGGTATTTTGGTATGTAAAAGTCATAATATGATTTCTTATGACTTCTTGTGACTTGATTTGATACTCAATAAAAATTCATTAATATGGCTTGCATTTCCTTATCGGCATGCTATAGTAATCCGAAAAATAAAAATAGACTTGAAGCATTCCAGAAAGGAGATATATTAATGAGCAGACATAACATGAGCGGTATGGACGCCGCCTCCAAGCTCCTCATGGCGAACGAGGCGGTGGCGAAGGACGCGGTCAACTTCATCCTGCGAAAGAGCGGCTACGCCGTGGTCCAAGGCTCGATGCAGCTGCGGAACACCGAGGCCATCGCGAAGATTCCGGGCATAAGGAGGTTGTATA
>JAFZAB010000076.1 GCA_017548425.1 Victivallales bacterium
CCGACGTTGTCCAGATTGAAAGCGGTCAATTTGGCCGCGCTTTCGTTTAACTTGATTGTATTGTTCGCGAAATCGACGATGAAATCCATCTGCTTGCCGAATTCGGCCGTCAAAAATGACGCCGGAATGTCCGGCGACGATGTCAGCCGTTTCGTCAATTCCATGACGTTCATAATGGCTTCGTTCGTCTCAAAGCATTTTTCCGGAATGGCGAGCGGTTCGGCCACGCCGTCGAACGCCGTCTTCAAGACTTTCACACTTTCCAGCAACTTGCGGCAGGCCGATTCCAGTTCATTCTGCATCAATGGATTCCATTCCTTTGCGGCAAGCACGTCCAACGCTTTCCGGCTGTCATCCGTCGTTTCGTTGAAAGCGATGACGAGTTCCGTCACGGCTTTCCGCATGGCGTCGTAATCTTCCTTCGATTGTGTCAACGTGTTGATTTGCAACAATCCATCCCGTGCTTTGCCGCGATCGACCTGCTGCATGAAGCAATTATAGGCGGAAAGGCCGTTCGGATATGGCTTGTGCAACTGCTGGACGTAGTCGTTCAATCCATTCCGGACTTTCGTCAGTTCCGCCACCAATTGATCCCATGCGTTCGATGGCTTCTGCTCCGCCACCTGCAACGCTTCCGCAAATTGCTCCAAAACTTCCTTCTTGCCGGCCTTGTTCGAATGCAGTTCCAGACAGAACGGCTTCAGACCGACTTTTGTAAGTCGCCTGTGGACAACATCCAAGGCCGCTTTCTTTTCGGAAACGAACAACACACGCCGCCCAATGGCCAGATTGTGAGCGATGATGTTCGTGATCGTCTGTGATTTGCCTGTTCCAGGCGGTCCGTGCAGGACGAAACTTTTGCCAAGCTCTGAATACAATACCGCCGCCATCTGGGATGAGTCGGCGTTCATGGGGCAATACAAGTGCATCAAATCCAGATGCTTGTAAATTTCTGTGACCGGAAACACATCGACGCCGTCGTCGAACAAACCGCCGCCTTTCACAAGATGATCGACGATTTTGTTCTGCCGCAATTCATTCGCCCGCGCCGTCATGTCGTTCCACATGATGAACTTACCGAACGAGAACTGTCCGATTTTTACAATGTCAAGAACTTCCCAGCCATCCATGACTTTGATGGCTTCGCGGAAATTGTTCAGAATGGCGGCGACATCAATGCCTGATTCGTCCGTCGGCAATGGATCCAGCCCTTCGATGGTCATTCGGAACATCTGCTTCAGCAATTCCAACAGCGTGACATTGATGATGGTTTCTTCATCCGATTTTGTGATGAAGATGCCTTCACGCAACGTCTTGCGTACCATGCGCAACGGCATGAGAATCAACGGCGCAATGTAGAATTTTCCCTTGTAGGACGGATCGCTCCATTTGAGATAGCCAATGGTCAGATACAGTGTGTTGACACCGCCATCCTCCATATCCGCATGCGTCTGACGGTAGATTTTCAGCTGCCGTTTTTGAAATTCCTTTTCTGTTGAAAGCGCATACAATTGCTTGGAGTCCAGTTTTTTATCCAATCCCTCAAGCACTTGGTCCGCTGTACCGTCAGGTTCAATCGGCAATTTGGAATACGCCTCTTCGCCAATCGCCGTCTCCAACGATTGTATTTTCAACGAGCCGTTGCTTGCCAACGTGTCCTCCAGTTTCGTGATGTCTTCGCATATCAGCGGGATGACAAACTGATTATCGCGCACGTTGAGCAAGCGGTTCCGTAGCGACAAATCCAGCAGTTTCTGCTGCCACCGTTCCAGCCTGTCTTTTCCAACCTGTGATTCCGTTTCTGGTTTGTTGATTGTTTCTGTCATGATATGTATTCCAAAACCTTAAATCCGTAAAATTTCAATAGAGCGATCACATCTCAATGTTTTGCTAGAGATGGGCAGCAGACTAAAAGGAAAAAAAGTACAAGAGCTAATGAGCCAAAAGCAAAACCCACTTCGCCAAACAAATAACCCAATAAAAACAAGCCTCCAAAAATGCCAACAAATATCAAACAACCTATTGATAAACCTTTAAGAACATTTGGCGCTTCATATTCTGGTTCATATTTATGGATTGTTTCTACTATATTTTTCTTGAGTTCTTTGTCTTGAGTCAAGCCACATGCTTTTTTCCAATAAAACAATGCTTTTTTGTTATCATTCAAATATTGATCAGAATAATTGCCAAGTAATGCATACAATGCACTAATGCTATTTTTATTTCCATTTAAATGCTCTAACGCATCATCTTCATTCTCATGATTTTTCAACCAATCATTATTGTTTTTTTCATGCTCATTGCATACGTTATATATTTTATCAATCAAGTCTTTAATAATATTTGAATGTTCACGAAAATCTTCTGTTTCAACGAATAACTGTACCGCTTTAATGAAACCATTTCCCAAATTATCTAGCTCATTAGCCATGTTTTCGAACGTTATTCCAGTGCATAAGTAATTTAAATAACACGTGTAAAACACAGGTTTCCAATAATCTGTTTGTTCTACCAGTATCATTCTATAATAACTCAAGGCTTCATCATATTTTTGCTGTTCAAGAGCTTGGTTTGCAAGTGCATAAAGATTTTCAAGTCTTTTTTTCTCATCAATTTTTGAAAAGCCATTGACGTCTTCAGTTACTTGATCTTGAACTTGTACAAGAGTATATCGTGCTTTGCAATATTGACAAGTATATACACCATCTTGATATACAAAATTAGTACTCCCACACATTTCGCATTTTAACTGTTTCAATATAGTGGTTTGCCGATTCATTAATTTGGCTTGCTGTGAGGGCGTATCCTTTGGCGGAGCAATGGGAGTATCATCCTTCTTCGTGTTATCATCTGTAAAAGATTTTATGGGTTGCTGCAAAGGAGTATTTGTTGGTTGAGCAATGGAAGAATCATCCTTTTTCGCGTTATCAGCTGTAAAAGATTTAATGGCTTGTTGCAAGAGCGTATCTTTTGGCGTAACAATGGAAGTATTATTCTTCTTTGTATTATTAACTATAAAAAACTTATGACAAACTGGGCATAGTATTTCCTTTCTTAAAGATGATTCATCTGTCCCGATCTTTTGATTGCAATGAGGACAATCAACAAAGATATTTGCCATAACTCGTTTTACCCTAATATACTTGTAAAAAGTATAAATTTAATGATCGCATTCGAATCCGTTCCTCTCCCCTGCGAACAGGGGAGAGGGATGAATTGCATTTACATTAAGCATTAAGCATTAAGCATTAAGCATTATTTCAAGACAATCATTTTCGCTTCATAGCCAGCGAATTGCAGATCAAGCTTACTGCCTGCCAACGTCACGCCGCCCTTCGTTCCAAGCACGTTGTTGGCTTCCGCAAATGCCTTGCCCATCGTGACTTCCGCCGCAACGGCCTTTTTCGTGCTGTTCACGGCGAGAAGGTACGTCTTGCCTTCGTAGTTCCAGACGCGGATATCGACACCATCGCCTTTCACAAGCTTCGCCGTCGGCGCAGGCTCGATGGACATGATGACGGGAACGAACGGCTTGATTTCCGCCGCCACACGGCAGACGCGGCCGAAACTTTCTTCAAATGGAATCTTCACCATCGGTTTCTTCAAATCAAAGAACGAATAGTAGATAAGACCGTTTGAGCCGTTGACGATCGCCTGCCACGACATCGTGCGGATTTCATCTTCGGTCGGCGGCTGCGCTTTCGCGCGTTCCTCTTCCGTCTTGCGATAGCAGGCCCAGTCGAACGCCTGCGGAACCTGCCAGAAGGCGCGGAAGCCGTAGGTCTGTTCACGCACGGTGCGGGCCTGTTCGCCAGCCTTGCCGGGATCGCCCGGAATCGGATACGGATCCGTTCCGATCACGTCGAAGCTATCCATATAGTTACGGACCTCTCTGTATTGATAAAGAACAACCCACGTCGGATGGTCGGGATCAAGTTTTTCCATCAGTTTCTGGCGGCCGGCCAACCGTTTGATCATGGATGCGGGCAGCTCGTCGTTGATGTACCACGCCAACAGGGCAGGGTGGTTTTTGAATTGATCAACCTTCTGCTTGACGAAGGTCGCTTCGTCTTCTTCCGATTTGATCTGCTTCGGGCACCACGTCGTGCCATAGTACGCGTCTTTAATGGAATAAATGATTTTCAGGCCGCGATCGTTGATTTTGTCCAGCATAGCGATGTCGTTCGGCGAACCGTAAGGCATCAATGTGTTAAATGGCGTCTTTGCATACAGATCCAGATCCGCTTCACTGACGCCGCTCCAATACATGCCCAGCGGGAAGAACGGCTTGCCATCGACAATCAGACGTTTGTGTTCATCAATGTAATTCTTCCTTTCCGGAAGCTTCGCGACTTTCTCAAACCAACGCTCGCTGGTGCCTTGATGCGTGCCGTCCTTCAGAGAGAAATCTGCCACCACGCGATACTTGCCGAGCTTCAGTTCTGCGGAGTCGATGGAGGCCGCCCCGTATGTATCCGCGATTTCCTTCGGAGCGAGTTTTTTGACGAGATTGCCGTCGGCGTCATAAATATCAAAGCTGCCGCGAATTTTATCGGGAGTATGTTTCCATGTTGCGACGTCCAGGCCGACACGGAATTCGACCGTGCCTTCCGCCACCATTCCGCGATACAGATTGTCCGTCACAAAACCGACGAGCGGCGGATTGTAACGATAGCAGGACACATCGTCAAACCACGCCTTGCCCGTCATCCCTTTGCGGACATAAACGACAATATGCGTGCTCGTGGCGCTTGTTGGAATCCGCCACTGCGATTTGATAAGCGTCCAGTCTTTTGTGCCTTTGATGCCGCCAGGATAACCGCCGCCCAGATAGCCGCCTTGCTCATTCTTCTCGCCGGAGCTTTCGATGCAGATGGTCGCGCCTGTATCATCGCCTTTGATATCTTCCGTCTTCACCCAACAGGAGAATTCATACATCATGCCTGGTTCGCAATCGACGGGAATGATGCACATCTGGTAGTTTTTCGGATCGTCGTTCGTGAAACTCATGCATTTGCCGCCGTTACGGCCACCATCGACGACTTTGTAAACCGCCGCATTTCCCCTCCAAAGCTTTGCGGCGCCGTTTTCATCTACATCTTCGAATCCGGCGTTTTTCACAAGATTCGGGCCGACGATTTGGCCGAAAGCCGCCATTGCCATCAAACTCAGGCAGGTTATCATCTTTTTCATCTTTCATTCTCCTTGTCTATTATTGTTGATTCTGTTTGATTAGTTTATCTCTGAAAAATCTTTTCCCTTGCGCGTAGCGCTTTCAGACCGCCGAGCCGCCGTCGGCCGTTGGATTTAATCAGCATTGGAATTCTTTTCCTATGGCAAAAGCCTTTTATTGGTTGTCGGCCACGGCGGCGAGGCTTTCTGTGTAATCTGTGTAATCTGTGGTTTTACAATAACTTCTAAAGACTTTTCATGAATTCCGAATACGTCGGGCAGACACAGCCGATGTCCGCCAGACGCTGCATCTGCTCTGTGAAATGCTCTATGGAAACATTGCACCACGGATGCTCCACATCTGGAATGCCATGGTATGTCAAAATGACGGTTTTCCCTTCCTTCAATGCCGACAAGGCCTCATTGAAGCGGTCGGGACAGTCGTCGCTAAACAGATACGACGGCATGTCGAACGGATTCAACGCCGCCAAATCCAGCGGACGGTTTCCGCCAGTCCGCGCCGCGATGTAACCCATTGATTTGACGGTTGTCGCCGCCACTTCAGCGTACGGGCCGCCCGGATACGCATAGACCTTGGGCGCAGGAACTTGCAGCTCCTTGAAAAGATCTTCGATGTACGCCACCTGCGCCTTGTTTTCCTCTACGGAAAGGGAGGCGGGATTCGCATGGTCTTTCGTGTGGTTGCCGAGTTCGAAGCCCAGCTGATGCAATGTTTTCAAATCCGCCATGTCCATTCCCTGTCTCAGAGCATGGACACGTGAATCACGGAACCAGTCGCACACGAAAAACGTCGCCTTGAAGCCATGCTTCTGCAAAATAGGCACGGCATTTTCAAGTTGTGAACGAACGACATCATCAAATGTTATTACCGCTGTCGGCATAATTGTTTTCCATTTTTTGTGGCTTTTCCTATTAATGATAATACGCCACTTACCAATTTATACACCTTCTGCCGACTTTCAATTGATTTCAGCGCATATTCGGCTAAATTCTTGCTTGTAGGGAGGTGCCATCGGCGTCCCGCCATTGGCGTGGGAGGTGCCATCGGCGTCCCGCCGTTGGCAACATAAGCATGCTTTTCCAAACCGTTATGAACACAGAAAAACGCGAACACGCCTTCGATCCAGTATATAGCAAGACCTCCACACGACTTGTGCTCGGCACCATGCCGTCTCCGCAATCCGTGAAACACGGCTTCTATTACTCCCACCCGCAGAACCGTTTCTGGCCGCTTATGGCGGAGCTTTTCAACGCGCCGAAACCGACGACGCCAGAGGAGAAAAAACAATTTGTCCTCCAACGGGACATTGCCCTGTGGGACGTTCTCGCCGTCTGTGATATCGCGGGAGCGTCCGACGCATCCATCCGCAATCCCGTTCCCAACGATATTCCATGGATGCTCCACCAAACGCGCATCACACGCATCTACGCCACAGGCAAGACGGCTTTCAATCTGTATGAAAAACTTGTCTTTCCCACGACGGGCCTCCATGCTGTCTGCCTGCCATCGACCAGCCCCGCCAACCAAGCCCTTTTCCCGTGGCCAAAACTAGTACAGGAATGGAGAAAGCTGTTTATATAGCTTAAAGCCAAAAGCTTAAAGCTAAAAGCAAATACAATGGTCATTGAAAAAAGAAAAAAGCTTAACAATATCCTCTTGTTTATTAACTTAGTGTTTGTATAAGTCCATATAACATTGAACTAATCTCTTTTGCCTCATTTGTCAAATTAACCCGATCTGTCCTCGATAGATAACCAATACATTGAGCAATATATAGCTGAGTACGCAGTTCTGCCGCTGAACCTTTGACTATAGAAAGAAAGCTGATGAATTCCTTGTCAGTCCTTCGCTCTGACCCTTCAGCTATATTTGACGGTATCGATATTGCAGCGCGTGTAATCTGCCCATAGAAACCTTTATCATGGCATCTTGCAAAAGATTTGTAGATTGTCGTTGCAAGCCGACATGATTTTTTCCAAACTTCCAAATCTTCAAAATTTCTCATCTATCCTAACTCCAAAACAGAATTAAATTATTTTCTAATAAAACGTTCTAATTTTATTTTTATTTTATTATGTTATAATTTAATTTGTCTTTTAGTTAGAAAAAGGAACAATACTTTCTTTCACTTTCAATGATTGCATTTGCTTTAAGCTTTCGGCTTTAAGCTTTTAGCTGTGGCTAATACCAAGGCGCAATACAATTTGTAGGAATATAATCCACCTTCAGTTCCACCATCTTCTTGATATTCGGTAACTTATCTCCTGCCCGCAGGCAGTAGCGCACGCCGCGGCGATGCGTCTCTTCCAGCAGTTCCACTGGCGCGTCCCACGGATTCGGATAATTGTACGACAGACTGCTGTTGCCAAGTTCCGCCAATTCCTCCATCAGTTCGGGTGTGCTGAAAATATGGTGGATGAAAATCTCCTTGTTCAGACGACGCGCCTCGCGAATATGGTCGATGATAATCGACGAAAACACCGTCTCGCCAATCATTTTCCGTTCTTCCAGCCGCTTGATGACATCTGCCACGACTTCGCCTTTCGTCTCCAAAAACGGCACAGAATGGAAACGCTGGCAGATGTCGAGATATTCGTCAAATGTCGGAATACGAAGCAGTTCCAATGGCCATTTGTCCAGACCGTTTCCTTTTTGGAACGTCTGCCGGCGCAGTTCCGCCCAGTCGGTCTCTTCGACTTTCAGCGGCACGCCGAACATGCGCGCAAGCGACGCGTCATGACAGCAGACCAATACGCCGTCTTTCGTCTTGCGGATGTCCGTTTCGATTCCCCAATAGCTAAGACGTCCCGCCGCCGTGAATGACGCCAATGAATTTTCCGGCGCGACCGGAGTGAAGCCGCGATGGCTGAAAAGCCGTGGATTTTTCGTCTCTTCAAACATTCCCATGATTTTTCCTCGCTCAATTGTTTCTTTTATCTTATCGTAAAGGACATGTCGTGCTATATTAGCAGAAAGCCGTCAGCGGGATTCCCGCGAAGACGTGTTCTAATATACGTCTTTCCTGTGAAAAACTATCATCCAACCAACTTTTTTTTGTGAAATCTTCGACTGTCCATACCATGAAAGGCCTGCTCTGCGGCCTGATTGCAACCATGTTCTGGGGCGGATTCTATCCCGTCTCACGGTTGCTGTTCGGCTATGAGGGCGATTCCGTCGAACCGATGAATTTCACATTCATCCGCTTCGCGCTCGCCGCGCTTTTCCTCCTGCCGATTTTCGTGAAAAAAGACAATCGTGACAAGCTCAAGATTCTTATCAAGAAGGACTTGCACTATTTGGCGATGCTGTCGCTCGTCGGCATCGTCGGTGAAGGCATGCTTGTTTTCTGCGCGTTGAAATACACGACGGCCGCCCGCGCCTCCCTCATGGCCAACGCCTCACCGATCTCCACGCTGATCATCTCATGGCTCGCGGGAAAAGAGTTGCTGACGGGAAAGAAAATTACGGGCATGTTGCTCGGTTTCATAGGGCTTGTCATCGCCTTTCTCGGCAATGGCGATGACCAGTTCGCCACAGGAGCCTCTATGTTCAAAGGCGACTTCATGGCTTTCGCAAGCGGCGTCTGCTGGGCGCTTTATACCGTCTATGGCGATCGCGTCTCCAACGAATACGGCGGATTGCTTTGCGGTGAAGTCATGTTCGTCATTGCGTTGATCGTCTTGTTGCCCGTCACCTTGTGGATCAATAAGAAGATCATTCTCGATCTGCCATGGCAGACATGGGCGGGAGCCGTCTATCTCGGTATGCTTTCCTACGGACTCGCCAACAGCCTGTGGATTTGCGCACTCAAGTACTTGAAACCAGGCCAGTTGGGATCGTTTGGCTATCTCTCCGCCGCCATCGCCATGACATGCTCCGCAATTTTTGTCAATGAAAAATTCACGATTACATTTTTCATCGCCATAGCCCTTGTGCTTATCGGCGTCGCCTTGATGCTCCATCAGTCAAAACCAACCACGGAATCCAAGCCATGAACAATCCAGAACTTCCTTTCCAAATCCTTTCCGAACTCGCAGGGCAGGAGGAACCAACTCCCGCGACGCTTGCGGATATCACCGCCGCCGCGGATATTCTTGATGAAACGGACTGCCGTGAACCGTCTGAAGACCGTCTGAAGGCGCTCAATGTCATCAAAGCTGCGCAAGATCGCGTCACGCCGAAGGTTTACACGGATTTCTGTCTGGCGGGGCTGACGCTTTCGCCCGAAGAACTGCCCGCCATCTATGACGAATATCCTGCGCTCTACTGGTATGACCGCACGTTTTCGAAGGTTCTCGCAGGCGTGAAGGAAGAGGTCGTTCCAGAAGGAAAGACCGTCCTATGGCACGTCTATAACATGGGTTACGTCATCAAGACATCGAAGCATTGCTTCGCCATCGACCTCCATCACCGCCGCGCGGAGGAACTCGTCCCGTATCTTGATTTCATCGCCGTCACCCATAACCACGACGACCACTACACGGAACGTTTCGTCAAGGCCATGAACCGCGAAAAGAAACCTGTCATCACCAATTTCTTCGCCAATGCGAACTATCCCATGACCGACAACGAAAGCGGTTATTTCAAAGGTCCTGAACGCACGTTCGAACTAGGCGACATCACGATTTCCACCTACGAATCCGACCACAATCCAAAACTCCGCCGCTTCATGCAGCCCGTCGAATTCGTCTGCGGAAAAGAGCCGAACGCATGCGTGATCCTTTCCAGCGGAGATACTTGCAATGCGCAGCAGCTGAAATACCATTCACCGAAACTCGATTTCTACATTGTCCATCCATACGTCGGCCTGAAAGTCGATGAAGCGGCGAATCTTCTGAATCCGAACGTCACGCTCGTCAGCCATCTGGAAGAATTCCACCACCGCATCGACCAATGGCGTTGGACATGGCGGCAGGGCTACGAAGCCGCCCGCAAAATCTGGAATACAGGCCACGATGCGATTGTTCCCGCCTGCGGCGATAAAATCGTCTTCTAACTCTTGTCCTTGAATAAGATAGAGCCCCATGAAATGAAAAAGCCATTTTGTATTCTTCTCATTCTTTTCATTCTTCCATTCATCACAGGCTGTTTCCCCAAAAGGAGCGGTTTTCCTGGAACATTTACAGGTGTAGAAGTAGATGGAATACATTATAAAATTTACGCTGACAAGACAGATGATATGGTCGTGATCTTGGCCTTTACGCCAAATATCAAATGTGAAATGCACGAAAGAGTGCAAAAACACATTTTTGAGCAAATCAGCAGATTGCCAATCGTGTTTATCGATGGAAAAGAATTCTCCTATGACAAAAATGCTCTCTATATCATCACAAAATCAGACGATAGATTGAATGTATCCAAGAGAGAAATCAATCCATCACGGATGCAGGATTATCCCGAAAAAGATTGGAATTCAAATGAAGTGATCATTTATGATTCTATAAATAAGAATTATTTTAAATGAAACGATAAAAAAATAAATTGAAAAGAGCCTTACCATGAATTTGAAAAACATCCCCTGCCTTGCCTACAACCTCCCCCAAGATGTCCTCTGCCTGAAATACAATGGCGATTTCGAACAGGAAATCGAACTGATTGACGCCCTTCTGAAGCGCACACTTCCGCAGCCGCTCGTCGAACGTCTCCAGATGGAAAAGCTCCTCGCGGAAGGCATGATGAAAGACTATGAAACGTCGTTCGACGAAGCATTGGCCAAATTTGAAGAGCATATCGAAGGCTTTACAGCCGAGGAACTTAAGTCCTACATGATTCAAGGCGTCATCGACTGGCGTTACCGCCGCGGCCAGATCGCCTTCCAGGATGCTTTCTATTCCAGCCTGCTCATCAACACGCCCGCCCTCAAACAGCGTCTGAAGGATCCGGATGAAAAGGCCCGTCAGCTCGCCAAAAGCACGTTGCTTGACGATAACATGCGCATCATCAAGGAGAAAGGCCGCCGCGGCTATCGCTACCACATCCGCCATACACTTTCACCACGCGACAACTATTTCCGCCCCAATCAGTTCCAGCATGTCCACATCCCGCTGCCCATTGAGACGGAGTGGCAGAAGAACTTCAAACTCATCGCCGCCAGCGATTACAAATGCATCAACACGAAAGGCCCGCAGGGTACCATCTATTTCGAGACGGCTCCCGAAACGAACGAGCCATGCTTTGTCGAATACACCTACGAATGCTGGTCGGAATACAAGAAACTGGACAACGCCGTCGTCGAACCGCTGAAATTGGATGTCAAGACACGCCAACCGATTGATCACGACGGCAATTCGCTGGTTCCCAATCTCTTGGAAGAATTGCCCCACATCTGGTTCACGCCGTATTTGCGTGATCTGGCGGCCAGTCTTGCTGGCAACGAAACGAATCCGCTCGCCAAGGCCCGCAAATACTATGATTTCATCACAAAAAATGTGCGCTACACGTACATGCGCGACTACTTCCTCTATGAAAATATTCCGGAATTTGCCGCCCTCAACCTCCGCGGCGATTGCGGCGTGCAGGGCCTCCTGTTCATCACGCTCTGCCGTCTGTCCGGCATTCCCGCCCGTTGGGCATCTGGCTTCTGCCTGACGCCCACGTCCGTCGGCAGCCACGACTGGACGCAGTTCTATGTCGAACCCTACGGATGGCTCTTCTGCGACCCGTCCTACGGCGGTGGCGCATTCCGTTCCGGCAACGAAGAACGTCGCGACTATTATTTCGGCAATCTCGACTGCTTCCGCCTCACGGCCAACCACGAGTTCCAGGCGGAATTCGTTCCCGCCAAGAAGTTTATGCGCATCGATCCGTACGACAGCCAGTCGGGCGAAATCGAATACGATGACGCGCCGTTGCTTTCCGGCGAAATCCAAAGCAAACGTACGATGGTTGAGTCCGAAGAGCTCTAAGAGCTTAAAGCTTAAAGCCTAAAGCTTAAAGCAGAATACAGAAACGTTTTGCATTTCTCACTATTAGCATTTATGTTTAATAGATGAAAAACTTACAGCAAAACTTTATAGTAATTTTTAATTTTTAATTGTTAATTCTTAATTTAAAAAGGAGAACGCCATGTCCAAAAAGCTGAAACTGCTCTGTTCGTTATGGTTCCTCGTTTGCGCGTCGCTCTCCGCCGCGCTGACCGATGCATGGCCGCAGATGGTTCGCGCCGACCAATCGGCCACCATCACGATGGTTTTCGAAAACGAGCCGTTGCTCGAAAAGCCGGAACGCCTTGCATTGCTTTATTTTAACGATGACGGCCTTCGTTCGGACGGACAGCCTTTCCAGTATGGTGCGAAGGAAAGCATTCCCTTCGTCATCGAAGGCAACACCCTCAAGACGAAGTTGAAGTTTCCAGGCGAAACGATTCATACGCTGACGCTTGTCGATACGAACAAAGGCCATGAAACGCCTGTCGCCGTCTTCAAACTCTATTCGCTCAGGCCTGATTTCTTCGCGCTCCGCCCGTTCAAGGGGAACTTCCACATGCATAGCAAGTTCTCGGACGGACAGGACAAGACCGGCTCCATCATGGTTGCCACATGCCGCATGGACGGACAGGATTTCGCCAGCGAATCGGACCACAATGCCTATGCGGGCTCCGAAGAGGCCATGGCCTTCTTCCATCATGTTCCGACTGATATGAAAGCCTATCCGGGCGAAGAGGTTCACAGCCAGGGCAATAGCGTCCATATCCTCTCTGTCGGTAGCAGTGAAAGCATGGCCGATTGGTTCAGAAACAACCAGCCTGAATACGATGCCTGCGTCAAAGCAGAGCTCGCCAAAATGGGCCAGCCGTTGCCGTCGCAATTCATGTGGATGACGGCCGCCTCCCATGTCATTTGGGATCGTATCCGTTCCCGTGGCGGCATGGCCGTCTTCTGCCATCCCTATTGGCGTCCGGACTCCCGTCAGTACATTCCGAAACCTGTTTCAGATCATTTCTTTAATGAAATGTACTGCGACGCCATTGAAATCGTCAATGGCGGTAGTTCCGAAGACAGCATCCTGCAGTATCATGAGCAGGTTGCCAAAGGCACCGTCATTCCTGTCATCAGCAGCACGGATGCGCACAATTCCATCCATCTCATCTATGCCTTCAATCTCGTGCTTTCGGAAACAGTTGATATCCAGGATATTATCCGTAACATCAAGAAATGCCGCTCCGTTGCCGTCCAATATATTCCGAAAACCAATAAATATTATGCGCATGGTCCAGAACGCGTCGCCCGCTACGCCTATTTCCTACTGGAGAACTTCTATCCCGTCCGCCACGATCCGTGGTGCAAAGAAGAGGGCCAATGGCTTCTCACACTAGCCAAACAGAAGGCCGGCGATATCGACGATCCTGCGGGTTGCGAAGCCGCTCTTGAAAACTTGAAGAAGGTCCAAGGCCGGGTGCCCGCGCTTCTGGAAAAATACTGGCAACGGTGAAACGGGAGCGGCGCGCTCCTGCGCGACCGCAGCGCCTTTTGGTGCTGTACAGATAATAATGCTGAATGCTGAATGTTAAATATATAGGATGACCAGAATATGAGAAAATATACGTTACTTCTTCTTTTACTGCTCGGGCTCATACATGTTGAGGCCCGTCTATTGGACTCCTGGCCGCGCATCGTGCGCAACAATTCGGAAGTCGTCTTCACGCTCGTTCTCGATGACGATCCATTGCTCAAACAGCCTGAAAAACTGACGCTTCAGTACGTCCAGATGGACGCCGTCCGCGCCAACGGCAAAAACTTCGGCCGCGGATACGACAAAATCAATTTCAAGATCGACGGCAACACGATCACGACAGCTCCCATCCGCATCGTCGGCGAGACGGAACACACGATTAGGCTTGTCACGCCCGGACCTGACGGCAAACTAGGCAAGACCGCCGTCGTGCTTGCCCATCATCATGTCTATGCCGTTGATCCGGACTTGTTTAGACTGAAGCCGTACCGTGTCAATTTCCATGCTTCAAGCAAGCTTCTTGGTGAACAGCAGCTCCCGTCGCAGGCCCACTATCTCGCGACATATCGTCAGCGCGGATACGATTTTGTCTTCTTCTCCTCCCCTGATTTGGCCGCCGTCCAGAAGACCATTCAGGACTTCCCGTTCAAGACGGAAATGGCTGTTCTGCCCGCCGAAGAAGTTTTCATTCCAGGCCAATCCGCAAAACTTCTCGCGTTGAATCCTTCCAGCAGTGTTTTGAACTGGTTCAAAGAGAATGGAAAAGCCGCCGTCGAGGCTGAAATCGCCAAAACAGGCGCCAGTGCCGCTGTCGCCACGACCAATGTATTGGTTGATGCAGGCCGCAACGCCAACGCCTTCATGGTTGTCGAACATCCCAACGACCGCACGGAAGGCTTCCCCTATCTGCCTAAACCGGAAACAGATGCGATTCTTGCCTTGCGTCATTATGACGCTTTCGAAGCAATTGGCGGCCCACGTGCCAATCTCGACATCGCGCAGTATTACGAACTCTGCAACAACGGCCCGCGCGTTCCCGCCGTCGGCGGCACTGGCCTTTGCACGTTCGCCGATTTCAGCCGCAACGTAACGGTCGTTTTGGCCGAATCTAATTCGCTTGACGATATTTACACCGCCGTCCGCGCCTGCAATGCCGTTCCGTTCTTCCAGCCGCCATCGACCTATCGTCGCGCCTGCGCGGACCTTCGCCGCGGCCGCTACACGGCCTTCCTGATCCGCTATGTCTTCTCAATCGACCACGACCGCTATTGCCGTGCGGAAGGCGACGCCATGCTGACTCTTCTCAATCCCCCGAAGGAAGGCGACGCTCCCGATCTGAAAGACAAAGCCGCCGAAACGCTCAAAAACAGCAAAGGCGCCTATAACAAATGGATTGAAAAATACTGGGCGAAATAAAACCTGATTCATATCATATTGATAAACAATACGATATAATCTATTTCTTTCCGCTCAAGAAAAAATCTATTTGACTTTTCAATTGTTCGTTCTATATTCATCAATGGTAAATTAATGTTTTGTGTTTTTCTGTTGTATCGTCAACCAAACAAAGCAAAGAGGAACCAATCATGAAAAAGAATCGTCATTTTACGTTGATTGAACTTTTAGTGGTTATCGCCATCATCGCGATTCTAGCCGCCATGTTGCTGCCGGCCCTTGCGAAGGCCCGCCAGAAGGCTCGCTCTGTCAGTTGCGTCAACAACCTGAAGCAGATCGTCCTCAGCATTGGCATGTACCAGCAGGACTACGGCGACACGGTTGGACTTGTCAAATACCAGTCCTCCCAATGGATGGATCATTTGAAATCCAATGGCTACATGACCTCCACCACGCCCGCTGAAGGCGTCTGCCCCGGTCGTCCGCCGGCGACCCGCTGGACCAATACCTATACCACCTACGGCGGCATCACCTACAACTTCTCCGCACCGTCCCATCTGGTTACTCATGTGAACGACGGCAATTCGCAATGGTATTGCACGTTTTTGATTGGCAGCACGGTGAAATCCGCTTCCACGTTGATTACCTGCGGCGATTCCTATAGCCCCACGAATATCAATAGCCGCGGTTCCTCCCAGTTCCCGTACGTCAACCATTCCCGCGCCTCTCAGGGCGGCAATCCCGATAACGACTGCTGCTACGGCATCGCTCACAGCTCCAACGGCAACTTCGGCTTTTTTGACGGCCATGTCGGCTCCTTCGCCAGCTACGGTGCCCTTGGCTATGGCCTGAAGGACATGTACAAGAACGAAGGCAAGACGCTGGAAACGGCTTCCGTCTATGACGGCAACGGCGTCTTCCATCTCGTCAAGTAATCAGCCAGCCTCCATCTGAATGATACCAAACGTTCCCGCTGCGGATTTCCGCAACGGGAGCGTTTTTTTTGTAGCCAAACCATCGGCCATTGGCCATCAGCCACAAGCGCCGCCGCAGGCGTCTCTGTTTGTTCTGTGTTTTCTGTGGACTGAATTTTCGAGTTTTTCGTGCTTTTCGTGGTTTCTCAAGAATGATTTGGTTGCGGCTTGACCGCTCCTGGAGCATTATTTTTCAAGAAAGCCTTTTCTCCACCAGCATCGCGGCCTCCTCTTGAGGCAGGTTGAAACGTTTCACCAGTTGAATGACAATTGCTTCAGCCGTGGCACCGAAATCACGGCATCCGTCGATGAAAATGCCGATGTTATTCTTACGTTCATCAGCTTTTCCTTGCTCCTCGCCAAGCTTGAATCCTTCGTCAATGCCTCTTTTCACTGCTTTTCTTTGCCATTCCTGTTCCGCGTAATGCATGTCGATTTCCTCCATGTCTTCCGTCATTGTGATTGCCAGTTTCCTGTGCGTGTTGATCACGTCGAATCCCTTTCTTGAAAGATGCCGGAATTTCTCTTTCGTCTCAATCAGTTCCTGTAGCTTGTCTGAATTCCTCTCGTGGTAAATGTACGCCGCCACCACCCCTATGTCCGAAAGGAAGCCGTCCGGATCATGCTCGCATATGTCCTTGAAGGTCACGATGTTCAGCGGGATATCCGCCATCCGCCGCGACAGCGCTTCGGGGATGCTCCCCTGCATCTCCCGCAACGACCGCGGCCCCGTCCATTCGCCTGCTCCTGTGTAGAGGGTGACGCTCAACGGCGACGGCAGGACGGCTCCCTCCGGCCATCCCGCGAACCAGTCGCCCGGTGCCGCCCCCGACCGTACGTTTACCGCCATCCGCTCTGCGAAGAACGTCATCGTCTGGTCTTCGTACTGAAGCATGCGCAACGGCATGGCCTGCGAGACCTTTGTCTGTCCCTCGACGCCAAGAACGAGGCGGACGGCGCTCTCGCCGAACTCCGCCTCCATCGTCGCCACGCCGTCGTGAATCCGTTCGCGGTACGACGACTCCTTCTTCACATTCTTCCCGCCCGCCTTCGGCTGCGTCGCCATAACTTGCACGGAGTCTAGATCCGTCAGTTTCGCTGGATCGACGGACAGCCCGTCCGCCCCGAACGCAAGCCTGAAGATGTCCGCAATGACATTGAATTCCGACAGATACCGTTTGAGGGCCTTGTCTTTCGCTCCCATGTCCGCTCCTTTCGATAATCATTCAATTAATTATTATAGCATGATATGCCATAATATCCATCTTTTTTAGAATACAGGGCAATCTTTTTGTCTTTTTCATACTATACACCGTTTTTTGAATGATGCAAGTGATTAATTGAATATTACAGAAGTCATAAGAATTCCTATAAAGTCATAAAACATGTATGATTTTTGATGATTCTTTATGATTATTGAAATATAATGATATTTAGTATTTTTTTATGAATTTATGTAGTGATTTGGAGCCTGTGGTGGTGGCGTCTCGCCGTCACACGTGGGCTATGCCCGCGAATCACTTGCGAAGGCGGAGCGCCTCCGTCACAAAGTCGCCGCCACAGGCGGCATGACGGCCCTGAAAGGGCCAAATCCCAGTAACCCGTGGTCGAGCAAAGCGAGACCACGGGGCTTTCTGCCTACCACAACGGCCCTGAAAGGGCCGAATTCGAAAAGAAGCTGTCAACAAAACTCACGTCTCGCGTCCCATGTCTCACGTCAAAAATTTGGGCGTGAGACGAGAGACG
>JAFZAB010000008.1 GCA_017548425.1 Victivallales bacterium
CAACGTCATGTAGATCAGTGTTTTGTTTTGCGCATGGACGGCATGCGCCTTCAGTTCATTGAGACTGCTACCTTGCGCTTCAAATGCCTCCACTTCAAGTGTTTGCCGTTTGGCCTCCACGTCGCGGAGCAATCGCACGTCACGATGCATGGACGATATGGCCGGAGCGGCGAAATAGCCAAGCAATCCCCCTAGAAAAAGGGCTAGCGGAAGGCACGCCACCAGCATGGATAAACGGCGGGTTCCTTTTTGGCGCGTTGCGGCGGGCGTGTCTGGCTCAGGCGGCAGGACAGCTCCGTTCGGGCAGCCCTGTTCGCACAATTTGCAATTCACGCATTCCTTGACTGTAATGACAGGCTTTTTGATGGCGAACAATGTACAGAAGCGTAGCAATGCCCCGTATGGGCAGATAAAACGGCAGAAAGGACGCGATATAAACAGGCCGATCAAGATGAATATGGCACTCAAAATCGCCAACGGCGTGGCGAAATTCAGCACGAAAATCGGCAGATAGGGTTCCAGATAGCATATCGGGAAGCCTATTCCGCATGCCGCGCAGGCCGAACAGACCAGCAACAGCAAAATCGGAATGAGTCGCAATACACGATCCAAGGCCAAAGGAATGGTGATTGTGCGCCAATGAAGCAATTCCTGTATGGCTCCCAATGGACACGCTCCTGCGCAGAAGACGCGTCCATAGAACAAGGCGCAAAAGAGCGGAAGCGTGAACAGGAGCAGAATTCCCAGAGGAACATATGTTCCGTTCGCAACGCCTTTAGCAATGTTTTGGAACATGCCGATAGGGCATGGACATGATTTCAGAACAAAACCAAATAGGACCAGTCCTGCAAGCGAAAGAAACAACATCCCCTTGCGGGAACGATATTTATAGAACAGAACCGTTCCACATAGCAAAAACAAAACCAATAGCAGAATGCGCCATGGCGTCGCATCCGCCACGGTGTTTTCCACTTGAATCAACGGCACTTGATAATTGTCGAATTCTGGTGCCGGAAAGCGAGCTTGGACAACTCCCAACGGTATCATGATTTCACCTCCGGCGGGCGACGGAAGATGTAGGGCTTGTCGGCGGGAACGCGTGTAAACGCCCCTGACGGGCAGACTTTGGCGATACGGCATTCATTGCAATCCTTGCACAGATGCCGACGCACTTGAAGGAACAGCGAACCATTGCCAAAGGAGGCGCAGCCTTTTACGCATTTTCCACAGCCGATGCATTTGTCTTCATCGATTTTATATTCAAAATACGGATCTTCCACGTATGTGCGGACGATGGCGTCCGTCGGGCAGCGCAGATTCTCGCCTGCGGTGTTGAACTCGACCCTCTTGTCTTGATAATAGCCGCTGCAAAACAGGCAATAGCCGCAAGATGCGTATTGATGCACGCATTTGACGGCGGAGCGGGGCAGCACGCATTCCGTTTCACATTTGCCGCATTGGATGCATTTGTCCGGATCGATTTGCCAATAGTATCCCGTCTCCTCCTTCTTGCGGAACAATTGGAGGAACGGAGCGGCCAGAAGCGCGCCTACTGCTACTTTAAGTAACTCCCGAAGAGTCATTTGGTTGTCTCCTTGAACGAGAGTGCGTTCGGATGGCCACAGAACGCCAACGACGGACACTTACGGCAATATCCATTCTTGTCTGTACAGATATCCGATAGCTTCTTAGAAGTCGCCTGCCGATAGGCCAGAGCGGACAATCCGCCCAACAGCAGTGTTCGCGCGGCATGTTTCATGAAGTCACGTTTTGTCATCATGTTACGACACCTCCCAATGCTTTTTCACGCCCGTGTCATACAAATGGATCTTGCCTTCATGGCGTACAAGGAAGTAGTTGAATTCGGAATCGGAAAGTTCTTCCGTAATAATCTGTTCCAATGCTCCTGAAGGTTGGTAGATGCATGCCCGACGCATGCCTTTCTCCATCGTCACAAAGCGTCCGCCGGGCAGCGCCGCGAAGCGCACGGGATTGCAGCAACCGCCGAATTCCTCCAATGGCCGCCATGATGCAATGAACTTACCAGTATTCAAATCCAACTGCTCCAAATATTTGCGGCCGACATTCGCCACCCAGAGCTCTCCCTCTGGAGACAAATCAATCGGAAACGCCGCGCCTGGAATGATGAATTGACTTTCACCATGAGATTCCCACAGCAGTTTACTGTCGGCCTCTTCATGCGCCGTCACGATTTTCCGCGCACGGTCGATGTCGAACAATACTCCATCCGCGACATGTTTGACACGGACGGCGAATTTGGGCAGTTCAAATGGCTTTTCTGGCTCTATTGCAGGCGTTGGCTGCATCTTATGCTTCACCAAACCTCCAAGAAGGCCCAACAAACCAAGGCCGCTCAACCATATCAAAAATTCTCGATGCGTCATTTTCATTTTGCATCCTCCATACGTAAATCCAGACATGCCATGGATGTGCTGTCACGCAAAATCATCAAGCCGCCTGCATACGCGATCGGCCCCCATGCATCCACGCCTGGAACCACCTTGTGTGTCGCTAGTTTCTGGAATGTATCATCTTTGAATTGATAGACATGCAGAAATCCATCATCATCCATGATCCAAAATGCGCCATTGGCGTAAAGATAGGGGCCAAGGCCGAAACGCGCTTCTTTGCCGCTCGTCGCCCGAAGCGCGGGAAGGCTGTCCACATCCGCCGCCACCAATTGCGCATGGAGGCCACCGGCATCCTTGGGCTGAATGACAAACAGCGTTTTGTCAATGAGTAATGGAGTCTGTTGTTCGGAAGCCGGCCCCTTTGTCGGTTTCCATTCATTTTCAATGGTTGCCTCAAAAACGCCATTCACAAGACGCACGCGGAGCAGGGCGCTGCCTGCTCCATAACCGGCCGTCAAAAAGAGCAGGTCGTCGGCGATTTTCAAGGGCGTGGGAGCCCAGACGGCCGGTTTCCAACTCTTGCATGTCCACAATGGTTTTCCGTCGTGGTCGCAAGCCGTTATACCACCGATTCCCGCATAGACAAATTGTTCGACTCCAGAGAGTTGAGTGGAAACGACGGATGAATGTGACATCTTGAAATTGTCCGGATTCGGCGTCTCCCACAGAGTCTTGCCAGTCTTTAAATCCAAGGCCGTCATCAGAACTTTCTCGCCGCCTACGCCTAAGACAACTTTGCCGTTTTCGATCAACGGGCATTGGCCCGCATACCATTGCGGAATCTCACAACCATACTGCTCAACCAAATCGCAACTCCATAGCAAATCGCCATTTGTGGCATCCGTCGCCATCACGTGGGCGGCAGGCCCAAGCGTAACGACGACATTATCCGCAAATGCGGGAATTGTCCGCGATTTCCCATGGTTGCGGCGAATCGGATTTTTGTAGCTTCGCTGCCACAACTCATTGCCTGTCAACAGTTCAAAACAACGCAAAGCGTCGGAATCCTCTTTTTCAAGATAGTCGAGCAGATAGACGCGGCCTTGTGCGATGATGGCTCCTGAATAGCCTTCCCCTAACTCCTTCCGCCACATCACCTTCGGACCGTCA
>JAFZAB010000077.1 GCA_017548425.1 Victivallales bacterium
CAAGATTCAGAACATTTTCCAATAAGTTGGAGTGTTAGTAAAAAAAGAGGAGATAACGTTCAGTTTCTGCCAAAAAGTAAAGAGCTTCAAGATTTAGCTGATAAGATTAAAGAACTTCTAGAAGGAAATGCAAATTTTTCTATTCCCGTTACAGTATACTATAATACAAATCGCAGTGCCTTGGATGTTCCTCTGACACCTCTAGATGAAGATATCTTCAAACAGACAACGGTTTTTGACGGAGCTTTCAATAAGAATAACTACAATGACTTCCGACATTTTTTCGAATGGTACCGTAATCGTGAGGATCTGGAGAATGAGAAATTGCGTGAGGTAGGCGGAGACTATCGCGATGCCCAATTGCAAGCTGTGAGAACTGCGATAGAGGCCATGTTGCCTGGTTTTTCTAATCTTAAAGTAAAGCGTGGCAAACCAGCGCGTATGTTGGTCACCAAGAAAATCATGTGGGATAAATCAATGGATGGGGGTAGAACAATGAATGGAGACAAAACAATAGAATTGGATATCACCCAGTTGTCGGATGGAGAGAAATGTATGCTGGCTATGGTGGGGGATATTGCTCGGCGTCTTGCCATCGCAAATCCAAGTAATCTAGAACCATTGAAAGGAGAGGGAATCATCTTAATAGATGAAATCGACCTTCATTTGCATCCGCAATGGGAAGCCGTCATCATGGAACGATTGCATAATATATTTCCCAATTGCCAGTTCATTGTGACGACGCATTCTCCTCTGGTGGTCGGCTCACTTCCTTCCAGCCAAATCTTCCAATTGAGTCTGAATTCTGAAGGCAAGGTGCAAGTCGCCCATCCAGACTTTTCCAAGGGGCTGACTGCCAATGAAGTCCTGTCTTCAATCATGAAAACGCCTTATCAGGATGTGAAGATACAGGAATTATATCAAAGATTATATGAGACAATAGAAAATGGTGAATGGAAACGTGCTGATGAATTAATTGGTGAGTTAAGTAGAATTAATCCAAATAAAAGTTCGGAATTGAAGGAAGCGGAGGCATATTTGAATTTGAGTCGTGATGACCAGTAGAATGAAGGTGTGCTATGATTAATATTCAAAAAAATCAGAACGAACCACATCTTTTAAGTCAGCATAGAGCAATCCCTGATGCGACATACGATGATGGGCCCAGGGAGATGAAAAGGGAAATATTGGAATCTTTGATAGCCGAACAATACAGTCTCTGTTGTTATTGCCAACAAAGAATAACGATAGACAGTGCCAGCGTGGAACACAAATTTTCCCAGAAAAATCATCCGGAAATGGCATTGGACTATGAAAACATGGCCGCAGTTTGCTCTTGCACAGAAAGACAAAAGAAAAAACGTCAATATTGCGATGATTTTAAGCAAGACAAAGATTTCACATTTGATTTGGCACATATCGAAAAACTTGTTCAATACGAGCCTAAGACAGGTGTCATCAAATCTGACAATCCAGAATTGAATCGCCAGTTGAATGAAGTGTTGAATTTAAACCAAGACTATCTAAGAGGCGAAAGGACAGCGGTTTATAATGCAATGAAGCGTTTTGTTGAAAACAATGCGCAAAAAGCTAATTTCAAAGGTATTATTAACAGGGAAATCAAAAAGTACGAGAGTGCAAGTGATGGGAAGAAAAAGGAATTCTGCGGCGTTATGTTGTATTTCTTGAGAAAGCGATACAATAGGATGTAATAACTGAAAAAAGCCTGTTCAAGATGGCATCCTCGGAAAGGGCACTCATGTCAATGAAATTTTACCTCTGGAAATGACTGATGCACCACTATCGTAAATACAAATGGGTGAAGAACTTGACGCGGTAATCATTTGATATCCATTCAAGAGAGGACAAGATGAAACGCATTGACAATGATTTTATATTGAATTTGTTGAATACCATCGGCGGTGAAAATGACCATGCGGTTCCGACGTTCATGTATGACGGAGAGCCGTTTTCGGCTGAATCATGGAAGAAAACTGTCGAGATGTTGCCTTCTGAAAAACGTGGGCAGAATCGTCTAAAAGTCATGTATGTTTCTCCGGATAAAAAACTTGCATTGGAAGTATCGTTGAAAGTCACGCCGAAATATGGTTTCGTCGAATACACGCCGATACTCAGAAGTTTGTCGAAAAAAGGCGCGACGGGAATCGTGCGGGATTTTCAATCGCTGTCGTTCCAATGGGTTGGCTTCAATAAGAACATTGATCGGTTGATCACCATGCAGCGGCAACTGGCCTACGTTCGCGTCCGTCGTCAGTATGGTTCGCAGTGTTCGCTGCTTGATTTCATTCCGGATGACGTGACGCTGGCACCTGTGCCGCAACATGATACATGCGTCATGGAGGCGTCGCAGGGGCGTAGTTCCAATGACTGGCTGCCGTTTTTCGGCATCGATGTCGGCAATGACATTCATTTCAATGTGGCGGTCGGCTGGTCGGGAGCTTGGAAAGCCGTTGTCAAAACGGCTCGCGGCATCATGTCGTTCGCCATCGGTCTTCAGGAGACGGAGTTTAGTTTGCAGCCGGGCGAGGCCTTCGAGTTGCCAACGGTGGCTGTGCAGTTTGCGGCAGGAGACGATTTGGAGAAAATCCAGAACGTGTTCCGCCGCTATGTGTTAGAGTATCATGTGCCGCGGGACGCCCGTGGCCGAGTCATCCTGCCGCCAATTCCGATGATGTTTAGCGGCACCGTCCCGACGGAAGCGTTGCAGGGCTATGTGAAGCGTTTCCAGAAGGAGGGCATTCCGCTGGAAGTGTTCTGGCTGGATGCAGGATGGTTTGGACGTGATCGCGATGTCGCATGGGAGCTTCATGACAGCGACTGGTATCCGAATGTCGGCGACTGGCATGTCAACCAGACCATTCATCCAGGCGGTCTGAAGCCTGTTGCCGATGCTGTGCACAAGGCTGGCATGAAGATGCTCCTGTGGGTTGAAATGGAACGCGCTGTGAAGAAATCGCCAATCGTCCAGCAGCATCCCGAATGGTTCATCGAAGCGGGCGGCGACAACTGCATGCTGGATCTCGGCAAGGAGGAGGCGTGCGATTACGCCATCGAAACGATCAGTAATCTTCTGAAGAATGAGCATATCGACTGCTATCGGGAGGATTTCAATTTTGACACGATTCCTTTCTGGCGTGAGCAGGATAAAGCCATGGGGGCGAAGGGGTTGGCGGAAATCCGTTTCATCAACGGCTTCTATCGCTTCTGGCGTACGTTGCGGCGCAATTTCCCGAATCTGTTGATCGACAATTGCGCGTCTGGCGGTCGCCGCATCGACTGGATGACGATTTCCCTCAGCATTCCGATGTGGCGTTCGGACTTCTCCTGCGTGGTGTCGGAACACAATGCGGAGGCGAACCAGATCGCCGTGGCATATCTCTCCAGATGGCTGCCGTTCCATGCCAGCGGCCACATGCTGAAACCTGCTGAAGTCTATGATTACGCAAGTGCCTGCGTTCCAACGACGATTTTCAACAACTGCGACCGAAACTGGTTCCGCTCCGAACAGGATGACGCGGAAACACGGAAGCTTCTGAAGGATGTGAAGCAGAGGGCGGCGTTGAGCCGTCGGATTCGTGATTGCTGCCTGAAGGATTTCTATCTTTTGACAGAATCGCCTGAAATCATGGGAAATATGGTTGCCGTGCAGTTCGACGACGGCGACCATGGCGTAATTGTCGCCTGCCGCCGTCCGGACACGAAGCAGAAGGTGCTGTTGTTGAAGCCGCGCGCCATTAAATTGGATGGAACATACGAACTGGAAAACGCCCTATCGGGCAAGAAGAAGAGGCTTTCTGGGCAAGAAATGCGGAATCTGGTCATCCGTCTGCCTCAGCCACGCAGCGCCGTCATTCTGTTCTATCGGCTGGTGAAGGATTGAGGAGGCTGAAAATATCGGCATAGGAGGTTGTTATGGCGATTGAAAAGGTGAAGGCATTTTTTGCGAAATACGGAATCGCGGATAAAATCAGGGAATTGGAGATGTCCAGCGCGACCGTCGCATTGGCCGCCCAGGCGTTGGGTTGCGAACCATGCCGAATTGCCAAAACGATGTCGTTTCTGGTGGACGGACACGCCATTCTGATTGTCACGGCCGGTGACGTAAAAATCGACAATGCAAAATACAAGGCGCAATTTGGATGCAAGGCGAAGATGCTCACGCCGGACGAAGTGGAGGCGATGATCGGCCATGCCGTTGGCGGTGTCTGCCCGTTTGCCGTCAACGATGGTGTGACGGTCTATCTCGACGATTCCCTGAAACGGTTCACGACGGTTTTTCCCGCCTGCGGAAGCGGCAACAGTGCCATTGAACTGACAATCGCCGAATTGGAACAGTATTCAGGCTATGTCTCCTGGATTGATGTTTGCAAGAACTTGCAGTAGAAGATTATTAAAAACGGCAAGTTGGAGGCGGATGAAGAAGGATTGGTTCGTTTGGAGAAATACAGATAAGGCTGTATCGCTATTGATTTAGGTAAAAGCAAGCGAATAAATTGCAAAACGCCAGCAGTAAAACACTGCTGGCGTTTTGCAACATTTTTATATGCTTATTTCACCAATCCTGCAAGCCAAGTGACCATGCCGTGCGGGAAGAGTACGAGCATGAGGAAGCAGAAGATGTAGGCGGGCAGGAAGAGCATGCAGCCTTTGAAGACCTGCGCGGCGCTGGAGTCTTTGCTGATGCCCGCGACGATGAAGCAGGAGACGCCGACAGGCGGCGTTACGGCGCCCAGCGTCGTGACCAGACAGACGACTTGTCCGAACCACACGGGATCGTATCCAAGATGCGTGATGAGCGGTTGGAACAGTGGCAAAGAGATCATCAAAAAGGCCAGCGAGTCCATCAGGCAGCCGCCGATCAGATAGCAGATGGCGATGGCCGCCAGAACAAGCGTCGGCGGAAGGTTGGAGCGGGAGACGACGTCCGCCAGCTGGAACGGCAAACGCGTCATGACCAGGAACTTGCCGAAGATGGTGGCGCCCGCCAGAATGAGAAAGACCATGCCGGAGATGTGGAGCGTTTCCGTCAACGACTGCACGAGGCCGCGCCAGTCAAGATGACGGCGGAGGAGGCACCAGCCGATGCCGCAGAACGTGCCGAAACCGGCGGCTTCCGTCGGCGTCACGATGCCTGTGAACATGGCGCCCATGATGATGACGAAAAGGACGGCGACTTCGATGACGCCGCCAAGGCAGCGGATGCGTTCGCCAAGCGTGTGGGCCTCTCCACCCGGTGCCCAGTCCTTATGGACGGCGCAGAGCACGAGAACAGTCAGGATGAAGGCGAACACGAGAAGGCCGCCGGGCAGGATGCTGCCCGCGAAGAGTTTCGAAATGCTGACGCCGGTATAGAGTCCATAGACGACGAGCACGATGGACGGTGGGATGACGACGCCAAGCGTGGAGCCGACGGCGATGCTGCCGGTTTTGAGCTCATTGCGGTAGCCCGCTTCCGTCATGGGCGGCAACGCCACGCAGCCCATCGTGGCGGCCGTGGCGGTATTGGAACCGCAAATCGCGGAGAAGCCCGCGGACGCGAGAAGCGTCGTGACGGCCAGTCCGCCGCGCTTTTCACCAAACCATGTCTTCGCGGCCATGAAGAGCCGTTCGCTGTAGCCCGCATGGAACATCGCTTCGCCCAGCAGGACGAACAGCGGGATGACGGTGAAGCCATAGTTGGAGAAGACGCTCCAGACTTCCATGCCAGTTGTTCCCGCAAAGATCGTGTGCAACGTGATTTCCGGCATGAGGGAAATGCAGCCGATGGTGCCGACCAGAAGCATGGCGAGCCCGGGCGACATGCCTGTGAAAAGGATGAGAAGTAGCATCACGAGGATGCCGAAAAGACCGAAAAGCATTTCCGCGTTCATTTCGCATCCTCCTTTGCAGCTGTAGATGCCATCGGCGTCTCGCCGTTGGCAGGCGCAGGCGTGACGCACGCGCCACTTCCCGCCGTTGGCAGTACGACATCGTTGCGGATAGATGTGACGACACCGTTACGTTCGCCGCTCGTAAGCGCTTCCGTGTCAGGATCTTTCCGTGTGAGCAGATAGACGCAGTCCGTCAGATAGGCGCAGGCGAGCAACAGAAGCCCTCCTGCGCAGATGTACATCAGCCATGGGTAGGGGAGGCGGAGCGTTTCGGAAAGCTCACCTGCCGCGAGAAGCCGTTTGGCGCGGTTTACTTGCTGGATGGCGAGAACAAGCAGCAGCATGAAACCGAACAACATGTTGAAGGCGCCGACAAGACGCTTCACAATTGGCTTGTATTGCTTTGTGAACATGTCCAGTTCGACGTGCCCGCGCTTGCGTTGTGTATCCGCTAAGGCCAACGCCGCGATGAGCGCCCCCAGAAAGCCTGACAGCTCATAGCTGCCGCCGATGGGATGGCCGAATATGCGTCCGAAGACATTGAGGCCGGAGAGCAGCACAAGCGCTCCCAGAAGGACTGCCGCAACCCATAGGCTCGCAAGGCAGAGCCACCGTTCCAGACGGACTAACTTGTTCATTTGCTACTTCCTTCGTCTTTCTGGAGGAAGTCGATGAGTTTCTGTCCGTCGATGCCGTTCTGCGCGACGCGTTTGACGTAGGCGTCCATCATGGGTGCGAGTTTCGCCTTGATCGCGGCGACTTGCGCGTCATCTAGTTTGGTGACGGTGACGCCGTGCGTCTCTTTCGACCATGCCAAAGCGTCTTCCACATGCTTGTCAACATATTCGCCGGTCCAGTCGGCCTGTTCGAAATAGAGGTCGTCGAAGACTTTTTTCACATCGTCCGGCAGGGCTTCCCACTTCTTCTTGTTCATGACGACGGCGAAGCTGATGACGGGGAGACGGGCTTCCACAACATGTTTGCAATAAACGGCGTAGTTCATGTCTTTCATGACTTCGCCGGAGGAGACGATGCCGCTGATGACGCCTTTGTGGAGCGCGTCTGGAATGTCGGACTGCGGCATGGCGATAGGGGCCGCGCCAAGCAGTTTGAGGGCTTCAAGACTCGTTCCAGAACTGCGGAGCGTGGCGTTCTTGAGGTTGGTGACATCTTCGACAGGCGTGTTGCTCATGATGACGCCGGGCGGGCAGGTGAACGCGGTAAGGATTTTCGTCTCTTCAAATTCTTTGGGATTCTCCTGCTTGAGGAGGGCGGCAAGACGATGGCTGGCGGTCTTGGAGTCCGGGAAGAAATGCGGGAGATCCGTGGCTTCGGAGACTGGGAAGCGGCCAGGCTGGTAGCTCATGGCGAAATTGCCGATGGCGGCGGTGCCGTCCGCGACGCCATCATAGATGGCTTTCGCGCCGAGCAGTGTGCCGCCCGGATAGGTCTTGATGCGGACGCGGCCATTTGTGCGGCGTTCCACTTCTTCCTTCCAGCGTTCCATCTGAACGCAGGGGAAAGTCTCCGGCGGCGGGAAGTTCGCGTAGCTGAGTTCGATGACGGCGTCTCCTTCTTTGCGGGAGCAACCGGCCAGAAGAAGCATGATGGAGGCGAGGAGGAGCAGATTTGCTTTCATTGTTTTGATTGGATGGATGTGGATAGGTGTGGAAATGTATCCGCTGTCTTGGCCCGATATGGACCAGAAGCGCGGAAAGACGGAGGCCATGAGTTGTCATGGCACAGGTAAACTTATTACTATAATATATTGGTAGTGATTTTCAAGCTGGGCAAATTGCATTGTGTGTTCCAAAAGTATCTGTAAGCCGTTGCAGTGTGCTTTTTAGAAGCATTTCAAAAGAGTTTTTAAGGTGAATCTGACAAAAATTGCAATGGAAACACGACTTCCCAAATAGAGTAAAAACTGGAGAATTTCATGAAATGATGTATATTATGGTATTGAATAAAAAGAAAATTACGTTAGTAGAGAAAAAAGGTTAAACATAATCATGTGGAACTATACGCCGAAAGTCATGGAGCATTTTCTGAACCCGAAGAATGTCGGGGAGATTGAGGATGCGGATGCCGTTGCCGAAGTCGGCAATATCACCTGCGGTGACGCGCTCAAGCTGTATCTAAAGTTGGATTCAGAAGGGCGGATCGTGGATGCGAAGTTCCGCACGTTCGGTTGCGCAAGCGCCATTGCGTCTTCATCGGCCCTCACGGAACTTATCAAAGGTAAGACGCTGGAAGAGGCCGCGAAGGTTACGAACAAAGATATCGTGGCGCTTCTGGGCTCACTCCCGGAAGAGAAAATGCACTGTTCCGTCATGGGCATGGAGGCGTTGCAGGCCGCCATCGCAGATTACAAAAAACGGCATGGCGAGACATATGAAGTGGCCGAATCAGACGATGACCATGAAGGCCGTATCGTCTGCAAATGCTTCAATGTCACGGATGCGAAAATCCGCAAGATAGCATTGGCCAACAATTTGCATACCGTCGAACAGATCACGGACTATACAAAGGCCGGCGGTGCCTGCGGCCGTTGTCTCGATGAAATCCAACAGATTCTGGACGATTTGTGGCATGAGCATAAAATGGCGGAGGAGAAGAAGGCATCCACTGCAAATGACTTCGACAGCCTTTCACCGGTCAAGAAGATCCTCCGCGTTAGCGCTGTGCTTGAGGAGAAAATCCTTCCCGCTTTGCAGAAAGACGGTGGCGGAATCGAACTGGAGGATATCGACGGCGATGTGGTGAAGGTTCGGCTTACGGGGCATTGCTCCGCTTGCGCGCGTTCTTCCTTGACGATTGGTTCTTTTGTTGAAGCGCAACTTCGCAAGGATCTTTCCCCTAGAATCAAAGTTGAGCAGGTGAGATGACGATGCAAGACACCATTTATTTTGACAACAATGCCACCACGGCCGTGGCGCCGGAAGTCGTTGATGCGATGTTGCCGTTTCTGACGACGCTGTACGGCAATCCCTCCAGCATCCATCATTTCGGCGGACAAGTGATGGCATATGTCGATAAGGCCCGTGAACAACTGGCTAGCCTGCTGGGCGCCGCGCCTTCCGAAATCATCTTCACTTCCTGCGGGACGGAATCGGACAACGCCGCCTTGCGGAGCGCCGTCTTCACCCAACCGAAACGCACAAAGATCGTCATCAGCCAGATCGAACATCCCGCTATCCTGAACACTGCCAAGGATTTGGAACGGAGTGGTGTGACGGTCGCCGTCATTCCAGTGGACGAACATGGACGGCTGGACATGGATTTTGCCAAAGAGGAAATCGACGAAAATACCGCGCTCGTTTCCGTGATGTGGGCCAATAATGAAATCGGCAATATATTTCCCGTTCGCGAACTGGCGGAAATGGCCCACGCAAAAGGCGCTCTTTTCCATACCGACGCCGTGCAGGCAGTGGGCAAGGTGCCAATCAATCTCGCCACCGACGGTATTGATTTTCTGAGCCTTTCCGGACATAAGCTCCATGCGCCAAAAGGCGTTGGAGCACTCTACGTCCGTCGTGGCATCCGTTTCCATCCGTTTGTCATCGGCGGCCATCAGGAAAATGGACGGCGGGCAGGAACGGAAAACGTCGCGTCGCTCGTCGGTCTGGGCGCGGCCGCTGAATTGGCAAAGGCGAACATGGAAAAGGAAAACACGTTTGTGCGTTCGCTTCGTGACACGCTGGAGCAGGGCGTGGTGGCTGCGATTAAAGACGTGCGCGTCAATGGCGATGTCGCCAACCGCCTACCCAACACGACGAATATCTCCTTCGAATACATTGAAGGGGAATCGATTCTCATGCTGTTGGATCAGTTCGGAATCTGCGCTTCTAGCGGAAGTGCTTGCACGACAGGAAGTTTGGAACCGTCCCATGTTCTTCGCGCGATGGCGCTTCCCTATACTGCCGCCCATGGCGCGATCCGCTTCAGCTTCTCCCGCTACAACACCATGGATGAAGTGAAATTCACATTGGAGAAGCTTCCGCCAATTATCGCACGCCTTCGTGAAATCTCGCCATACGGGAAATAATGGCGTTGTGATAAAAATATTGTATTGTGCATGTCGGCGTTTTGATGTGAGACACGAGACGCGAGACGTGAACGACAGAGCTTTTCAAATATCTATTTTATAGAGAGAATGACCATGAAGGTTGTGAACGACTACCACATGCACACGAAGCTTTCACCTTGTTCAGGGGATCCGGAGGCGACCATCGCCAATTTTGTCCGGATTCTCGCCGAAAGAGGCTTTAAAAGCATCTGCATTACGGATCATTACTGGACACGTCCAGAAAACATTCTGGAAAACAATCCGGATTTGAAAGGGCCGTTCCCTGAGACACTTAAGCAGATTCTCGAAAACAAGAAAATGGTGGAATCCACTGAATTTCCGATGAAGGTGCTCGTCGGCGCGGAAATCGAGACGTATTCTCCCGACTGCATCGGCGGCACGCTTGAATTGAAGGAAATGCTTGATGTCGTGTTACTTCCGACCGATCATTTCCATCTCACAAGCATCATCCAGCAGCCCGACGACCATTCATTCGCGGGATGGGGCAAACATATCATGAAATTCTTCATTGCGGGCGCAAAAAGCCGTGTCGGACACGTTCTGGCCCATCCGTTCGTCCCCATGGGGGAACATCATGAGGCTCCACGGGAAGTTCTGGACACGATTTCCGATGCCGAATTCTTCGACGCCCTTTCAATCGCCAACGAATATGATAACGCCATCGAAATCAACGGCGGATGTCTTGCAGATCCAGTATTGAACGAGGCTCTTGTCAGACCCTACACCATCGCCAAAAAGGCCGGATGCAAATTCACGTTTGGTAGCGATACTCATCGGGTCTCGACGCTGGATCGCTATGACCTCATGGAACGTTTCTGCGACACATGCGGAATCACGGAAGATGACTTGTCTTCCATCATGATTCGATAAGCGCAAACTGCATCAATCCTCTGGTGGGGAGTTGGTTACAGATTCAGGAGTCTGGTGATGTTTCCGCGGGCGATCTTTTCAAATGCCGTGTCGGAGAGCAGTCCTTTTTTGTTCAGATCTTGCAAGAAGCCAGCCAATGGAAGTTTCTGCTCTGCATAGCAGATATCCGTTCCAAAGCATAGCTTGTCCTGAAATTCGTTGAGGAATTTCACGGCGTAGTCCGGATCCCTTGCCAATGCATTATAACCGCTTGTGGCGGACAAGTCTCCCCATATGTTCGGATATTTTCTAAGTAGTTTGACGGCCGCGCCTTCTGCACGAATCGGATATTTGGGATAGGTTCCTTTGTCTTCTGACTTGTCCAAAGTACTGATTTCCGACCAGAAGGCGACGCCATGCCCGAAAATTGTAAGTTTGGGGAATTGGTTAAGGCAGAATTCGAGCTCCGGCAGACCGGGCTGGTCAACGAGTCCGTAACCGAAGCCAAGGCGCGTATTGACGTCGAAAATCAACGGAAAGCCGAAAGCCTCCAATTGACGGAAAAGGTTCAGTACTTTGGGATCTTTGAAGGACATGTTCGGCATGAATTCTCCGACGCCTTTGTAGCCATGCTCTTTGTACCATGAAAGCCATGGCGTGAAATCGCTTTGTTCGCTGTTGTGGATGCCTCTCGGATCAATATTGCAGAAAGGGATGAAACGGTCGGGATATTTTCGGCAGATTTCCAATACTTCCTGATTCGACTGCGGCAGGTATTCCTCCGGCCCGATAAGCGGCAGGATGATTCCCTTGTCGATGCCCAGTTCGTCATATCGCTTCAGCACTTGTTCGGGCGTGCAGAACTGCGTCCTGCCATCCTGCGGCGGGCAGGGATACAGATACATATGCGCGTGAATATCGATAAACATCTTGTTCCTTTTCTTCCCTTTGGGGACGTTTCTGTTGTCTGGAATATTCAGAGCCGCGAATTGCGTACCCGCGTTATTTCCCATGATAATCGAGTCGCATTCCGTATGCCCGTGAGAAGTGGACGTCTGAATTTGTCTTCACGGATTCAAGTTCTTGTTTTCAAAGAACTCTTTCAACCGTTGCTGCGCCCTGAAATCAACCGTGGTGCCATAGTGTCCGGTGCGCGGATTGGAGGTCATGACCTTTTTAACGCCGGCGGGAACGTTGTTATATGCGGAATAGACGTTTGACGGAGTGCAGACTTCATCGGCGAAGCCAGTGCAGAAGTAGCATTCGCACTTGATTCTTGCAGCGAAATTCACCACATCGCAGTATGGAACCGCCTTTCGCATCTCCTGCGTTATCCATGAGTCCGGCTGCCAATGGAAAGGCAACCCACGTTTGCGTCCCCCAAAATCCGCATTGTATCCGATATTGCTTGGCGTATGGATGAAGGCAAGTGTGATTTGCGGATCCAGTGCAGTGACAGCGGTGGCCTGCGCGCCGGCAAGGCTTCCGCCACCGGCCAAGAAGTCTTTTCCGTTCCATTCAGGACGAGTCTTCAAATAATCTGCCGCACGCATCGCCCTGACGAAGACTTCCCGATAGAAGAAGGCATCCCGTCCATCCGCCGCAGACTTCCATGCCTGAATCTTTTTGCAATTTTCATCATAATACTGTTTGTCGCGGTTAACATCAAAGCCGTGCCACGTCGCAATCATTGCCACCGAACCACGCGCCGCCATATTCAGCACCGCGCTTTGGTAGGCATCGCCATCAACACCATCAAGGAACGTGAGATAGATTGGGAGGCTTTTGGGCTTCGCGTTCACAGGAACGGCGAGATATGCCGTCACGGGATTCGAGACTCCTGCATCAAGTTTGACGGTGAAAAGATCAATGCCCTCCCTTCCAGAAGCGATTTTTTCGAGCCTTGGATTCATCGGCACTTTGTCCAGCTTGGCACGCTCGTTTTTCCAGAACTCATCGAAATCGGCGGGACATTCGTCGGCTGCGCGAATCTCCTCCGGAGCAATCATGGCGCCGATTTCAGCAACCAGTTTTCCTTTGCCCTGCGGATTTTTAGGAGAGGGATTGACAACCTCCGCCCCATTGGAATCAATCACCTGGAAGACAAAGTATATCCAGCCCGGTTTGTCGCTTTTAAATGTCACCCTGAAGGGCTTGCCATCACATGGAAACTCCTGCGTTGCAACATCCTTTAGAGACTCCCAGCGGGTAATGGCACGAAGTTTGAATTCCTGCGCAGGCTTGTCCGCATTCAGCAGGGTGCCCGTGACAACAATCTCTTCCCCGCGCTTGTAAATGCCATCCGCATGATTCAGCTCGAAATCATGGATTTTGAACTCACCTGCAAAAATACTGCCTACCATTGCCATTCCAATTACCAACAGCTTCTTGAACATGATATTTCCTTGCATTATATATTGCATCTTAATTATTTGGCGCGATCAGTCATGTTGATGCGGCAGGGCAGCACACCGTCGCCGTAGCATACATCACTCATGCGGATGGAGACAGCCCCTTCCCATTCCTGCATGAAGAAGCGGATGCTGAACATCTCCGCCTGATCGGGGGCGATTCCGCCGCCAGAGGGGGAGAAACGATGACGCGGAACACATGCCGTGTACCACTTGTCATCCACATCGACATAGAAACCAGTTGCCCCAAGGTACTTGGTCACCGCCTTGTTCGTTACATAGCAGTCGGGCCTGAAGATGGCCAGCGGTTTACTTACCTTGAAATCAAAAATGATGCTCTCGAAATCCTGTGGATTCTCGACTGGAATGTCCGCCAACGTGCGGGAAAGATATTTGCAATCCTTTGCACGAAGCTCAAAGACCTCTCCTCGCTCCAAATCATGCACCGTCCCGTATTCAAACTTGCCGACACCTTGCCCTTGCGCTCTCGTCCCTTCGGGAATGCCGCCGTTGAAACTCACCATGGGGTGACGCTGCACAGGAGTCCGCTGTGCAGGAGGGGCGATCGTCATCACGCCTGTCGCCCCAGTCGGGCTACCACCCGCATCGGAGAGCGAACATGCAAGCAGCATCGGCGAGATGAAGGTGTCGCCTTTCGATGAGAGGATGATTTCCTTTATTTCCTTCTGCGGATGCGGGTTGCGCCAATCAATGGCACTCAGCGTGAAAAGAGAGCCGTTACGGTCGTTTCCGCGTGCCACAAGGCGGCTGCAATTGGTGCCGACACTGCTGTTCCAATCGTTGATGTTGCGTCGGAAAGTCAGAGGCAGCTCCTCCGCAGTGCCATCGGCATAGACAAAGTTCAAGGCACCGATGTCAATGAATTTCAGCGCATAGACACTGGTCTGCAAGGCAAAGGTGTTGAACGCCGCCGCAGTCAGGAGGAAACTCGCCCCCGTTGCCGTGGTGTTCACGGGAAGCACCACCGGCTCTTTCGCGAAGCCGTCGTATTTGCAGCCCGACAGCACAATGGCTAGTGGCGAACCGTCCTTCAGCTTGAGTTCGAATTTCGCGCGGTCGTTGGCGGCAATGCGCTTGAGTTCCACAGCCGTTTCGACATCGAATTCGGGAAACACTGGGTCGGCGGCGAGAGCTCGGTTCAACGCGCCGACAAGCGGCAACGGCGACGCTGTACCGCGGAATGCTTCGGGAAGCGGACCGTCGAGCAATTCACGCAACAACACAGCGCAATCCATAGGAATCTGGCTGAAGGGCACGTCATGCGTGTTCCAGCAATAGTTCGCCTGAGCGATGGTGGAAGGATAAAATGCTGGCATAGCGCGTCTTGCAGACCAGTCCAACGTTGGCGGAACTCCTGACCAATAAGTCAGAATGTTGCCCAATGCATTCATTTTGCCTGCGAGAATTGGCAGCCGCCAGCTGTTGCCCAAATCAATGGCGTAGGACATGTACAGGAGATTGCTGAAGCCTGCGTTGCGGATTTTCTTGCAGATTGCATTGGAGGGGCGGTGCCAGTATTCCCACGAATTGACGATTGTGTCCTGCCCAAGGGCATCCAGCACTCCGCAGATGTCAAGTCCCTTTTGTTCAGATGGTTCGGCACATCCGAAGAACTGGTCCTGATAGACTATCGGAATGATGCCGCGCTCGTCGAGAATCTTCTTGATTGGCATCAGGTGGTTCCGCAGCAACTGCTCCACATTCGCAGCTTTGCACTTGGGGCATGAGGGGAAGCCCGAAAGTTCAATCTCATCCAATGTGATATGGAAATACTGCGGTTTGATGAAATCGGCGGTCTCGCGGATGCACTTCTCAATCAATGGCTGCACCTTCGGGTTGGAAAGGCAATAGGCGCCCCGTTTCCCTTCTTGCATGTCCTCCCATTCGGGATGGTTCATGAGCGCATATCCTTTGACCAACGGCATATAGGGAATGACATCCATATAGTTGCGTCTCGCCGCCGCGAGAATCTTTTCAACGTCCTCACGAGTGAACGTGGCCTGTCGTTTTGTAAAAGGAGAGTTCTCGTATGGGAAATTGTCCCCGAATTCCACCACTAGCGTGTTGTACTTCAACATGCCCAGCACATCGATGACATGGCAGACGCGATTCACATCGAACAAGGGGGCACTCCAGCATTTGGCGAGTTGCAAAAACAGCCCGCGCATCTGCAAATCCGGCCAATCCGTAATCGTGCAGCATGGGATTGTCTCCACCGACTCCCGATGGCGGAGCAACATGTTCAAGGTCTGCATGCCGTTGTAAAGACCGTGCATATCGTGGCCTTTGACAGTAATTCCTTTGGATGTGACCGCAAATGTGTAGCCTTCCTTCGATTTTGGAACACCCACGTTTGTAATTTCAAAACGGCAAAGCTCCTTTTCACCAACGTTCTTCGTGCGTTCCACGATGCCACCGTCCATCGTTTCCGCATAGACCTTGGCAAGCGGCGCCATGTCGAGCTCTTGCGGCGCGGCAACTGTCAGCTTCTTAGGCAGTGAAAATTCGCCAGAGTGGACTTCCAGTTCACGAGGCTGCGGCACAATCAGCGGGAAGCCGTTGCGTGTGTGTCCTATCGACACTGCATCAGCCAAAACACATTTTGCACCAATAAGCGCAGACAGCAGAATTATGGTCATTTCTTTCATATCCACATCCACAATAGTTCATCAATTCTATGTATAAATACCTCTCACTATTTTCAAGAGGCTGTTCATTTTCCATAATATACTCACATAAACAGAAGTTGCATAATCCAGACAAGTTCGACGTACATGTCAACAGGTTTCTTCAAAAAGTCGTGCTGTGCTGTCATTGAAGAGCCTGAGCAGAACCCACAAAATTTGAATTGCGCCCCAAAGGAGAAAAACGATGGAAATTACTGAAATAAAACGCTGGATTTCTTCACGAAAAAGGGATAGTCGCACTCTTTTTTTCAACTGGATGTTACCATGGGGATGTTTGCGCCATTGGCGTCCATGTGTATATTATTGAGCAACGAAATTGAAGACGTCCAGCGGAAAAAATAAAACCAACCCAAGGAGTAAAAGATGAAAAAGATGATTTTGTTTGCGGCATTGTCCTTTTTGATCGCGGGCTGCTGCAGTGTCAAGAATTGTGAAACCAGTTGCGTGAAGGATTCTGGTACGACATTCGCGAAGGATGCCTTGCAGAAGTATGTCGATTCCAAAGAGATACCAGGCGCGATCTGCGTCTATTACAATGATGGTGTCCAGGAGACTGCCTGCATAGGTTATGCGGATGCACGGTCGCAACGCCCGATCACGATTGACGATCATTACATGCAGTGCTCGCAGACGAAGGGCTTCTGCGGCGTGACCATCGCCATTCTTGTTGAAGAGGGGAAGCTGTCGCTCGACGATCCTGTGTCGAAATACCTTCCTGAGTTCAAGGACCTGTGGGTGCGCCAGTCGAACAAGGATGGCGTGCAGACGCTTGTCAAGGCGAACAATGTTCTCACGGTGAGAATGGTCATGAATCACACGGGCGGCTTCGGCTTCGAGCTCCCGAACTTTACGGCGATGGGCGGCTGGTCCCGCAGAATGCCATTGCGCTCCGTGGCGGCGACGGCGGCGTCGCAACCGATTGGCTTCGAACCAGGCACGAAGGCGCAGTATTCCAATGTCGGCATTGACATCGGCGCGGCTGTCGTTGAAGTGGTCACCGGCAAACGTTGGGAAACGTTCCTCAAAGAGCGCGTTCTGGATCCACTCGGCATGAAGGACACGACTTTCTGGCCGACCGATGCGCAACTTGCAAACAAGATTGAGATTTACAGTGTCAAGCCTGGCGAAGAAGCCAAATGGGTTGAGCAGAATTCAGCGATGCAACGTCCTTACGGCGATGACCGTGTGTTCCCGTCGGCGGGTGCTGGGCTCTGGACGACTGTTCGCGATCAGCTCAAATTCTACAAGATGCTGATGAACCTCGGCGTCGGCGAGAATGGCGTACGGATTCTGAAGGAAGAGACCGTCAAATCGATTCTCGCCGTCTCGACGCGTCCGAAAGGTCTGGGCGGCTATTCTCTTGGTCTTTCGGCTCCGGAGACCGATGCCGAAGACCAGTGGTTCGGCCATGGCGGCGCCTGGGCGACCAATTGCGTTGTCAATTGGCACAAACGTCAGTTGAAGCTGATTGCCGTGCAGTTTGTCAATGCCCCCGGCAAATTCACGGGCGCCTTCAATGAAGGGGCTGACAAGTTCTTCAAAACCCAAATTGACAAATCCACGGACGAATATTCGGGAAGAATGAAATAACCCTATGCAGAATGCTCATGCTTGAAATAAGCGACTATAGCAGAGCCATTTATATCACATAGCTCATATCTGGGGCTGTTGCAAAAACTCAAAAGGAAAGCAACGGCCCCTTTTTACATCCTGCATATAATGTATGAAAGACGTTTCTTGTGAACTTCTGGAGGAAAAATGATTTGCGATCTGCAAAAGACAGTTGGCGCTTTGATAGACAAATGCTCCATTGCGCAACTTTGCTATCTTGACAAGGATGGTTTTCCCGTCACACGCGCCATGTTGCAACCACGTGAACGGCACGACCTTCGGGAGTTCTATTTCACGACCAACACTTCCAGTGAGAAAGTGAGTGCACTAAGGAACAATCCGAAAGCCAGCATATATTTTGTTGATAGGCGTTTTTTCCGAGGCGTCAGCCTGGCAGGCGTCGCCGAGATTCTGGAGGATGCCGCCACAAAAGAACGAATCTGGCGGGACGGCGATGAACAGTATTACAGTAAAGGCGTCACTGATCCGGACTACTGTGTCATCAAAATCACCGTCCAGAAAATCCGCTATTATTCCAACTTCAAATCAACGGACTTTGCCGTGTAGATTATTGAAAATACATAAAGGTAAAATGTTGGAAAAAATCGAGTTCAGGCATTATGCTAAAATAAGGATATGAATAGATTATTGACTTAAAAGTTCGTTAAGATGGACGTAGAGAAAAACAAATTGATTACAGAGGATACCGTATCGTCAAATCATATTGAACGGCGCATTATAACGTTGCGAGGTGTTCATGTTATGCTTGATCGTGACTTGGCTGAACTATATGGTGTCTCCGTGAAGCGTCTCAATGAACAAGTCAGTCACAATATCGACCGCTTCCCTGAACGTTTTATGTTTCAACTTGATACAAAAGAGTTTACAGACTTGAAGTCGCAAATTGCGACTTCAAGTGCAAATGACTGAAAATCAGATAATCGTTTATCAACTGAATGAGACAATGTGTTTGGTCGTACTTCTCGAAAACGAAACTGTTTGGCTGACACAGAAACAGATAGCGTTGCTCTTTGGAACAAAACGTTCAACAATTACCAAGCACTTAGCCAATATTTATAAGGATGGTGAAGTGGACGAACAGGGCACATGTTCCATTTTGGAACATAAGGGGCATGAAGGCAAACAGTTTTATCGTACGAAATTCTATAATCTCAATGTAATACTTTCTGTTGGATATCGTGTAAACTTCTTCTTGGCAATGGCCAAATATGTCTTTACTGATTTTTATGACTCACATAGAACAAAGCAGGAATGAAATACAATGTCAGGAACATGGCGAACAAGAGACCGCCGACTACACCGATTCCGCAACTAGAACGGATTTCAAAGCCGATGCCCCGCCCGAACGCCATCGGCAGCATTCCGATCACGCTCGCGATGGAGGTCATGAGAATTGGACGGAATTTCTTCTGCGAGGCCTGAAGCATTGCATCATGCAATTTCATCCCCGCTGCATTAAGAGTGGATGTTTCGTCCATGATCAGAATAGCATTGTTGACCACAATTCCGATCATCATGATTGCCCCCAGCATTCCGACCATGGAAAGCAAGGTCCCCGTAAGATAGAGCATCGTGAAAAAGCCCACGAACCCGAGGGGAACGGTGAACATGACAAGAAATGGACGGCTCAATGATTCCATGATGGCGGCAATGACAAGAAACGTCAGGAAAACCGCCGTTATGAGAACCATGATAAAATCCATGGCGCCTTCATTCATCATTTCCGCCTGACCTGTGAAAACGAGCCGATATCCTTGAGGTAGCTTGGGGGCAAGTTCTTTCTGCAGGACACGCATCAGGTCATCCATGGAGTGGCCAGGGGCGGAGTTCGCGTAGATCCATGCGGTGCGTTCCTTGTCCTGTCGCATCAGACTGATCGCAACGGGAGAATCTTTCAGCGTGGCAAGCGCATTCATCGCCACCGGCTTCCCTTCCAGAGGAACCGCGGGAATCTCCTGAAGTTGATTCAGCCCCTCCTTTTCCTGCATTTTGACCCGAATGTCAAATGTGTCAACGCCGACCTTGAATGTTCCAGCCTCTACGCCATCGAAATATCCGATGATGGAAAGTCCCAATGAACTCACTGGAATTCCCAAGTTTTTCAGAAGAGCCCGTTCAGGGAGAAGTCTGATGCGCGGCTTCGCGCTTCGGCAGCTCGTGTCAATGTCGGTCGCCCATCCAGAACGCCGCAGGATTTCCGCTCCTTCATACGCATACTTCTCCATGACATCCAGTTCCGGGCCTCCGACGTAGCATGTCAGTTCCTGTCCTGCACCGCTTGTTGGAGTAGGCATGGAAAGCGAATAAAGGAGTCCGCTTTTCTTCTCCAGATTCTGGCGAATGTCCTCCATGACCTCTTTGATCGGGTCACGTTCGGCCATGGGTTTCAGTATGATAGTGATTTCCGCAAGGTTCACGCCTTCCGAAACCTGTCCCAAAATTGCGCTTCGATAACCAACAGTCGTGCCAAGCCTTACGACATCGGAACGTCTGCTCAACTCGTCAACCAGCTTCAAGGTTTCTTCACGAGTAGCTTCAATTCCGTAATTTGACGGAAATTCAAGCACGAGTGAAAGTTCGTTTTGGTCGTAGAACGGCACGAATGCGATTCGCAGCTTTGGAAGCGACAGGAACAAAAGCGCAACGCAAAGAGCAAAAGCGAGCAGAAGGACGGTTTTCGGATATCGGCGCGTCCAGAGCATCGTTTTGTTGAATCCTGCGGCAAGATAATCATAGCCTACATCCCAGAAACGGAAAAAACGATCCCAAAAGGTGTTTTTCGCTCCCGTTTCGGGCTTTAGAAGCAATGATGCCAGAATCGGTGTCAGCGTAAAACTGACAAAGAGGGATGCGAGTGTCGCGATCACCATAACACCCGCAAATGGTCCGACAAGCATACCAACCACCGAAGACAAGGTCGCGATCGGAACGAAGACAACAACATTTGTGAGTGCGCTGGCGGAAACGGCGTTGATGACTTCCGCTGTCCCTTCCGCTGCGGATTCCGCAGGGGATTTGCCGCGTTTCAGCCAGACAAAGATGTTCTCCATCACGATGACAGAATTGGTGACAAGAATTCCCGAAGAGCAGCCTATCGCTACCAGCGTCATCATGTTGAACGTGTAATCCATCAGCGACATGACGGTGAACGTGATGATGACCGATACAGGCATTGTGATCGAAATGATGAAGGTCGAGCGAGGCTCATGCAGGAAAAGGAAAAGAAGCAAGGCGGTCAGAACAATGCCGAGTCCGACGCTTCCCCATGCATCTTTGACGGATGACTGTATGTAAGCGGCTCGATCCTTGAACCAAATCAGTTGCGTGTTTCTCGGCAGTTCTCCAGATGATTGCAGGGCTTCGAAACGCTGGTGCACCTGTTGAATGACTTCCACGGTGTTGGCATCGCTTTTCTTGACGATTTCGAGGGCAACGCCAGGTTCCTGGCCGAGGTATCCTTCCTGACGGATCTCTTTTGCCTGGAGCTTGATTTCGGCAATGTCGCCAAGATAGACCTTGTGGCCACCTATGATGCCGATCTCGAACTCTCCAAGTTCCCTAATATCGTGAAACTCACCGTCGAAGGTAATCGCCGTTTCCCTACCTTTTTCACGAATGTGTCCCGCAGGAAGCTTCAAGTTGTTTTCTTGTATTTTGGCGACGATCTGCGCGACCGTGAGGTTCATGGCTGTGAGTTTCTCGCGGTCAAGCAATACATGAAGTTGCATTTCGTTACCGCCATGCAGACGGATCTCTCCGACACCGGGGATACTGGCGAATCGGTCGGAAAGCGTCTTGTCCGCGTAATGATACAAATCGTCCACTGATTGGCCGCCAATCAGATACAGGGTTACGACAGGAAGTGCGTTGATGTTGATCTTACTCAGTTGCGGAGTCTTGACATTCGGAGGAAATTCATCCACAATGGTATTGATTCTTTCCCGAACCTGATGGATCATGATATCCACATCCGTCCCGTTGACAAATTCCATTGTCGTGGCGCAGACATTTTCCATGCAGGTATTGGTGATGTGTTTTAGTCCATCCAAAGAGGCCACGGCATCCTCGATATGTTTTGCGACATCGGTCTCAACCTCTTCGGGAGACGCTCCAGGATATACCGTGACAACCTGAACGTATGGCACGTCCATTTTGGGTACAGTGTCTAGCCCAATTTTGAAATAGGACAGTACGCCGAAATAGACCAGCATCGCAATGAAGCAACCCATTGCGATTTTTCGTTTCACAGAAAGACCACTGAGTGTCATAGCCTTACCTCTCAATTTCCAGTTTGTCGCCCTCGCGGACAAAGGCCTGACCTCTAACAATTACCTCTTTGCCGATGAGCGGCTCGGGAGACAATATTTCCGTGAATCCGTCTGAGGACAACCCGCACTGGACATTCGTCTCTTTCGCTACTCCATCTTCGTTCAGGAATACGTTCATATGTCCTTCGCGTCCAGGCAGTACCGCATCCGACATTATGCCCCAACCAGAATGCTCGTCCATTATGATTACCAGATCGCATAGCGTTCCTGATTTCAAGGATGTATCTGATGGAAGTTTTGCTTTGATCTCAAATGTACGACTCGCGGGATCTATGGCCTCCGCCCTAAAGTAAATCGAACTTTGGCAGACTTTTTTTCCTCCGAAGTACACATCAATGGTTATTCCTGGTTTCAGACGTTCCCAATAAATAGCACTAATCCGGCAACTGATTTCCCGACTGGCGGGGTCTTCCACGGAAAGGATTGGCGTTCCTGCTCCAGCAAACTCTGACTCTTCTTTGTATTTCTCTAAAATCAACGCACGATACGGAACAGATGGGTGTGAATCATCAAGTGTTTTTCTGGCCAGTTTCAAGGCCGTTTCCGCCTGTTGTTCCTTGGCTGCCGCCGCTGTCTCAAGGGCGATCGCCCCTTCCAGTGTGACTTTTGCACTGTTAAATCCCGTCTCTATCTGTTCGTATGTGTCGGTGGAGACCACATTGGCCTTATAGAGTTGTGTGTTCCTTTTGAAATCCTGTTCAGCTTTTTGCAGTTTGACCTGAGCCAGCTTCACTCCTTGTTGCATTGATAGACGAGATGCCTTCATGACCTCCAAATCCTTCTGGGCAAGTTCGACACGATTGGTGAGATTTTCCAAATCAACCTGGAAAAGGCTCTCGCCAGCCTCTGCGATGGAACCTTCCTCGTAGAATATCTTGTCGATTCTTCCCGAAACAAACGAGGAGATGGTTCCTTTTCTTGCCGCCTCCACCATGCCTTGGGCCCGGAATATTTCACGGAATACATGTTCCTGCAATGATGCAGTCTGGACTTTCACCTTCCTGTCCTTTGCAGTTTTCTGTTGTGTCTCCTTGCTACATCCAAGAAACAGCATGACAAATATGAACGAATACAAAATATGCTTTTTCATGACAACCTCACAGAGAAAGAAGATTCAGGGAAAACAAGGCGTTTTGCGTGGCTATGTATTTAAGACGACGATAGCAACTTTCAGGAATATCGTCCGTTTTCAATATGTTTGTGAATAAACCGAGATTGGTTGTATATACCACTGCCCCTCCGAAAATAGCGTAAACCCATCCCAGAGCACTTTCAATATCGTCGTTACCGGTAATATCGATGTAAACCTTTATGAGGGCCAGAACTAATCGATTGCAGCCGCTCTTCATGATCCGCTTCTTGCCATCTTCGGTAATACTGGCGCTCAGCAAAAATGAAATCTCCCAATGGGAGCCATCACCATTCCAGATCATCTTGAAGAAAATATCAATGATTTCAGAAACCAGCTGCCGTTTCCCGTCAGGAGTCTTAAGCAAATGCTGATTGGTGTTGTAGTATTCTTCCATTTGTTCATAGTCTATGTTGCCGAGTGCGTACTCCCAAACGGCATCGATCAATTTGTCCAAGCCGCCGAAGTGATAAGTTATCGCATTGGGAACGGCACCTGCCGCCTGGGCTATGTCCTTCGCCTGAACGCCTTTGATGCCATGAAGGGTAAACAATTTCCCCGCAGTCTGAATCAACAGGTTCCGTGTTTTGATTGTTGGGCTTGGTTTGTCTTTCATTCTATTATTTTAATCTTTATTATGGTCTAAAATTAGTATTTAAATAATAAAATACTGCGATTATACGAATTTTCAAACCAAATCAGGCTGATTGCAAACGGAAAATGCACATTGACTGTGGACAAGAGACGGATTTTGGGCGTTTTTATACTTTGAGAAATTCCCGGATGAAGGGCAGAGTTTCACAATTCAGGCGACCCCAAATCGGTTTTCCATAACTGTTCTTCCAAGAAAACGCCATATCTCTCTTATTCTGAACTTAACGGAGTTGTACTTCAGGGCTAGGGCCTGCCATATCTTTAGAGAATTAGGCAGAAGTCGGACAGAAAATTCTCATGTAAACAACCGATTTTTTATCTTCTTTTTGGGGCAGGAAAACTGCCTCCTAAGTAGTAGGTTCCCGAAAGCCGCCTCATAAAAGAAATCAAGGCATTTGCAAATGTGAAGACGCATATTACATTGTGTTGTGAGGAAGTTTATCTGAATAAAATCGGCCTGGATTTTCCCTGAGATAAACTTCCTTTTGCTAGCAGATAAACTTCCACAAAAGACAGGGGATATGGGAAATGCCTTTCATAACAATAGAGAAAATTGCAGAAAAATGGGGAATAACCCCCAGACAAGTACGAACTTATTGTGCTGAAGGCCGTATTCTCGGTGCGACACTCATTCATGGGGAATGGCAAATCCCCGATGATGCCGTCAAGCCGAAGCGCAAAAGCCGCAGGACATTCCCCAAGACTATCCTTGATATATTGGAGGCTGAACGCAGTTCACGCATTTCTGGCGGATTGTACCACCGCCTCCAAATCGACCTTGCCTACAACTCAAACCACATTGAGGGAAGCCGCCTTACCCACGAGCAAACACGTTGGATTTTCGAGACGAGAACAATTGGCAACATGGCCGCCGATATTCCCGTGGATGACATCATCGAGACGGCAAATCATTTCCGTGCAGTCGATATGGTTATTGCAACCGCCACGTCTGCCCTTACGGAAGCCTACATAAAACGGCTACATGAAGTCTTGAAGAGCGGGACAAGCGACAGTCGCAAGGACTGGTTTGCAGTCGGAGACTACAAGCGATTGGACAATGTGGTCGGTGATATGGAGACATGCCCTGCGAAAGACGTGCACCGCGAGATGGTAAAGTTGCTATCTTGGTGGAAGAGCGCTGATAAGACCCTTGAGAACCTGCTTGACCTGCATGTGAGATTCGAGAAGATACATCCGTTCCAGGATGGAAATGGTCGCGTAGGAAGACTGATTCTTCTAAAGGAGTGCCTCAAGTATAGCATAACGCCGTTTGTGATTGCGGAAAATTTCAAACAGTTCTATTATCTGGGGCTTTCAGACTGGCGACAAGGAAACCGCCTGCGCCTCATGGATACCTGCCGCACAGGGCAGGATGTCTTCATCCTCGGTCTTCGGCAATTCGGACACATGAAACTCGCTGAAAAGGCCGCCGCGGACATGGCGCGTGAGGAGAAAGTTTGAAAAAAGTGGTATGAACATTGAATCGATGGAGCAAGATGAATAGCATGAGGAAACCAATTCAAGGTGGCGGGAGTTGCTACAAATGAAATCTTCTTTTCATCTGTCTAATTTCATTTTATTTTGTGTTTTGTTGTTTGTGCCAGTTTTGCTGTCTTCATGTTTTTCAATCATTGATGCACGGGCTAATACCGCTCATGATGCCATGGCTGCTCAGGTCATGGAAAGGATTCATCTTGGCATGGATATTGACGAAGCCATTGCCCTCTTGAAAAAAGAAGGTTTTGTGGTGCGTGAAAAAGAGAAATGGGAAGATTGCCACTATGATTATCAAACAATGTACAGAGCGAGTGTTGATTTGGAAGGTTCTTCACATATCCCGTGGAATGTAACTTTCAGATATGTGCTAGATATACCTTGTGACCAGAGACCGTGGCTAAATATAACCGCGTCATTGGATGGAAAAATCGTCAGGATAAGCCGTGATCCATGAAACGGATTGTAGTAATGTATGTAAGACTGATATTTGGTTACTTGTCGAATTATTGATCTTTTCAAATGGAGAAAACTAGAGTGGAAATACATGAACAGGATGGTTTTCAAGAGTGAAAATAATCACCTAGTTCTCATTCCACCACTTCGTAAACATGCACGCCAAATGGCGCGAAGCGGTCTTGGAGCACGCCGTCCGACAGCGTGACGTCGCGGTCCTCAAACCAGACGCGGGCGCGTGACATCTTCGGACAGTCGATTTTCATGGTGACATCCGCCTTGGCCGAATTGGCGCAAATGAGGAAGAGATGGCCGTTGTGGCGCTTGGCCAGCACGCTGATGGAGGGATAGTCGTACATGTCCTTCTCGGGGCCTTCCGTGACGGTCGCCTTGATTGGCAGACAGCCTTCCTCCAATATCACATCCGACAGCGCGCTGAGCTCCTTGCTTACGCGGCAATTGTTCTTCCAAATCTCCTCGCTAATGGTCGCGCCTTCAAAGCTTTTGGCCGTGTAGGCAAACCATGTGATGCCGTTGGCGCCGTGGATGATCGCCTCGTAGCACATGACGCGCAGTTCGTCGGCGTTTGGGAAACGGTGCCAGTCGCCGCCCTTGAAATTTTGGATGATGGGCCAGACCGTCTTGGTCGGATTGCCGTTGCGCTCAATGTCACGGCGCACATTCGCCAGGGTCCTGATGATTTTGGCGGCTGCGGCGTCTTCATCCCTCTTCTGGTAGAAGCTGTAGATTTCGGGATTAATGCCATCCGTCGAATGGACGAACGGATAGTAGTTTGAGTAGCCCTCGGGATTCGGGCTGATCCAGTCCGCCTGTATAGTGAGATGGTCGGGATCAATCCGATGGAGAAGCTCGCTCCAACGGCGGACATCGTCCGCGTTGACAAAGGTGGCCGTGTCATCGCCGACATACCATGCCATCATGACGGGGCTGGAGAACTGGCGCAGGATGTTGCTGAAGTTCAATGAATAGTTCATGGCGGTGTGCCCTGCGTTGGTGAACACCATCACGCCGTGGCGTTCCGCCGCCGCCAGTAACTCCTGAATGTCTTTCGATCCTTCATATGGATTCGCCAAGTAGGTGTGGACGGTGTTGACGCCTGCTTCCTTCAGGCCCGCGAAAGCCTTGTCGAAGTCGTTGTCATTGAAGTCACATCTGTTGAAGCCATAGAAACCGATGGGGAAGAAGGGCTTGCCGTTCAGCAATACCGCGCCGTCCTTTCGCAGGGAGACGTGATTCGGCGAAATCTTGTCCGTCACATGGACAAAGCCGATGTCCGATGCCTCGTGGCCGAGTTCATCCTTGACCGTGATCTTCAGCATATGGAAATTCGCATCGCCGTGCGTTTTCTGGGACTCTTCGTTGGGTGCCAGACCGCCAGCGGGAGCATAGGTCAGGTGGCCGCCTTGCGTCCGCTTCATGGCGGAGGTGATGTCGATGTTGTCCAACGTCACGTTGAGGCTGCTCCAGTCAATGGTTGAATCATCGGTGATTTCAAGTTCGACAGGCGTCTTTGCGTCACGAACTCTGACAGGCGAAATCTGGCGAATGACAGGCGCCGCGTTGTCCGCACCGCTCCATTTGGTGTCCACGGTCTTGCCGCAGACAACGCGTCTCAGCGTCGGCGTGGCATCGTTCGTGGTGGTCAACGTGGCTTCGTAGCGCATCCAGCAATTGGCAAAGGGGAGCTTGACAGAGCCTGCCGCCCCACGCAGCCGCTCCTTGGTTTGCGACTCTTCCCACTGGCCGTCAGGCGTGCCGTTCTTGTCGGCGCAACGGAACAGCTTGAAGGCAACGGACGTGCCTTCGGGAACGTCCGCATCCCACGAGAAGGTCTGCCCTGAGCCCTTGCTGACGAATATCGGCCTTGACACGGCAGTGCATGAAGGCGCGAGTGCGCCGCCACTTTCGGTGCACTCGAAATTAACATGCGTGTAGAGGATAAAGTTCCAGCTCCTCAGATTCGGCGCGTCGGCGCCAAGCTGAATATATGCCTTGGCGGCGTTTGGCGGGACGTCACCCGTGATGACATTTTCGCTGGCACGGTCACTTCTGACACGCGGCAACGTGATGAATTCCTGCTTCACGTCGTTGTCGTTTTCATCCATCCACATGATGAAATTCGGTCTGGACTCGCCCCAGCCACGATAGGTGACCTGGTCGAGGTTCAGATCGGAGCAGACGCCAATCGACAGGCGGAAACGGCCGCCTGGCGCGACCGCAAAGGACTTCGATCCCATGTAGAAGCAGGTATCGTCCGAAGTGTTCGGCTGATCGCGGCGGGTGACCAGAAGCCCGGACTTGCCGTCGCGTTTCCCCAGGGCGATTTCCAGCTTGTTGCCGTAATTATTCGTGATTGTCCACTTCTCGGAGAGCTTTTCGGCACTGTCCATTTTCGCAAAATCTATCGTCGTGCTATTGACGACTTTTGGCCCGATGCGCAGTGCGCCGTCTTCGCCGATGACACCATGCTCCAGTCGTGTGAATATAGGCGCAACCCCAGGCGTAGCCTCAGTGTGTTGATTGGAGAAATGACGGCAACCACAGGCAAGTATCGTCACGACAACTGTAATCAGAAAAAGTGTTTTTTTCATTGAAAAACGCCTCGAAATATGAAATAGGAAGTTTTTTTGGGGGGGACGCATCCCTCGCCAACAGCGGCTGATAGCTTCTGTTTTTGTGCAATTAACTCCGCGAACCGTATTATAATGGGTCACTGACATTTATTTCATCAAGCTGTTTCTGAAGGCTTGACAGGAAATTCGACCAATCCTCTGAGTGCAGGAATGCCTCGGTGTCGCCAGCTTCCATACGTTCCTGCTTGCCAAAGGTGTCATTCTGCCCTGTATGGTTGCCGACAAAGATATCCACATGTTCCTGACGGCAGCGCAGGATGCTTTTCTGGTATAGGCCTCTTCTGTCTTCAGCTTCCAGCTGGTGTTCGTGGATGTACTTGGAAGTAAGTGTGTTGAATCCGGCGCCGCCCATCATGCCAGCGCGAAGGGTGCGTCCATTCTGGGTTATGTTCCAGAAGAATGAAATTGTCCCCAATGTATGCCCGGGAGTTTCGACGCATTCCATGTCAAGATTGCCCAGGCGTATATGGTCGCCGTCGTGGATGTGCTGGTCTGGCTCGAAGTGGTTGTAGTGCCTGTTGCCGACTCCGGTAAGCGTTGGATGTTTTCCATTGGCGATTGAGCAGTCGTTTTCACCCATGAAGGTCTTTGCCCCAGTGAGTTGCTTTAGTGCAAAAGTGGCTCCTGCATGGTCCAGATGAGCATGTGAATGCACGATGTAGCGGATGTCCTTTGGGTCAAAACCTAGAATGCGAATGTTTTCAAGCACCATGTAGAGGAATTCCTGATAGCCTGGATCAATGATTACAAGCCCCTCCCCGGTGTCAATGATATGGGTGGATGCAGGCTGAAACCCCACAAAGTACAGGTTGCCGTAGATACGGAATGGACGCTTGTAATAAGTCCAGGGTGCGAGAAGATCAGCTGCCATGATTGTTTTTACCTTGTTTTGATGATTTGTAAATATGTTGTCATGGCAAATTTAGCATTGTGTGTGGAATAATCAACCTAAAAGGCGGCTGATTGGCAGACCTGGCCTGAAAAGTAGGTTGCTGTTGGATTTTGATTAGAAAATAGAAAGCGACTTTTGGGAGAAGTCAAAAAACATGTCTCGAAGTCGCTGTATTCATAGTTTTTTTTAGGCTATTTGCTGGGTACTGTTGGATAAACAACTGTATGAATGCTACATTAAAAATCTAACAATGGCTTTCATGCCAGACTGTAACTATCATTTGTTTTCAAGATGAGGGAAGAACAGTAAAATGAGAAAACAAGATACCCAACAAAGCGGAAGCGTCGAACTTGCCAATTCCGTCAAAGCATTGAAATTGGCGATACTCCAGGCGCAGCATGCCATCGCAGCAGATGGAAACCGCGTGATGCTGATGTTATATCTCGGAATCGGCCGCTTCATCTCGAATAAGACACGCAATGGAATATGGGGAGACGGAGCCACTAACGCCATTGCTGAGCAACTACAACGCGAAATGCCAGGTTTGCGGGGATTCAGCGGTGTACAATTGAGGCGAATGCGCCAATTCTACGAGGAATGGCATAATTCCTTAATTTGTTCGCCGCTGGCGAGCAAATTGGTTGTCACCAAAACGACCGTCCCCTCTCAAAAAACAATTGATACGCCGGAAATCTTGCAAACGCCCCTTCCTATCCTTACTGAATGGTCAATTTGTTCGCCGTTGGCGAACAAATTAAACGAAAACGAGTTCTTTGCCATCAGCTTCACTCACCATATGGAAATAATCGTCAAGGCCAAGGAGCTTGATGAGCGCCTTTTCTACATTCATGAGTCGGTCGTGAATCACTGGAACAAGGATGTGCTACGATCACAACTGAAGGCTGACATCTATCATCATTCTGGAAAGATGCCCAGCAACTTCAACACGGCAATTACGGAAACGAAATTGGCGATGAAGGCTCTTGGAATGTTCAGGGACGAGTATCTGCTGGACTTCATAAACACCGAGGAACTCGATGTCACCAATCCAGAGGACATTGACGAGCCTGTCATCGAACACGCCATCGTGGCGCATATCCGTCTGTTCATCCTGACATTCGGGCGTGACTTCAGCTTCATCTCCAACCAGTACAGACTGGATGTTATGGGGGAGGAGCAGTTCATCGACCTGCTTTTCTTCAATCGCGAACTGAACTGCCTTGTCGCCGTGGAGCTGAAGAAGGGGAATTTCAAGTCCTCCTATCTTGGACAACTGAATCTATATCTTCAGGCGTTGGATGACCAGGTGCGCAAGCCCCACGAGAATCCTCCCATCGGCATCATCCTTTGCAAGTCGGCAAACAGGGCCTTCGTCGAATATGCCGTCCGCGATTACAAGAATCCGATGGGAGTGGCGACATACCGCACCGCAGACGAAATGCCCGAACAGTTGCGCAAGGCATTGCCAGACATCGAGGAACTCAAACGACAGCTTTCCAACACTGGTGATTTGGAGGAAAGCAAGAGCGAATGAAGGCTACAGGACATATTATTATGAGAAAACTGTTCATCATTTCTGGGCTTATGGAATTGGAAGGAAGCCCTCTCGCATGATTGGATGTGAAGAAGGGCTTCCTTTTTGTTTTTTGATGGCAAATGTACAAAAAATGTCAGGCAGATGTACAAAAAATGTATAGCAAAGGCCTTTTGTGCCACTTTTTGTGCCTGAAAAGAAGTTGGCATGATTCTTGCGTATTGAAATATGACGTTGCTGATTTCGGTGAAAGCGGAAGTCGGTCAAATGATGACATGACAACAAACGGAGTTCAATATGCAAAATATAAAAAAAGCGATTATCCTATTCATTTCATTCATGTCGCTGTTGCTTCTGTCTCTCTGCGGGACGGGATGCGTGCGCATTGCCGAGACAATTACCGCAGGAGGTCTTCCACCGCCATATTGCATTTATTCTGGCACAATGGGACTCGTTGGCTTTCCTGTCAATACGGCTGTAGTGGGGGAGGGTTTTCACGAAAAGATGCTTTTGCCGATAGCACAATTACCGCTATTTGTCGTGGATCTTCCTCTGGAACTTGTGGTGGACACCATCTGCCTGCCAGTTGATCTCGTACATTGTGTGCAGTATTGCAATGATCCCCCGTTGGACAAGTATTTGAGGGACAACGACCTGAAAGGACTGGAAAAGAAACTGAAGGAAGGCGTTTCGCCGAATGTCGTCTCTCGCTGGTTCCATGAAAGAGAGCCATTGCTGTACCAGGCATACGAGAATCATCATGAAGATGCTTTTGAGTTGCTTCTCAACTATGGCGCAAAGATCCCGTTCACGTTGCTTCAGGTTGAGGAAAATCTGGACGAATACACCTACAGAATGTTGCAAAGGGTGTTCAGGGATGGTTGTCCGGAAGAACTCCAGTGTCAGGAACTGAAGGATTGTTTTTCCTATTGGATTCTGAAGTACTTGATGCATAAGGAGCAGTCGTCGCCCAATGACAGGCTGCTTGTAGACTTCATGGTTCTGCTGTTGGAGAACGGTTTTTCTCCTAACGAGTGGAACAATCGGAGGGGGGATCTTCCCTGTTCACCACTGAATCTGTATCCCCTTGATGTCGTGATGGCAAACACGGCAATGGATCTGACGGAGAAGGACAGGCTGATAGCGGCAATGCTCAAGCATGGTGCTCTGACTTATGAGGAAGCCAGCCATTTGCCACCGTCCGAGAGCATTCCTCCGATGTCCCAGCCAGACTGATTGTCGCAATCATTGCAGTATATGCAGTTTGCAATCGCGTGGATATTCTCACGGTATCGGAATGATGAATCGGATGTCGTCATTTCGTTTTTCGCCTGGGGCACCTCCGTCGTTGATGCAATTGGGGCCGATGCTCCAAACTTGGACGGCATCCACTGTCCGTTCGCGTTCCTTAAAATCGATTTCGGAGACATTGTACAACTCGTTTGTATCTTTGTTGACATACTCTTCCTCTTTCTCGTGATAGACCTCCTCCACCACTTGGCATGCTCCCTTCCTATACTGGAGCGGCTCCCCGAAAAATGGATCCAGCGGCAGGTCATCAAGGCTGTCGGGATATTCGCCCGTGCGCCGTTTGTGCAGTTCCGCCTGAATGAGGGCACGCATGATGCGGCAAGAGGCGATGATGCTCTTTTTTCTCACAGATATATTAAAGCAACTAGGCAACATCATATCGACAACGGCATAGCCAGTTCTTTTGTCTGGCATTTCAGAAAAACTATGGACGCGCAATGCTTTCGCCATCCCCTTGACTTCGTTGGCGGCCAGCCACCATCCCTGCGGGAAAAAGAAACGCAGAGAATGGAAATGCAAACCACGGTGGACGTCTTGCGCACCAGCGTAGTACGCCATCCAATGAAATACATTGAGACAACTGACCGCCTCGCCATATACAAAATGCTCTTCCCGTTCATCAACCTGACGTTCAATTTCAAGCAATTTTGCAGACTGTGCCTTCAGCCACTCGTTCGTTGGGAGGCCAGACGCCAGAATTTTCTCCATTGCCTTCAAACGGAAGGCCTCCACGGCAATTCCCACAAGATACGAAACAGACAGATGATCTTTCCATGGACCTTCACGGCAGGCATCCATTGTGTCAAGGGCGGCGGATGCCGTGTCAAAATCGCCATCCTCCAAGGCGTAGATGATGCGCTGCCTTCCCATCTTGGCAAGTTCACGAAATGTGCTCAATTCTGGAGTTAACGTTCCTGCAAGCATTTGATCGTCCGCATAATTGCGTTTCGGCGGTGGAATGGGACTGGTGAGCATCTGCTCCAGTTTTCGACGTGCGGCATTCTCAAGGAAGCGTTTTTTGCACCGTGTGTGGATATCTTCGGGAATAATCGCGTCCAGATGGTATGAAAGTTCCCGTTCCTCTTCGGTTTGCGATTCATAATACTCATTACGGACTGTCTCCAATTGTTTCCAGAACTCGGGATTGGCGGGACGGTCCGCATAGAACTGTCTTTCAAGTTCCGCCGCGGTCAGCGGATGTCCGAAATGCATCTCTAACTCCTTAATGGCGCGATGGTAAGATACATTCTCCCAAAGGGCAAGGGATAAAAAGACGACATAACTTCCCGCAACGATACCCCAAATGCGCCGTATTTTGCGACTAAACAACTTACGGAGCGGGCACTTCGCGTAGTCAGCCAACAGGCTTCCGAAGAGGAGATATCCCGTTGTCAGCAGAAGAATCCCCACTAACACGATGCAGACGCAACCAGCGGGCTTGTCCAACCTGAACCACTGATGGAATGCATCAATGAACGGAATGAGGTCGTGTATCCAATACGTCAAACTCATCTCACGCAACCCTCCTGAACGGAATGGTTCGTATGCGAACGCGAACAACGCCCAGAATGCATTGAAGCCCCCAAGCCAGGAGAGCGTTCCCCAAAAGGCCTTCCATGAGGTGAGGATGATCGGAAAAAGCAATATGATGCAATGGACGAATAGCATCGCGCTTGCCACCCATTTCCAGTCGTTCCCGTCTTGGCATCTATGGAAACAACAAAGGACTACATACCCCAATGATAACGCAAGAAAAAACAGCGCCACTCCAAGCTGACACCATCGGAACCTCGTTTTCAGGCAGGCGACAACCAGCATCCTGCCCAGTAGAAAAACTATATATGCCAGAATGGCGAGCAAGGTGATAAACAAGGCGAGACAGACTGCATCGTTTAGGATTGTGGCATAATTGAAGACCATTATCCCGCACCAGAACGAAAACGCGAACCACACTGATGTGGGCAGCAGCGTCAGCCCAAAGAACGCGCCCTGTGCGGGCGCATCCCAGAAGAAGAGTTTACGTAGGAGGGGCTTCATGGTATCCAGTTGATTAGATGCTCGCTATTGGCTTTTCGTCACTCACTTGATCTTTGCAAAAAACAAATGATTCATTCGTCAGGCAAAACATTTCTGGGAAGGACCTGCTTTATGATTGTTTCTTCAGGAATCAAGCGATGAATGATATTATGCTCCGCAGTGAACTTTTCATAGAATTCCGCGGATTCCCATTGGCTAATGTATCCACTTCTTGCCAATTCGCCATTCTTGCCTATTGTCTCCAACATTAGAATCATAGGACTGTTGAAAGTGATGCATTCCTGACGGAAGCTCACATATTCTTCCTGAAAATAAGAATAGCCCCATTCTTTATGCTCCACATTTTTATGTTCAGCATAGATTCGAACCTTGACCATAGGACGCTCTGTTCCATAACCACAATACATAGTTGACACTAAAATTGATTTGTCCTCAGAATAGAGTTGTTCACAATAATACATTACTTTCCCCTTATACTTTTCTGTAATGAGAGAGCCGTTGCCGGTTACTTCTTGTTCATCGGCCAAATGGGGAAAGCGATATGGATTTGTGAGGTCTGTTTTTTTTGAGATACAGCCGCACAAACAAATGCAAAGCAAAACAGCATATATGCAGGTTCTGCGCAAAAAAGTGGAATGTTTCTTTCTCTTCATAAGCATTCTCTTTTTGATTATCGAGTCATTGGGCAGGCACATTACCATTACGTTTTCCGTCCATCCCCTAATCTACACTTCAAACAGCGGTTTGCAATCGCGTGGCGCGGGATTGGCTCGACAGGCGGAAGGTTTCTCGTCGGACTACAATGGTCCCAACGCCGATTTGTAAAAGACAGAATTGAAATGCTCCTCAGTTATATCTTGGATCGACGGGCAGAGCAACATCGGGCATGACATGCCAAATGGCGGGGACTGTTTTAGGTGGGATGGAATAATCCTTATTTGTTGTCTGCCGCTTCGCAGCACTTCCGTAGAACCACGGCATCGTCTTTGGACATAAACGGAGCATACTTGTCATAGATGTCCTTGAAGCAGATAAGGTTCTCCACAACAGAAACTTGCCCCGCCTCGAAGGCAATCAATGTCCAAGAGTTTTCAGTGCCCACACCAAAGAAGTTGGCGTTTCTGTGTTTGTGGCACCCAATCACGCTGTCAAACAGTACTGGGGTATTGCGAGCAGCGGCACTATCGGGGTTAACAGCCCTCTCATATTGGACATATATGTATTTTGTATGTGTCTTCGGGCAATATTCCAATTCCCGCAAAGTATCATTATCAAGAACGCCGTATTCAACAAGTTCTTGAAAAGAAGGGAAATGCCGTGATGATTCATTTTCACCATCCTTCAGATCTAATTGATAAACGTGCAATCCATTCGCCAATTGCTTCAGGTTCGAGTTGCAAATTGAAACATTGAGGCGTTCCCTGATTAACTTGTAGTAATTGATGGCTATAACACACACAAAGCTTGAAGCCAATATGAGAACAACAACTGCGAGGCGCCGTTTCGCAGTTGACTTTTTACCTTGCTGTTTGCAACTTAGTTCCATATGGTACTCAAGATAGTTCTCTACTGCCAGTCCCGTCGTTTCTTTAATCTACACTCCCTTCGGCGGTTTGCAATCGCGTGACGCGGGATTGGCGCGGCTGGCGGGAGGTTTCGGCGTTGGCGCGTCCCTGACGCCGATTTGTAAAAGACCGCGTTTCGCATCTCATGTTGGCATTTTGAGGTTTGAAACCTTCTCCGTCCCTCACCTCAAAACCGCCTGCTGTGTTTCAGCGGAGAAGATTTTATCTGCCTTTCTCTTGACATCCATCTAACGCTATTCAAGAAAAAAGCGGAGAAAATCGGTGTTTTGAGGGTGAAAATGTCGATTTAGGGGAAAAGCCGATGGTCTTTTCAAACGGAGAAAACCGGCGGAAAACAGGCTGGAGAAAGGTCCGAAACGGCCTTTTCTCTGTTCTCCGCAGGGGAGTTCCCGCAAATGGATGATCCGCGCAAATGCCGTGTTTCACGATGGTTGGCAGAAACGAAAAAGCCCACTGACGGGAAAGCCGTCAATGGGCTGTGGGAAAAGCGATGGTCGGACAAGGCGTGGCGATTTAGAACCGTTCTCCGGCGTTCTCCGCTCACTAACCCGCGACCTTTTCAAAAGCCAGCCGCCGGGAGAACGGAAAACCGTTGGCTTCCGCCTCGGGGAAGGCTTTGAAAAGGTCATTCCGTCCTTGATTGGCGCGAATGGGCCATCTGCGCGGAGAATGGACGACAAGAGAGGAACAACACGATTTTTGGCAGTGGTTCAGTGAGCAACCGCGTGACGCAGGAGTGTGATGGGGGCATTTGCTGGAAAACTATCTTTCTCATCACGATCTTAGCACGTCATGGAGAACGGTTCTCCTTTTTTACCATATTCCGCAGGAATTGAGATGTTTGTTCCAAAAACTCAGCAGTCCTTCGTCGTTCAGCGCTACAGCAATGATGTTGTCATACGCCTTTTGCTGCCAAGTCTTATTATCGACAAGACCTTGTAGATAGGCAGATTCGTGGTATACATAAAGATGGTGTTCCAGAAAGAAGACCTGCCATGCCACTTGTTCATAAGTCTCAAGTTTCCCCAGATGCCTTTGCAACAGTTGGTCGCCCAATGCCATCGCGGGAGAGATTGCATTCAATGCCTCGATAATCGAGATAGCCCGATTGCAATTTTCAGGGTAATTCCCTGCTAAAATGAAGGTTGACGTCAGTTCCGCAAACGTATGATCGAAAAATGACAGCAATTCATCATAAATGCCATCCGCTTCCAGCTTTTCCTTTTGCTGACCAATCCATCGCAGCAGATTATCGCAAATAGTTACAGCCCCGTCTCCATCGTCATTGCAGATGCGTTCCAGAGCAATTGGCAGGAAATAGATGGATTCACAGTATTCCCCTGCAGGCAGATAGCTTTGAAAAATGCAAATCAAGTCCGTATCGGTCAAATCTGCATCACTTTTGCTGATGATGGCCATTCGTTCCTCCTGCGAAAAGTCAGAGCCAGGATCGCTCAACTTTGCAGGGCGGGTATATTTACTACGGATGGTCAGGATGATATGTTCGGGGATATTCATTGTTCGCCATATCATTTATCAAACGCGGGCGCGTCCCAGAAGAAGAGTTTGCGGAGGAGGGGATTCATTGTGGAGTCTTTCAGTGCTGAAATTTGGTATTAGCCATGATTAGGATTGGGAACAATGGAGATTTTTACGCAGAATTGACCAATGGAGGGGTTGTTCTCTGGGCGCTTCACCTCTATGACATCGTCAACCTGAAAAAACAGATGGTCAGATTCAAGGGTATAGCGATGTTTGTTTTCCGTCTGGATTGCCCTGCCGAAAGCAGCGACTTGTTCCTTGTTTCCGCCATAAACAAACGTGACCGCATACGTGCGATTTAGGAAATCTCCAAAGATGCTCTCACTCCAGAACTTCGGGGTGTTGGGACAAGCAAGGTTCGGCATATCATTCCAAGTGACAAACTGCTTTTCTTTAACTACGCCTTTGGCAATGAGGCATTGATGCAGAGAATGCAGTATTATCGTTTCTGGACCGCCTGGCTGACGCTGGCGACGGCAGAGCTGGAGGCATTCAGGACAGAGTTCACGCTGGGAAACTGGTCCCTTCCGCACAGTCTCCACATCAAACCCTCTTTGGCATATTTTGCAATGCATTGGCATATTTGGTTTCGGCTTAAATTCTTCCAAGCACGACTTCGAGCGATAATACTCCTCCACAAGATTCTTTTTTTCAGGAATATTGTCAGGCAGGGCATCAAGTTGCTGCCCGCAATCTTCCAGTTCCGCAGACGGGAAGGGAACATCTGGAAAGCCAGAATAGAAGTTATGGTAGAGGTTTCCAAGATATCGTATCAGGATTTGAATATACAGAACACGATATGCAGGCACGTCGGGAGCCAAAATCATTGCCTTCCGCGCCGCCAGATATTCTGGGTGATTCTGCAGGTCATAATACGCATCCTCCTCCAAGGAAACACCCACAAGTTCACGCCATTGTGATCGTGGAATACATCCTGAAAGATTTGTGCTAATGTCGGCAAACGCAAAATACGGAATCGGGTCGTTAGGAGATTCTTTACGCCAATCCAGCACGGCTGGTATCAGCAAACGCTCGCAAAGGGGGAAACTGCTCCATTTCCACCTCGTCTCCGCGTTTGGCTCGGCAAAAAAGGCACGAATGAACGCACGTCGTTCCTCTGTGCCCCAGGATACCGTCTCATCCAGAAAACTGTTCAGATGAAGGAATGCCTCCTTTCGGAGACCCGCCTCTTTGTATCGGATGTACTCCGCAAACTCGCGGTATTGCTCGAGTTGAAAGATGTTTGATTTATCTGTATTATCCAATGCCATCTGTCGCCTTGCATTTGAAATAAAAACTAACCTTCTAAACTCTTGACGTTAATTTCAGATGAATTACGCATTGCCATTTCCGTCCATCCCCTAATCTACACTCCCTTCGGCGGTTTGCAATCGTGTGGCGCGGGATTGGCTCGACTGGCGGGAGGTTTTTCGTCAAACCGCGATGCCCGATACCGCCCCCCAACGCCGATTTGTAAAAGACCGCGTTTCGTATCTCATTTTGGCATTTTGAGGTTTGAAACCTTCTCCGTCCCCACCTCAAAACTGCCTGCTGTTCCTCCGCGGAGAAGATTTTATCTGCCTTTCTCTTGATATCCAGACGACGCTATTCAAGAAAAAAGCGGAGAAAAACGGCGTCTTGAGGGTGAAAATGTCGATTTAGGAGAAAAGCCGGCGGTCTTTTCAAACGGAGAAAACCGGCGGAAAACTGGCCGGAGAAGTCCCCGAAACGGTCTTTTCTCCGTTCTCCGCAGGGGGATGGGCGCAAACGGAGAATACGCCTAAATGTCGCATTTCACGGTAGTTAGGAGAAACGAAACAGCCCACTGACGGGAAAGCCGTCAATGGGCTGCGTGAAAAGCGATGGTCGGACAAGGTGGGGCGATTTAGAACCGTTCTCCAGCGTTCTCCGCTCGCTAACCCGCGACCTTTTCAAAAGCCAGCCGTCGGGAGAACGGGAAACCGTTTTTTCCGCCTCAAAAAACAGGCTGAAAAGGTCGTTTGGTTCTTGATTGGCGTGAATGGTCCATCTGCGCGAAGAATGGACGACGAGTGAGGAACGGAAGTTCAATTGGCAATCGCGCGGAGGGGGATTGGCAGGGGGCGCGATGTGTCACGGCTTGCTTTGTTTGAGGGGAAGCAGAATGCGGATGTCGTCGCGTCTGCTGTATGCCGTGCGTTGCGCGTCTCCTGGGAGGTCGAAGTTTACGCCATCGTCATCGGTTTTGTTGGGGCCGACGCTCCAGACCTGAATAGCCTGAATCGGGACTGCCTTCTGCTTGTCGTAGTCAAAAAAACAGCACTCGCCGACACGGTATTTCAGCGGTTTGCCCGTATAAGGATCTTCCAACGCCGAGGGCATAGAGGCGGGATATGCCCCCGTCCGCCTGTATTCCAGCAGGGCGTCTATGGCGCAACGCAAGACCCTGTTTTTCGCCAAGACATTTCGATAACCATAATAAGCAAATTGCAGCCAATCATAATGAAAATCCATCCCAACCAAAAGGCTGCCGCAATTGTATGCCGGCATCGTTTCTGGAAGCTCCCTCAACACCTTGAAGACAATGCGCTGGTCGTTGGCGGCAAACCAGAAGAACTGCGGCAGTAAAAGATGCCCTGCGTTGATTGTCACCCGCCTTGACCAAGATGGCTTTTCCCAATAGCCTCCGTTCACGGAATGAAGCAGATAAAATACGGGATAAATCACTGGCAACGCCTCTCCTGCCAAAAAATCGTCCTTCATTTCAAATTGCTCGTTGAAACGAATGCCTAAATCATACACCTTACCATATAAAGCCTCCCTGTATGCGGGGTCGCTTTTCTCCAGAAGTTCCTTCACCATAGCAAGTTGTTCATCCGTCGGCAACGGCGAGGACAGGAGCTTTTCAAGGAAAAAGAACCAGAGTCTGTCACTGTTCAGGCCACTATTCCCAAAGGAGTACGTTTCAATCAGCCTCCAACATTCGAGAAGGTTGTTCACCACGCGAATGGCCTCCATCACTGTCTCCATCTCTTTGTCAACCAATGCAAAATGCAGACGCCACAGCTCGGCCATAAACAACTTGCGTAGGGCATCGGCAACCTCCAGCCTGATGTAATCTTCGTGAAGAAGCAATGGCGGCGATTCGCTGAACATCGTCTCAAGCACTGACAATTCCGTGAAGTCTGCCAACTGACGCCGATAGCGGTCGAGCTCAAGTGGGGTAAGTTTCCGGAAATCAGGGTAATGCTCCAGAATGTCGTTTATGTATATAACGGAATCGTCATTCCCATCCACATAACCTGTCCCGGGCTTTGGGCGACGTGCAAGGATTTCGCGGACCTTCCGCCAGAAATCAGCGTCAATGCGACATTCCCGTGTAATCCGCGCGTCTCTTGCCTCGGCAGTCGGCGGACGCCCGAATAGTTTTTCGAGATCGGCGCAATTCCTGTTTGCCGCGATTTTTGCGGAAATGGCAAGGCAAAGCGACACCGTCCAAACCACGGCCACAATCCACCATATACGCCGTACTCCCTTGCAAATCAAGTCATTCTGGATGTGTTTCAGCCATCCTCCGAGACAGGCATACCCGCACAATGCAAGCGCCAATGCGGGAACGACATACGCCGTCCAGCGCTCCCAGTGCGCCAAGAGAACGGCACCCGTGGAAAGCCAAAGCAGTCCCGCCATCACGCGCAGGCAGAGCGCCAGCCATTCGCGCGAACGCACATCCTGTCGACTTCTGCGGCCCAGGACAAACAGGCGCACCAGACAGACGACAACTATAACCGCCTCAATCCCAGCGATAACTGACATTGAATAAAACGGTATCAGGACAAGCCACATTCCGAAAACCTTCACCAAGACATCAGAAGGTTCGCGCGTCAGGAGAAACGCCAGCCAGAAGCACAGAAAAGCGGAAATGCACCAAGGCACCGCCCACATCAGCGTCGCGTGGAAGAACGCGCCCTGTGCGGGTGCGTCCCAGAAGAAGAGTTTGCGGAGGAGGTGCTTCATGGCTTTTTCCTTGTTGTTTTCATATTCCGCTCAATCAGGGATAATTCTGTACTTCATGTGCCTTGCCTTGAAGTAGCAGTATCCGGGGCCTATCTTATCGACAGTCATGTCATCGTCATCGATGAGATAAACGAATCCATCCTGCAAAATGACAGTTGAGCCAAGCCAGAAATGGTCATATTCATCTGAATGCCTGCTGGAAGTGTCATATTCCAGATCACCCCTGAACCAGACTTCAATCTTGTAGCCCCAGGTTCCTTCAAAGAGCAGATAAAGAGTGCCATCTTCCTTTAGTTCCTCTTTTGCGATGAATGCGTCGTGAAATCCACCAGACGCCCAGGAAAGATTGACAATATCCGCCTCCGTCTTGATTTCCGTTGTCTCTTCATATACATATCCTGCATCCATTGTACGGCATTTGTCAAGAATCTCCTTAGGCTGTTCGTCCCTGTCCAGAAAGGAATCAAGCAGTTCCCTATTCAAAAAAACAACGCAGCCAACGCCATTTTCATCCTTGCGCCAATTGCTCTGGTCGGCATCGATGATAATGACTTGTGGAATGATGTATTTTGTATTGGGAGCGAATGCAAGCCATTTGATCAGACGCCTCTTTTCAGCATCCCACACAATCCAATAAGGATTATGTATGTTCTGGAGATACTTCTCGTAATCATCCGTGGCCGTTATGTCCTTGTAGTAGCCAAATACTGCGGAAACATAGTACTTGCCTTCGCCTTGACGTATTATTGCGTGCATGTCGCCTCTTCCGTTTCTTGCTGTTTTCCCGCTACTGTCTTTTCCCTTTTTGCTTGCATTTTCCTAATACGGCGCGGTGATCCGCTGGTAGGCCATTCCATTGAAATCGTACAACTGCTTCGGTTCCAACGGCAACTTCAATTCCAACGCGTAGATTGCGCCGTTTTCGGCATAGACGATACGTTTGCGGTAGGTGTCGTACTCCGCCCAGCGCCAGTCCATACCGTCCATAAGCACCTTCCCGTCGGCATCCAGAAGACAATGCCGTTCCCAGTAGATTTCATGCCGAGACTCGTAGCCGCCAGGGAATTCCTTCCGCAGAATCCATCCATTGGAAAGTGTTTTCTCATAAAACCATCCTGGCTTGGCATTCTCCAAATATTGCCACCCATCACGCTCCAGGCGAAAGTCATAGACCATCATGCATTCTCCCCGAGTTCCCCAGCCTTGCTCCTTTTTCAGATAATCCGTGAGCGGAAGCTCCTTTAATCTGCGGTCCTGCACGCCTGGAATGGTCTTTGCAATCCATTCAGGCGGACGGTTGAGGTAGAACTCCCTCTCGCTTTCGAAAATACCGCCTCCATTCCATCCCGTGCCGTGCCACCAGAGGGAGAGCGCCTTGAGATAAGGAGTACGAGAGATTGCCGTCCAACTGTAGTCGTGGTAGTCGGCAGACTGCTCCATCCGTTGAAACTCCTGCCGATGTTCGTCGCGTATCAGTTTCTCCTCGTGCTCTGCTTCACGATGCTTTGCCTCGATGAAAGACTCAAAATCGGAAGTTTGATTCCTTTGCCATTCGTCATACCAATTGTAAAAGTTCCCAACCCTCCGTTCCACTTCCTCGCGGACGATTTTTTCCACAGGATTCACACGACCATACTTTGCGGCGAAGTAAATCAGATGCTCTCCCTTGGGAGACAAGTCGCATCGTAGCGGATAGATGCGACCGCGCAGCCACTGTCCCAAGGCGAAGGTGTCATTGCTGCGGTCCCAGCCGATGACGGCGACCTTGTCGGACGGACCACGCCGAAAGACAACTGCATTCGGTCCCCGTCGTGCCAGAATGGCGTGCAGGCGAGCAGGAGGCTTTGCATTCTGTGTTTTTGTGTCAAACATCATTATCTGCTATTTCATTCCCCCTGCGCGGGCGCGTCCCAGAAGAAGATTTTGCGGAGGAGGGGCTTCATTGTATCCAGTTTATTTGCTACTCGCTGTTGCCATCCCCCTAATCTACACTCCCTTCGGCGGTTTGCAATCGCGTGGCGCGGGATTAGCTCGACTGGCGGGGACTGTTTTCAGGTGGGATGGAATAATACTCATTTGATGTCTGCCGCCTCACAGCACTTCCGAAGAACCTCGGCATCGTCTTTGGACATAAACGGAGCATACTTGTCATAGATATCCTTGAAACAAGTGAGGTTCTCCACAGCAGAAACTTGTCCGGCCTCGAAGGCAATCAATGTCCAAGAGACTTCTGTGTCCATCCCAAGTAGGTTGGCTTTTCTGTGTTTGTGGCAACCAATCACGCTGTCAAGCAGTACAGGGGTATTGCAGGCGGCGACACTATCAGGGTCAACAGCCCTCTCATATTGGACATATACATATTTTTTGTGTGTTTTCGGGCAATAATCCAATTCCCGCAAAGTATCATTATCAAAAACGCCGCATTCAACAAGTTCCTGAAAAGAAGGGAAATGAGGTAATGATTCGTTTCCGCCATTCTTCTGACCAAATTGATAAACGTGCAATCCACACGCCAATTGCTTTAGGTTAGAGTTGCAATTTGAAACATTGAGGCGTTCCCTGATTATCTTGTAGTGATTGATGGCCACAAAAAACACAAGGCCCGAAACCAATGTGAGCATGACAACTGCGAGACGTCGTTTCGCAGTTGACTTTTTACCTTGCTGTTGGCAACTTCGTTCCATAATGGTACTCGAGATGGTTCTCCACTGCCAATCTCGTCCATCCCCTAATCTACACTCCCTTCGGAGGTTTGCAATCGCGTGGCGCGGGATTGGCTTACTTTATAGGAATGATGAAACGGATGTCATCCTTTCCATTGGGGAGGCGTTCACCGCCGTCATCGACGCCGTTGAGACCAACGCTCCAGATTTGAACGGCATCGACGGTGCGCCGCTCCGTCTTGAAGGTGTATTTTCGGGGGCGGGTGAACTCCGCCGCCTGCTCATCCGTCATACTCAATTGCTTTTGCAACTCTGGAGATATGTCAAACGGCTCCGGATTATCGTTTGGCTGGAAATGCTCCTCTGGCATTTCGTATTTGCCGACGGTGTATTTCAGCGGCTTGTGCGAGAATGGGTCTTCTGGCAAATCGTCCATGGCGTCTGGCCAACGTCCATCTTTGCGACGCGCCAATTCCGCCATAACCATCCCACGTGATATCCGAAATGCCGCAAGCGTCTTCGGCATGAAATGCGTACCTGTGTTGCGCAAAGAATCAGTGAGCATTCTCGCTAAGATACCATTGGGCTTCTGTGGGAAGTCCGAAAAGTCATTGATCAGATGACATCTTGCAAGCGCCGCCCCTTCCCGATAAAGCAGTGTGAATGAATCAGGGCAAAACAGGAACTGCCCGCGAATTGATGACTCCATATTGTCTATTGCTTCAATCATACACGATGCATGACCAATAATCATCTGCTTGTGTATGAGTGGGATGTGGCGTTCCTTCTCAAGCATCAGTTCAGACTGTTCGCGCAGCCACTTCTCATCGGCAAGTCGGCTGGCTATAATCTGTGAAAACGCTTTGGCGCGCATGGCCTCGATCGCCCCCCACACCAAGCCAGAAACAAAGCCATAGTCGCTTAGGAATGAGGAGGCTATATTGTCCATTCGCCGAAGTGCCTTCTGCGCGGAAAGGATGTCATTCGCCTCCAAGGCAAGCCTGACGCGCCATAGTTCCAGACGCGTCATTGTTCTGCATTTGGACATGATGTCCGAGTATGCCTCATCATAGTTGAATCCCAACTTACGTTCAGGCAGCGGCGGCGGCTCGTTTAGCATCTCCTCGCTGCGCCGCAGTTCAGGGGATTCCGTGAAGGCGGCCTTCCACTGCTCGTTGATTTCAGGAGGCAGGACCGCGTTGGGATACACGACAATGGAGTCGATGCCGTCGTATTTTTTGTTGAGTTCGTGGAACTCCACCTTCAGGCCGACGAGTTCATCCCAGAATGACTGGTTGATGCGACCGCTCTTGCGATACAGTTCATCAAGTGACTTGTAGTTGACGGACACTCCCCAGAATGAATCCAGTTCCCTTATCGCGTTTCGGTATGAGTGCATCGCCTGCAATCCCATGGCGACACTCGCAAGATACATCACGGCAAAGACAATCCACAGGGTGGCGACGCCCTTCCCGAAAAGTTTCCTGAACGGAAAGCCCCCTGCCTTCGCGATGACTCTGCCGCTGAGAAGATAGCCTGCCGCAAGAAGCGCGATGCAGCAGATTGCAGGCAGCCAAAGATGCCCATATCCGACAAGATGGAAGAAATCGAACTTCGGGGAGACAGTCAAACCGTATAGCGGCAAGACGGACTGTGTGCTCGCGATTTTGATGTTGAAATGCAACGCCGCGCCTACAAGAAGCGGAACAAGCGCAAACAGCCAGTCTTGAATCTTGACGACTGGATGGAAGGAATAGATTAGTCCCAAGAAGATAAACAGTATTGTAAATACAGTCGTCACCGCCTTCAGATGTTCAGTCGAAATCGCCCACACCGCGAGAATAATTACGGCACACACGAATACGATGACAGCGGAGACCTTTGAAAAGGCTTTCTTTGGGCAGAAGTGAAAGAGGCAGACCAACGAATAAACCACCAGCACAGCGCACAGAAACAATTCGACGCAGAAAAGCGTCAGACCGATGCTGTCGTTGCGCAGGAAGACGGGCAGGCCCACACCATAGACGATCGGCCAGAAGCATCTTTGGAGGACAATGAGAAGCGTCAGCGCGAAGAACGCACCCTGCGCGGGCGCGTCCCAGAAGAAGATTTTGCGGAGGAGGGGCTTCATGGTGCTGGGTAAAATTAGTTGTGTTGTCTTTTCCGTCCTATGCCTTAATCTACCCCGTCCAACGGCGCATTTCAACCGCGTGGCATGGAATTGACGGGGTGACTCGTCCCAGAAGAAGTTTTTACGGAGGAGGTGCTTCGCACGACGGACATACTTCCAACACGTCCATGTCATAACCATCATCATTTGGCAACCAGAAATTGTCTGAAATGACGACTAGCCCCCTCAGTTCTCCATCAAGGATTTCCAGTCTTCGAGATTCATATCGAGTAAACAGATACCATAGCGAGAAGCCATATTGCATTTCGGAACGGCTTTCTTTTAGCAAAGTGCCAACTGGAAGAGTGTTTATTTGCAGTTCGTTTTGCATTTCGCTCAGATGTTGATAAGACATGTATCTGTTTTGATAGTCAACTCCCTCAATCCACCAGCCCCCAGAAAAACAGAAAGGGAAGAATTTGCTTTTCTCATGAAAAACCCGACAAACTTTCTTGGTCCTGTAGATTTTTGGTTGAGCAAATACAAGCTCTGGCAGATCGATTCTAACGCAGCCAGACGTTGCATTAAGGAACATCATGATGAAAACAAACTGCAATACCACTGTCCACAGACCATAAATGACGGACCGTCGGTCAGAGGAGGATTCTTTTAGTGCCTCACTAGTCATCGTGCTTTTCTCCACTATTGATTCCTGCGCGGGCGCGTCCCAGAAGAAGATTTTGCGGAGGAGGGGATTCATGGTGTTGTGTTAACCTTATGTTGGCAGGTATGTGCGTTGTCGTTTTTGTCACTCATCTAATATAACCTCCAATGGCACATTTCAACCACGAGGGACGGAATTGAGGAGGTCAGGGAGTTTTTTCGTCGGACAGACCATTGGAAGCGAGGTCAGGCGGCTCATTTTTTGCCCGAAAAGCCGATTTGTAAAAGGTCGCTTTTCGCATCTCATATCTTGAATTTGAGGTTTGAAACCTTCTCCGACTGCACCTCAAAATCATCGGCTGTTCTTCTGCGGAGAAGATTTTATCTGCCTTTCTCTTGACATCCAGACAACGCTATTCAAGAAAAAAGTGGAGAATATCGGCGTTTTGAGGGTGAAAATGGTGATTTAGGGGAAAAGTTGGCGGTCTTTTCAAACGGAGAAAACGGGCAGAAAGACGGCTGGAGAAGCCCTTGAAACGGCCTTTTCGCCGTTCTCCGCAGGGGAGTTCACGCAAAACGGAGAATCTGCGCAAGTGCCGTGCGTGCGGGGACTTGCGGAAAAAAGAAAGCCCGTCAACGGGTGAGCCATTGACGGGCTTGGTGAAATTCAGTGGTCGCCCAAGCAGGGGGGGATCCAAGATTTTTCTCCGAAGCCCGAAAACCTCGGAATGACGGAACTTTCCAGAGAGGCTTCCTGCGCTGCGTCCCGAAAAATGGAG